>CAMDBA010000015.1 GCA_945888995.1 bacterium UBP8_UBA817 | reverse complement strand
AGATTTCCTACCTGTATTTTAGTACAAGACTATCAAGGAACGCTTCGCTTCTTGTTCAATTAACGGGTGGATATTTTTCAGTTCATTTCCACTGTGTTTTTCTATCTCTGAATTTATGTTTTTTGGTCTAACACATGGGGACAGGTTCACTTAGAGCAAAAAGTAGCTTTTGCAAAACAGATGAACACCTCTATAAATAAATCAGATTTTGAAGGCTTTACTTTAACGCTTAATATTATTAAGCAATGGATTGAGGATCTAAAAACTATTACAACCGATGGATCGAATAAAAGTGCT
Organism: bacterium UBP8_UBA817; assembly: GCA_945888995.1. Classification (GTDB taxonomy): domain Bacteria; phylum Margulisbacteria; class Marinamargulisbacteria; order CAMDBA01; family CAMDBA01; genus CAMDBA01. The sequence continues at coordinate 8,831 of CAMDBA010000015.1, read as the reverse complement.
TAATGTCTCCATTTAACTAGAGACTCATATTAAATAATTAGGTTCATTTTATATACGCTCCTATCCATCCAAAAGTTCTCAATATATCAGCTTGTAGCCTAAACACTGCTTAGCTTTGCTAAAGCAGCATCAATACGCAGCCCTTCTTCCGGCTTCACTTCCTTCATTTTTAATAAAGCCACTCTAAGGAGGGCTATATTATTCGTATTTACTGCAAAAACCCGAATAATATTTAAAGACTCAAAATCAGATAACCCTTTACTTAAAGCAAGGCGAAAATCGCTGATAGCTTCCGCTTTTTTTTGTACTGTTGCATATACGCCCCCTCTTTGAAAATATAAAAAGAAATCATCTGGTGTTAAAGAAATAGCTTTTGTAAAATCTTCCCCGGCTTTTCCCCATTGGTTTAGAGCCACCCATACATTCGCTCGATTGACATAGGCTAACACATCATTCGGATTTAAAGACATGGCTTTTGACAGGTCTTTTTCTGCACGTTCTACCTCGCCAATTTCGGCAAATAAAATACCTCGATTAACCCAAATTGTTGCATCACTTTCAATCCGATCTAAAGCCTGACTATACCATTTAATTCCCGCGTGTTTATCACCTTCACCTATCATCATTCCCAATCTTTCAAATGGAATGGGATGATTGGGATCAAGTTTCATAGCTTCTTTAAATGCAGCTTCAGCGTCTTTATATTTTTTAGCTTCATAAAAGGCAATTCCTTGTTTTATTAAAGGCTCTGCGGGACTCACTATTTGGTGAAGTTGCGCTTCTGGTTCGGCCTCTAAAAGCATCAGAAAATCCGGTGTAAATTCGGAAACCCACTTTGAACTTGTAAATTTAAGGGCGATATTAATACTTTTAAGCATTTCAAAATGGGCCGGGTGTCGCGAGTCTAAACCAATCGAACTGAAGGCCCCAGCTTTGAAATTATGAACCGTGCAATGTCCGGTACGTTGTAATCCGTATGGTAAAAAATGCTCAGGATTCGGGTGGAGAGAAAGCCCTAGTAAATTTAAGTGTTCCCAAGGCTGATAAATACAGGCCAGGAAAACACAGGTTTGAATCGCTTCAGCAACATCGTAGAGATTACCTTTTAAAAGTGGAAGCAGCTTAACCGCAAAGTCTTGGCTATGAAAGAGGTCTGGAAAAACCTGTTGGAATAGTTTTTCAAGGTTTTTCCAGTCCGAAAGATAGGCTTGAAGATGTACCATTGAAAATCCTTGAGGGGTTAAAAAAACAGGTTTTAAAGCTTTTAAGAGACTGTCTTTCTTTTCCCAGACTTGTGCATAAAACCGCTTAAGCCAACGCTCTTCATGTTTTAGGATTTTTACTTGTCCGGGTTCAGCAGAACGCAAAGCGCCGCCTTTTTTCTTAAGTTCACCCCCTCGGCAATGGGCTGTTAATACCAATTGAATATAGGCAGACACCATATTAACTTCATTTTCGGCTGGATTATGCTTTCCTTTTGGGCCTATTTTTTTAGGGAATGTTAATTGAATGGCATAGGGAAAAAAGTAGTTTTCTTCCTTTTCAACCTGTCGGTTAAATTCTAGGGCTGTTCCGTTGAAATTATGAATAATTATACTTAAGTGGATGCTATCCGCTGTTTGGGTTCTTCTAAATTCTACGTAGAAAGTATGGCCAATATGGCCTCCTTGTATGAGTACTGATCCATCCGAAGATAAAATAGATTTGGCTAACACCCTACATTTTGTCATATCAGAAATTAAGGTTTCTTCGATTTCTTTTATATATAGCGTTTTTTGCAGCGTTTCAGAAAAGCGCACTAAAAACCCTTTGAGCTCGTCATTTCCTTGTACTGGATGAGGTAAAACGAGATGAGTTAGAAGATGTTGAAATATAATGAGTGGAAGTTTTGGCGTCATCCCATCCCATTGCATTTGGCCTTTTAATAGTAGATCAAAGAGATTTCCACTTCTTAGAAGAGCCGTACTTTGACCAACATCATTTAAGAAGCCCATTCGGGTATACGCTTCTAGGGAATTTTCTGGAATAGTGGCTTCTATATCCATCATCATCGATCGCAGATGAGCACAAAATTCGATGAGATCTGCCGCTGTTATTTCTTTTGAGGACGTCCCTTTAGGTAAGGAAGGGTCTAAGAAACAATCAAAAATATAAGGGACAGTTTGAGTTAAAGTTAAGAGATTAAATTTTTCTTGAGCGAACGTTTTTTGAAGTAGCTTAATCAACGTTTTTTCGTAAAGCTCAACCGGTTCAGAAGGAAATAAGGGTTTTAGAAAATCTACAACTGAAACGGATTCGGATGTTTCATTTAAAAAGCCTTTTTTAGATTGATCAAAAAGATCCTTTTTAAAATAGACTTTATGCGCTGACGTTCCTACGATTTTAAACATTGTTTCAACCTCTACTTCGTTTTCACCCATCAAATAAATTTCGATATATCCATCCATTGACAGAGCTCTTGTTTTTCTGGTCGCAAAATTTTTCAAAATTCAACCGCAGAAAGGAGCAATTGGAAATGCCAATTGTAACAAAGTCTCAGTCATCGCGTCAGTCTTGTCATTTAGAGGAGCTTCCTCTCAAATCCGTAGGGGTCATCGGTTCCCGAAACCTCCCCAGTTCCTGGGAAGAATCTGTGGGCGATGTGGTCGAAGACCTCATCGGTCGCGGATACCACATTGCCTCAGGCGGTGCCATCGGAGCCGATGCCTATGTTCTTGAAAGATTGTTGCGCTTAGGTCTCAGCGATCATGGCACAGTCTATGCCGCGTGGAAAAACTACCACGGTTTCCCGATCAAAGTCCGCGCTATGATGCGACAATTTAAAGAGGCTGGGGGCTCCGTCATCTGGGGAGTATCCTCCGGTGCCGAAAATCCAGGCCTCATTCGAGCAGCTTTGCTGCTTCGCAATCAAACCTTGGTTTCCGCCTGTTATGGCCTCGTAGCCTTTGTTACCGCCGAATCTCGCGGCTCTCTTTTCACCCTTCAAAAAGCCGTCTCTAAACATCAGCCCGTAGTCGTCTTTCCTTGCGATGGCGATTTACCCCATTTGCCGTCTGTGAAATGGGTCAAACTCAAATGCGGTGGCTGTTGGGACGGTGCTTTCAAAGCGGTGTACTTGAGATAACGGAAGGCATATTTATGAAATCTATACTTAAAAATACAGCTCATACCCTCAAATGGTTCCTTTTCGATGCTCTGAATTTCTTCGCTCATCACGGAAGTACTACGGCCCATCGCTTGGCCTGTCGGTTTTTGCCCTTTTAGGGAGGTGATTTATGACTAAAGCTAAAAACCACTCTTCAAACGCTACAGCGTCACCCCTGCCCGCCATCAGGGGTGACTCACGGTTAGACGCTCCGTTTAAAGTCAGCCTCTATCTTCGTGTCTCGACTGATCGTCAAGCAAAAGAAGGTGATTCTTTAGATGAACAAGAATCAGAACTTCGGAAGTTTTGTGACTATCGAGGGTTTCACATTCACAAAACTTTCATTGAAAGCGGTAAATCCGGCGGCAACACCAACCGCCCAGAATATCAAAAGCTTTTGGCCGATATCGAAGCCAAGAAAATCAACGCCGTAGTCGTCAAAAAGCTCGATCGTTTGTCACGGTCATTGCTAGATTTTGAACAGCTCATGACCCGTCTTCAAGCCAATGAGGTAGAGTTCATTTCACTTCGTGAAAACTTCGATACCACAACAGCTATGGGCAAAGCCATGCTCCGCGTGGCCTTGGTCTTTGCACAATTGGAACGGGAACAAACCGCTGAGCGGATTAAAGACGTGTTTGCTTATCGGGCTGAACAAGGGTTGTACAACGGAGGCGTACGTCCTTTTGGGTACGATTCAATCAGCTCAGAATTGGTTCCGCATAAACAAGAACGCAAAGTGATTGAGTTCATTTTCAAACTGTTTCTTGAGTTGAAATCAACCACTTTAGTAGCCCATGAATGCACGCTCATGGGGTTTAAGCGGAGAAGCGGCATTTTGTGGGACAAGCGAGAGATTCATAAAACCTTAAAACGACCTGTCTACAAAGGGTATGTTCAATGGAATAATACGGTGTTTAAAGATATTCATCAGCCCTTAGTGACAGAAAAAGTCTTTGAACAGGTTCAAGAACTATTTAGGCAAAAAGACTTTCAAAGCCCTCGAAACGAGGTTAAAGGATTGCTGAAAGGTCTCTTGATTTGCGGTCACTGCGGCAGCGCCTTAAGTCCCAATTACACCAAAAAGAAAAATGGCCGTTTGTACTACTATTACCGCTGCTCAAGCACCTTTAATCAGCATGCCAAAGGGATTATTTGTACTCGGCCTTATCTGTCTTTAGAACCGACTCACGAATTGGTTTTAGACTCTTTGCTAAGTTATGCCGACGAATCCCGATTGGCTCAGGTGAAGCAGGCTATCGCCGGCCACAACGCCGCCATTGAAAAAGAGATTATGGCGATGCAGATTGAAAAAGAGCGGTGCTTGTCTAAGCTGGATCTCATCAAACAAAAACGAGACCAGTATCTCGATTCTTTGGTCACGGGTGGATTTTCTAAAGACGAGCGAAAGAAAATCAATGACCGTATCGATGACTTTAATTTAGAAGAAAAACAATTGGAAGCCGCCAGTTACCGGCAGGAATTTGATATTCAAGAAAGAGAGGAGGAAAAATACAGTGCGGAGGTATTTAAGCGGATGATGGTGAGTTTCAAGGTGAATATCGAAGGATTTAGCAGAAAAGAATTGGAAAACTGGGTCAAAACGCATTTAGAAAAAGTGGTGATTCAAGAAAACAATTCAGTCGTCATTTATTTCAAAGCATTGAAAGGTCTTTTTGTGGGCTAACGCCCACGGAAGGGCCTCTAAAAGATTCCGAAAACCTCGCAAGATCGTCTAAAAGTGCCGAAATGGCTTGTTGCCCCTTGAAAGGTTCGCTAAAAAATACCCTTAACAAGGGCGATTTACGAACAAACGGTTGGAATATTGCTACTGTTTGGCGGAAAGGGTGGGATTCGAACCCACGGTACATTGCTGTACACACGCGTTCCAGGCGTGCTCCTTAAACCACTCGGACACCTTTCCGTATTTAGCTTGAACAGTTTAACGTGAATTGCCGGATATTTCTAGGACTCCTAGAGCGGGCCGGGAAAAACTGGACAGGGAGTTAAGTGGAAAACTTCTTTACCCAACTTCGTCAAAAAACAGCGATTTTGAGGCTAAGGTTTAAATTCTCAATCACTACATCTTGAGAGAGAGGCTGTTTTCTCTTTTTGAAAGGGGTGTGAGGAAGTGCCAAAAGTGAATAGATGTGTTTTTGGTCTAACTTTTTGACACTATCGAATCACTTTTACAGAAATATTGTTGCGGAACCGGAGCAGGTATCGCATAGTTGAAAAAACGATTATACTTGTCCGAAATGAGTTGTAACAAAGGAAAAGGGTAAAAAAGCATGAAAATTTTATTAACTGGAGCAAACGGATATATAGGATCGAGACTTCTGCCACTCTTAGCCAAAAAGGGCCATCACGTGGTTTGCGGCGTCAGGGATAAACATCGTTTTTCAGTTCCCTATTCACTACTATCAAATGTCACTGTCATCGAAGTTGACTTTTCAAATGAGCAAACGCTTTCAAATATCCCCAAAGATATCGACGCAGCCTACTACCTGATTCATTCGATGACGGCTTCAGGTTCGGATTTTGATTCGATAGAAAAAAAATGCGCTGAAAATTTCGCCCATGCGATCTCCAACACCCATGCTAAACGTGTTGTTTACTTAAGTGGGATCGTTAATGAACAACAGCTTTCCAAACATTTAGCATCTCGCTATGAAGTAGAGAAAACCCTTCAATTAGGGTCTTATTCCCTAACCACTCTAAGAGCCGGTATTATTGTTGGCTCGGGTAGTTCGTCTTTTGAAATCATTCGTGATCTTGTGGAAAAACTTCCTTTTATGGTTGCGCCAAAATGGATCAAAACCCGATGCCAGCCGATTGCTATTGGGAATGTGTTGGGCTTCTTAATAGGGGTATTGGACACCCCTCATACTGCCGGAAAATCGTATGATATCGGCGGACCTGATGTTCTCAGCTACAAAGACATGCTGTTGCGATTTGCTAAAGTCAGAAATTTGAAGCGATATATTCAAGTGGTGCCTGTCTTAACCCCGAAACTATCGTCTTATTGGTTGTATTTTGTCACAGCAACTTCCTATTCCCTTGCTAAAAACCTTGTGGATAGCATGTCTGTAGAGGTCATATGCAGACCCAATTCCTTAGCTGACGATTTAGGCATAGAACTCACCTCTTATGAAGACGCGATTGGCGCTGCTTTTGACAAAATTGACCATAACCAAGTCATCTCAAGTTGGAAAGATGCGCTAAACTCGAATTTATTGAAAAAAGGGTTATCTAATTATATTCAAATACCCAGTCATGGGTGTTTTCGTGATTATCGGCAAGTTTCAATTCAAGACCCTAGAATCTGTATTGATAAAATTTGGCGCATTGGGGGGGATACAGGATGGTATTACGCTAATGGACTATGGAAAATACGTGGTTTTTTGGACCAACTGGTGGGTGGAGTCGGTCTAAAACGGGGCAGACGCAGTAGCTCAGAGCTTAAACCTGGGGATACGCTAGACTGTTGGCGCGTGCTTTATGCCGATAAACAAGAAGGCAGGCTCTTGCTCTACGCCGAAATGAAGCTGCCTGGCGAAGCCTGGCTTGAATTTTTCATAAACAAAGGAATCCTGCATCAACGGGCTACTTTCCGCCCACGCGGGGTTTCTGGTCGACTGTATTGGTGGGCTGTATTCCCTTTTCATGGGATTATTTTCAAGGGCATGCTGAAAAATATTGCCGGAAAATAAACAGGGGTCAGCCCTAACCGGTTAAATGAGACCGGAAGAATTCTATTTACAGGGAAGGGTGTCGTTCGGCATAATATAGATACTATGAGTGTACTAATAACGGGTGTTGTGGTTGTCATGTTGGGTTGGATGGGTATCACGTATTTCACTGAAACTAATATCGAAAAGCCCGCTTATAGGGTTATCGAGGAAAAATCGGGATACGAAATACGCGAGTATGACGCATTTCTGGTGGCTTCAACAAAAACTCAGGGTGACTTTGACCAGTCACTGAGTCAAGGGTTCAGAACATTAGCGGGGTATATTTTTGGGGGAAATAAATCTGCAGAAAAAATCAAGATGACCGCCCCTGTCATCCAACGCAAAAGCCAAGACGATCAAACGGTCGCATTTGTTGTGCCAAAAAAGTATACAATTGATACGTTGCCCGAAGCCAATGATCCACGCATCCAATTTGAAGTGATCGAAGCCAAACGACTGGCCGCCCTTTTGTTTTCGGGATACGCAAACGAAGAAGATGTAAAATCAAAAGAGAAACTGCTGCTATCCAAATTAAAGGCAGATGGGTACACCCCCACAGGAAATTCTATTTATGCCAGCTATAACTCGCCTTTTGCGTTCCCTCTGATGAAACGGCATGAAATCCTTATCGAAATAAAAGACCATCCTTGAAGATTCTAATTACTGGCGGAACAGGGTTTGTCGGACAGCAACTGATTCGGAAGTTACTACAGATTGGGATCACCCCGGTTGTCGTGTCGCGAAACATCCAAAAAGCGCAAGAGCTACTGGGGGAGCTTCCAGACTATTACGCTTGGGATGCACTGAGCGGCCCCCCGCCTAAAGAAGCGTTTGAATCCGTGACTGCGATTGTCAATTTGATGGGTGAAGGTGTAGCGGAGAAACGCTGGACGGCTACGCAGAGAAAACGCATGTGGGACTCGCGTGTCACAGGCACTCGACATTTGGTTCAGGGGGCGCTTACCTTTGCGCCCAAATTAGATGTTTTTATTTCAGCCTCTGCCATTGGGTATTACGACCATGAATGTCCTGGCGACAGAGATGAACAGTCCCCATCCGCCACTCATTTTATGGCTGAACTTTGCCGGGCATGGGAAAGCGAATCTATGGCAATTAATAATCAAAAAACCATAAGAGAAGTGAGATTACGCATTGGGTTTGTATTGGGTGCAGGCGGTGGGGCACTAGATAAAATGAAACACCCCTATTTGTTGGGGATGGGCGGGCCTTTAGGCAATGGCAACCAATGGATGAACTGGATTCATCGAGATGATTTGGTGGATATTATAGTCACAGCCCTTCAGGACAAAAAATATTCCGGTGTGTACAACGCGGTTAGCCCTGGTAACGTGACGAATGCAACATTTTCGGGGGTTTTGGCGTCTATTTTACATCGTCCCAATCTATTTAAAGTGCCACGTTTTGTACTAAAATTGATGCTAGGGGAGATAGCCGCTGTGGTGCTCGATGGCGCCAAGGTTGTCCCAGACCGCCTCAACGCAGCAGGCTTCACGTTCAAATACACACAATTAACACCCGCGCTCAAAGAAGCCCTGCACATCAAATTTATTGCGCATCTCAATCAAGAGGTGGTATGCGAACGCTTTTATGCCCAACAGTGGCTTCGGCAAAGCCAGAAGGACGTGTTCGCTTTTTTTTCGGAAGCCACAAATCTAGAGAAAATCACACCTCCCTTTGTGAGTTTCAAGATTACACATCAATCCACACCGGACATTCAATCCGGCACCTTATTTGACTATCGTCTGAAAATCAGAGGCATTCCCATTCGCTGGCGGACCGAGATTTTGGATTGGAACCCGCTAACGTCTTTTGTTGATACGCAACTGAGGGGACCGTACAAGGTATGGCATCATACCCATCGCTTTTACACGTTTGGCAACGGGACGCTTTGTGAAGACGAGGTGTATTTTGCACTGCCTGCAGTTCCGCTT
>CAMDBA010000014.1 GCA_945888995.1 bacterium UBP8_UBA817 | reverse complement strand
CTTGGTCATCGTATGCTCCTTTTAAGTGTTTTGCGATTCTTAAAAAGTCTACGATGACCCTCGTTGGCTTTCAAAATATTTCCAGCGAGCTTCGCCGCTGGACTATTCTTTCACCGTTTTGAAATTACACTCAAGATTTTACACTGCCTTGGCCGGATCATAAGTGCGACCAAGATTGCTTTGTATATCTGTATTTCTTTCCGTTTTATGGCTCTATTCACTATAGACTTCCGGTGCTCTGAAAGTCAAAATTTCTACCAAAGGTGACCGAGCCTCTTAGAAAACGTATAGGATTAAATAAGCGTTTTGAGTGTTTGTTGCTGCGTATGAAGTGTTTCAAGATCGGTAGTTAATTGGCTTTTTTCCATAAGATGAATGACGGCTAATTCTCTAATTGTTTCGATGACCGGAGTTGTGTGATCTTCGACTAAAAACAGAGCCGAGGGCTTATCTGAATCAGCAAGTGCATACATTTTTAATATGGGGTTTTGTGAAACGATCTCGGGTACCGTTTTATATAGTTTTTGAAGCAGCTGCTTATCATAGCGACGGACCAGCATATTGCAGAATGCGTTAATATGGTTTTTCTTTTGTGTTGCAGTATAGGACTCAATATTGCTGAGACGGTCATCCAAGAAAGCAAATTTTTGGGCGGGATCATGATTTTTATAATAGGTAAAAATGGCCTCTTTAAGCATAGCTTTATGTGAGGCTAGCGTATGAAGGGTGTTTGCATACGTATCAAAAAATTGAGATAGTTTTTGTTTGAAAAGTGCTGGGGTGTTCCAAAAACGGTATAAAAAATTAAATTCATAGGTTCCGGCGGCAATATATTTGCTATCCCAAGTTTCGTTATCACTTGAAAATAAAAACGAAATATCGACGGGAAATAGATGATTATTTGTAATCATGTAGTTTTCGAAATGCCGGTCGCCCCGGCCGAATGCGCCTCCTAATGCGGCATGTTGTGCGAGCTCGGTTTCCAGCCAGTTTGGAAAATCGCTTTCAGAATTGTAGGCTTCTTTGAGTGATTTATTTCCGAGATAAGTGGAGATTTCAATTCCACATCCTGTGGCCGAATCAACAAAATGACGTGAAATAAATGTTGGCCATTTGAGCATTGTCAGTAAATTTGTATAAAATTCCTGGTTAGGGAGGCTTTCCTGTTTGACGACAAATGACTGCTCCTGCCCTTGACGTGAGGTTATGGTCGTCAGGTAGACGGAATGCCCCATGCCGATATCTTCGACGCGGTTATAATGAAGAGGTTCCGGACTTTTGATAATGCTTTGAATTTTGTTCAGAATGCCGAAACGTTCTAGCTTTGGAATTAGAATATTGGGTAATAACGGATCCGGCAGGGTGTTGATCCAATTTCTTCTGAGCATAACATGGGAAAACGCATACAAAATGCCGTGGCCTTTGCGTTTTTTCAGACTGAATGCAAATTGGGTTGTATCCAGTAGAAATGTCAGGAGATCGGATAAGTGATATTTTTCCAGACCGAAATCGGCTGAGAAGGCATAGGGGCCAAATTCGTCGATCATTTTTTGCAGGTTTTCCCGGAGTTGAGCGTAGAAGGTTTCCGGTGCTGCTATCGGTATTTCCACATACTCTTCAAATATCCCACATACAAACTCGAATTCCGTTTGAGCCGGAGCGGGAGTTTCCAGGCAGCGTTTTAGCTCTATGAAGGTGGCCGGATCAAGTGTGCGAGCGTGTGCCTTCATACATTATTCAGGTTATTTTTCTGCCAGATTGCCAGGCGGTTTTCTATTTCCGATTTGGCCATAATACTCAGATAATCAGATAAATGCGGGCCGGATCCTGTCGCTGTACATGCAAGGCGGACCGGTTTCAGGACTTTTCCTTTTCCGAGTTTAGTTTGATCTAAAATGGTGGCAAAGATGGTATCGATCTGATCGCTTGTCGGGGTTTCTAAGGCTGAAAATAATGAAATAAATAACGATACGACCTCTTTGTCGGAATCGGAAAATGTATAAGTTGCCAATGAGGTTTCGTACTCTTTACTGCTGAGCGCGTAGACGCTTACAAGCGTGTTAATGTCGGTTAAGGTCTCTAAGTTGTCTTTTACCGAAAAAAATAACCGGGTCATTTCCGAAATATTAAAGTGAGAAAGTTTTTGAACATTTTCTGTTGTTAATACGGGCAATACCGTGGCATAAAGCTGATCGGGAGAGAGTTTTCGGATATATTGGCCATTCATCCATTTGAGTTTTTGAACATCGAATATGGCCCCTGATTTTGATACTTTTTCCAGAGAAAATGCAGAGACAACCTCTTCGGTTTCGAGAATCTCTTTATCCGGTGGTGTCCAGCCCAGAATGGAGAGATAATTAAACATCGCATCTGATAAAAAGCCCATATCCCTATAATCTGTGACGGCAGTTGCGGCATGGCGCTTGGATAGTTTTGACCGGTCCGGACCAAGGATCATCGGAAGATGCGCATATTGAGGCGCCGGATACCCGAATGCATCAAACAAAACGATTTGCCTAGGGGTATTGGAAATATGGTCTTCGCCCCGGATGACGTGACTAATTCTCATCAACATATCATCCACTGCGCAGCAGAAATTATAGGACGGGCTTTTATCCGATTTGACCAAGATAAAATCAGAAATTAAGCTTAGATCGAAACTAATATCGCCACGGATTAAATCCGGGAAGGTGAGTGTATGTCCCGGCATAGAAAACCGGATGGTATGGGGTGTTTGATTTGCTAGCTGCCGGTTAATGTCGTCTTCTGATAGCCGTTTACATGTGCCAGAATACACATAGGCTTTTCCTTCTTTTTCAGCTTGTTCGCGTTCTGCTTCTAATGTTTCGTTGGAGCAAAAGCAATAATAGGCTCTTTTTTCTTTGATAAGCGATAGGGCGTATCGGTCATAAATTCCTTCGGCCATTCGTTCGGATTGGCGATAAGGGCCAAATTCGCCGGGGTGCTCAGGGCTTTCATCGGTGGTGAGTCTCAGCCAGGCTAACCCTTCATTTATATTGTCTTCATATTCCGGTTTTGACCGGGCAAGATCGGTGTCTTCAATTCGCAAAATCAATTTTCCACCCACGTGTTTGGCATAAATCCAATTGAATAAGGCGGTACGAATGGTACCAATGTGTAAATTTCCGGTTGGGGATGGGGCAAATCGTAGTCGAATCATTCTGAAACCTCCTGTAGGATGACGGGTTGGATTGTATCTGTTAAGCCGATTGCATGGGCGGCCGCCGGATTTAATGCGATATCCGCTCCGGGTGGCAGGATCATTTTATTTCCGATTTCGACAACAATGCTCCAGTAATTTTTGGGGTTAATGACTCTGAGCTTTGTTCCTTTTGGAAAAGAAGCATGGATTGCCCGATAGAGAGATTTTGCGGCGGATTGGGGAATGGCCTGACTGACCGCCAGGCATGTCATGGGTAAACTTGCTTTGGGGTCTTGATAAGAATATGATTTATAGCTATATCCGGGAATGGCTTCAAATACTTGTGAAAGGCGGACGAGCCATTCTTTTGCCAACTGTGGGCCTGGCGTTTTGTTCGAATCAATTTCTTTTTTTGTAATTGTAAATAAAACGGCTTCGCCAATCCGTGCTTGAAGCTGGGTATCGAATATGCCGACTTTCACATCTTTCGTTGTGAGCCCCAAAGCGGCCATTTGCTTAAGCGTTGCAATTAAAGCGTATGCCCTCTCAGATGCACTTTTGTCGAGTGTCGGTCCCCAGAATCGCAATAGCAGATCTTTTCCAAAATTTATTTGGGTAGCCTGAATTTCGTTTGCGGTTGTGGTTTCTACCGTCAATGGAAGTGTAATGGCAAATGATACGGTGCCATGCAGTAGTAATAGCCCACAAATAATAGGGGTTAAACGCATTAGTTTCTTCCTTACTTTTTGCCTTTGTATTTATTAAAGTCGACTTGAAGATTTCGTATTTTATAGCCGATCATTCGTTCGGTAATTTTAAGATATTTGGCGGCTTTTGATTTGTTGCCACGGGTTTTTTTGAGTGCGTCGATGATTAATTCCCGTTCAAAATTATCGACTTGTTCAGTCAGAGATAAATGATCGTAGGCTACTGTTTCAGTTGTATCGATTCGTTGTAGTGTCGGTGGCAAGTGTGTCGCCTGGATAGTGTCCGTATTACAGATCAGGACAGCGCGTTCAATGCAGTTTTCCAGTTCTCGGACATTTCCCGGCCAATGATAAGAGGTTAAAAGGTCGATCGCGAGTGATGAGATACGGGTAATTTTTTTACTGTTTTCTTTGCAATACTTCTCTAAAAAATATTCGGAAAGCAGGAGGATATCTGTTTTTCTCTCGCGGAGCGGCGGTAAGAAAATGGGGAAAACGTTAAGACGGTAATACAGGTCTTCTCTGAATCTCTTTTCTTCTAATTCCTGTTCGAGGTTGCGGTTGGTGGCGCAGATAATTCGTACATTGGCCTTAACGGGGGTGATCCCGCCGACCCGTTCAAATTCGCGTTCCTGGAGGACCCTCAATAATTTGACCTGGAGTGCCGGAGAAATCTCACCGATTTCATCTAAGAAAATAGTGCCGCCTTGAGCGGCTTCGAATTTACCGATTTTTTGTTCTTTAGCATCGGTAAATGCCCCTTTCTCGTATCCGAATAATTCGGATTCGATCAGGCTTTCTGGAATGGCGCCGCAATTGAGTTTGATCAAGGGTTTGTTGGCTCTGGGGCTATTATAATGAATCGCATAAGCGACTAATTCTTTGCCGGTACCGCTTTCACCGCGAATCATGACGGTGGCGTTGGAGGCTGCGACCTGAATAATGTTTTCATAAATCAAATGCATCGACGCGCTGTTGCCGATCATGTTGTGGATGTTGTATTTATCTTTTAGTTCGTCACGAAGACGTACATTCTCAGATCTGAGTGCTTCTTTTTCGGATTCCATGATGCGCTTGAGCTTGATTTCCTGGGCGACCATCATGGCGACAACGTTCAAAAGTTTAAGATCTTCGGTGAGTTGGGTGGCGGTTGCTTCTTCACGGTCGACGCTTAATGCGCCGATAATATCTTTCCCTAATTTAATCGGAACACAGATAAATGAGGTGTTTTTAAGCTTTCCCCGAGATTTGGTTTTGTTTAAAAATGTCGAGTCTTGTTCTAAATCGGCAATAATAGTAGGTTCGCCGGTTTCGATGACTTTACCGGTAATCCCTTCCCCGACTTGATATTTACCACGTTTGATTTCTTCCGCACTCAGGTTATGACCTAGTTCGATATAGATTTCATTTGTTGTTGGATCTTTTAAAGTTAATGTTCCTCTTAGAAGCCCGACCTCCGTGCTGAGAATCTCAAATATACGGCTAATGGTAATTTTAATATCAAATGATGAGGCTAAGGTGGAGCTAACTGCGCTTAAAATAGTCGCAATGCGCTTTTCCTTAATATTGTTTTTGATATCTTGAAGTGCAAGTGATGAAATATCCATAGGGGTTTTATCATATCATCAATCTTGATCTAAAAAAAGATTATTATGACATTTTTGTCAAAAAAATAACTTTACTTCCAACAATAATGTTGGAATGAGGCATGTTGTGAATAACAAAAATGTATTAAAAAAATTCCTTGCAAAAGCCGTTAAAACCATCAATAATTAAGTCCGAATTTTCCAATTTTTTAAGCTAAATAGTTGGTATTTGATAGATCTGTTAGGTCTGTTTTTTTCAATTTTTTAGACGCTACAACCAAAAAAATCTTTCAAGGAGGATATTATGGCAAAGACCGCCCAGGCAGTCCTGGATATGATGAAGAAGGAGAATGTTCTAGTTGCTGATTTTAGGTTCATGGACTTTATCGGATTGTGGCAACACTTTTCAATTCCTGCCCGAGAAGTTGATTTAGCAACATTCGAGAACGGATTAGGATTTGACGGATCCAGTATCAGAGGCTGGCAGACTATTAACGAATCCGACATGTTAATGAAGCCGCAAGCCGATACCGCTTTTATTGACCCTTTCTACGAACATAAAACCATCGTTTTTATCTGTAATATTTGTGATCCGATCACAGGTGAAGATTACACACGTGACCCACGTAATATTGCAAGAAAAGCAGATCAGTATTTAAAAGGTCTGAATATTGGTGATACGGCTTACTTTGGGCCTGAAGCCGAATTTTTCATTTTTGATGACATTCGTTTCGATCAAAATGTTCACGAAGGTTACTACCACATTGATTCAGTTGAAGGTCGCTGGAACACCGGTCGTGAAGAAGGCCCTAACTTAGGATACAAACCACGCTTCAAAGAAGGGTATTTTCCGGTTAACCCAACTGACAAGTATCAAGATCTTAGAAGTGAAATGATGTTGGCTCTAGAGGCAATCGGCATTCCGGTTGAAGCGCAGCATCACGAAGTCGCGACCGGTGGTCAGGCTGAAATCGATATGCGTTTTGATGAGTTACTTCCAATGTGCGATAACATGGCTAAATATAAGTACATCATTAAGAACGTTGCTCACAAGCATGGCAAAACCGTTACGTTTATGCCGAAACCACTTTTCGGAGACAATGGATCCGGTATGCACGTTCACCTTTCAATCTGGAAAGACGGCAAAAACTTATTTGCTGGTGACGGATACGGTGGAATGTCACAAACCGCAATGTATGCAATCGGCGGTGTTTTAAAGCACGCTCGCGCATTGTTGGCATTTGCTTGTCCTACAACTAACAGCTACAAACGGTTGGTTCCTGGCTATGAAGCGCCGGTAAACCTCGCTTACTCACGTCGTAACCGTAGTGCTGCGATTCGTATCCCGATGATTCATACTTCTGAAAAATCCAAACGGTTTGAGTTCAGATGTCCGGATCCAAGTTGCAATCCTTATCTTGCGCTTCCTGCTATCTTGATGGCGGCGATCGACGGGATTGTGAACAAAATCGATCCAGGTTCTCCTTTGGATAAAGATATTTATGACCTTCCTGCAGAAGAACTCGCAAAAGTTCCTCAGGCTCCGGGATCTTTGGAAGAAGCGCTTAAGGCTCTCGAAGAGGATCATGAATTCTTATTAAAAGGCGACGTTTTTACAAAAGACGTTATCGAAAAATGGATTGATTACAAATTGAACAACGAAGTAAGGCAAATCGATATGCGCCCACATCCTTGGGAATTTGCTCTCTACTACGACATTTAATTTACTTCACAAAAACGGCGAGCGTTTTTAGGGGCCCAATACGAATTTTAATAAATTGTAATTGAGCGGCTTTTTGAAGGGACAGGTATTTAGCCTGTCCCTTCGTGTTTTTTGGGCTTATAATGGGGACTATTATGAAGCCTGATGTTTTGCATTTGATACCGCTTTGTCCGGGGATTGACCCGGCTTTTATTCAGTCGCATTTGACGGCGTTGGATGATGCGTATTTTGATCGGTTTTCGCTTTCGGAACAAAGCGGGCACCTTGCTATTTTATCCGTTCTTTCTGCCGGGAAGCCGTTCGATGTCTCATTCGATCTGACTGAGGACGGACTGGTGAGATGCCGTGTTCTTGCTTTTGACTATAAATCGGTTTTATCTGTTTTGACTGGTGTTTTATCCGGGACCGGATTTAATATTGTTCGGGCCGGTGTGTTTACATATAAACGCATGCCTGCGGCTTTCCCGGTTCGACAACGGCGATCTTCATTTTCTAGGTCTTCGTTACCTAAGTTACGCCGATATATCATTGATGTTTTTGAAGGGCGCTTGGAAGGGGATACGCCATTCGAAAGTTGGGCCCAGCAATGCCATGACCATTTGGATGTTTTGTTTAGAAAATTGGAATCCGGTGGCGGCCTGGATTTTCTCGAAGTGAAACGTCATGTGACTCAGTTAGTCTCGGATCACTTAGCGGTAACGACCTTATCGGGCCTTGGAAGTCTGCCGGTGGATATTAAGATCAGCCAAATGGCGTCTTTTACACGGTTTAAGATTACGGCCAGTGATACCCCAATGTTTTTATATTCTCTGATCAATGCGCTTTCATTGCATGCAGTTTCGATTGAGCATGTGTTGGTTAATACCTTGGAAGACCGGATTGTCGATGAAATTGATTTTGTAGATTTGAATGGGAATCCGATCTTGGACCCGGATCTTTTGGCTAGTTTGAAGCTGGCGGTTCTGCTGACGAAGCAATTTACCTACTTTCTGGATCAAGCGCCCGATCCGTCGACTGCGTTGTCGCGATTCGGGCAATTAGCGCAGGATATTATTCAATTACCTCAACATGGCGAATGGCTGTCGTTTTTGAAAAATCCTCTCGCGCTTAAAGATCTTGCACGCTTATTAGGGACGTCTGATTATCTCTGGGAAGATTTTATCCGGGTCCAATCAAGTAGTTTGCTGCCTATTTTGGCACCGCATTTAACCGACCGTGAATTTTCGGAAGGCAGCGAGTCGTTACGTCAGCGCCTGGATTCGGCCTTATCTGAAGCGAATACGATTGAAAAAAAAAGTCAGGCACTGAATCGTTTTAAAGATCAGGAACTCTTTCTCATGGATTTGAGTCATATTTTGGGAAAATGGGATTTTAAAGAATTTGCAGAACAATTGACCGTTTTGGCTGAAGTGATTGTATCAGCGACAGTGGCATGTATTTATGATCATTTAATGGCCAGGTTTGGTATTCCTCAGACAGTGGCCGGACTTCCTGCCAGCTATGCGGTTTTGGGTTTGGGTAAGTTGGGAGGTGCTGCTCTTGGGTATGCCTCGGATATCGAATTATTATTTGTATTTAGCGATAACGGCTATACGAGTGGTTCGGAATCGATTCGGAATTTGGAATTTTTTGAACTTCTGGTCAAAGAAATGACCAAGTTTATTGATGCCAAGCGGGATGGTATTTTTCATATTGATCTTCGCTTAAGGCCTTTTTCTGCGGCCGGGCCGGTGGCGGTGAGTTTAGGGAGTTTTTGCGGTTATTACGGGCATGGCGGATCGGCGTTATTTTATGAAAAACTAGCGTTGGTCCGGTTAAGAGCGGTGGCGGGAGAACCGAAATTTGGCCGACAGATTGAGCGGCTTCGGGATGAGTTTATTTATTCCGAGTTTGAGCTTGATCTTGAAGAATTCTGGCAGCTTCGACAACGGCAGGTTGTAGAAAAAACCAAAGGCGGTTTGAAAAATGCAAAATTCAGCCCGGGTGCGTTGGTAGATATCGAATATGCCGTTCAGCTTTTCCAAGTCTTCTATGCCAGCCGGTATCCCGATTTAAAAACACCGCGGTTTAGACGGGCGTTATATGCGCTGAGTCAGGCAGGAATTGTCGGTTCGGAAGATAGTTTCCATTTAGAACAGGCCTATGATTTTTGCCGCTTGTTAATTAATGCGCTCAGGATGCTCCGGGGATCAGCCCAGGATGTATTTCTTCCTGATTTGGACAGTTTTGAATTTGATCACCTTGCCCGTCGAATGGACTATAAAAAAGTAGGCGAACTTGAGCCATCTTCACAATTGTATACAGATTTCGAAATGCATACGGCGTATGTCAGGGCTTTTTTAGAAAAGTATTTTTCGAAAGATGCCATTATGGCAAAAGGAATTACGGTGGCGGATATGATTTTGTCCGAACAACCGGATAAAGCTATGTCAGAGGCGGCGCTGCTTAAGATCGGGTTTTCAAATCCCGAGAGAGCGTATGCGAATTTGAAATTCTTAGCAGGTCAAGGTGAACAGCCTTATCTTTTTGCCAAGCTTGCGGTGCTGGCCTTTGATATGTTGGTCAGAAAGCCGGATCCCGATATGGCGCTCAATAATTGGGAGCGCTATGTGACAGCGATTGCCAGTCAAGCGATGACCCATTTTAAAGACCTGCTTCGGCAGCCGAAACGTCTGGATATTTTACTAACCATCTTTTCGGTCAGCCAGTATCTTTCGGATATTTTAATTCGTAATCCGGAACTGTTGGTCGAGGCTACCGATCCTAAGTCCCTGTACATGTCACTTCGACGGGGTGAGATTGATACTGCATTAGACTCGTTTCTATCTTCTGTAAGGGATAAACATGATTTTTCGGAGCGGCTCCGAAAATTCAAAAAACGGGAGATGTTGCGAATCGGGATTCGGGATATTTGTATGGATGAGTCGCTGGAGTTGGTGGCCAGGGAATTGTCGGTACTGGCAAAAGGGCTTTGCCGGTCTGCGTTTAATTATTTACTGGATATTTACCGGGAAAAATTTGACCAAAATCCGCTTTGGAAGCTGCTCTTAGATCATACATGCGTTGTGGCTTTCGGTAAGTTAGGCGGAATGGAGCTGAACTATAGTTCGGATATTGATATTCTGGTTTTTTATGATGAGCATATTTTCTCTTCTGAACAACGTGAAAAAATAGCGATGTTTTTACCGGAACTCAACACTCTTGTCGAAGAGCTGCGAGGTTTGTTGTCCGGTTTTACTTCCGAAGGGAGGCTGTATCGTGTAGATTTTCGTCTCAGACCTTACGGGAGTTCCAGTCATTTGATTTTTAGTCTGGGAGGGCTGTTGGACTATTACCGGTCGGCAGCGTCTTTATGGGAGATTCAGGCGCTTTTAAAACTAAGTCCTATTGCCGGTAACTGGATGGTGGGATTTGGATTAATTGAAGCGGTTAAACCGTTCTTTTTTAATCCGCCTTCCCCTGAAAAAATCGTGGGTTCCATTGAATCTATGAGAAATAAAGCCATCCAGAAATATGAAGATGGGCGGTTGAAGAGTAAAAATATTAAAAGTGGTGTGGGTGGAATTCGGGATGTTGAATTTCTGGTTCAAGGGCTGCAATTAATTCATGCGGCACGCCTCCCTCAGATTCTGTGCGCTAATACCTTGCTTGGACTTCAACGCCTGGGAATAGCCGAAATTTTGCCTCAGGATGTATCGGACCAGCTGTCTTATCATTATAAATTTTTGCGCCGGATCGAGCATTTTTTGCAGATTCTAGAAGATCAACAAATTCACAGCTTGCCCAAAAAGCAATCTGATCTGGAGGCCTTGGCCAAACGATTATTGGGACGACGAAGTCATGCCGATGCATTTTTGGAGACCTTAGAGAAAACCCTGACTTTTACCCGTGCTATGTATGAAAAATATCTCATAGGGCCCTTTTTAGTTTCTTAAACCCGTGATACTATTATCCCCGTTAAGTAGCTTGATTCTTATAGACTGATTTTACCCCCCGTCTCCTTCATAAGCGGGGTTTTGTTATGAAAATTGGGGATTCTGATGACTAAAGCGCGCCTTGTATTTGAAGATGGAACTTTATTCGAGGGAATAGCATTTGCCTCGGTAGGTGAGCGTTTTGGTGAAGTGGTTTTTAATACCGCGATGTCAGGGTATCAAGAGGTTTTAACCGATCCGTCTTATTATCGCCAAATGGTGGTAATGACTTATCCACTGATGGGTAATTACGGTATTAACGCCGAAGATGTGGAATCAAGCGGGCTGTTTTTATCTGCTTTGATTGTTAAAGAATATATCGATTTTCCCAGTAATTTCCGTTCGAATCAGTCGTTAAAAGCGTATCTCGAAGCGAACAATATTTTAGGCGTAGAAGATATCGATACGCGTGCGCTGACCCGTTATATTCGGGAGAGCGGGGCTCAAAAAGCGATTTTAACCACCGGAGATGAGCCATTGCATGAGCTTGTTGAAAAAGTTCTGGCATCATCCGGAATGGTGGGTGCGGATCTCGTCGGAGATGTGACTTGTAAGGCCGCTTATAAATGGGAGGGTCCTGAGTCGACCTTTAAAGTCGCGGTTATCGATTGCGGGATTAAGCTTAATATTTTGCGACTTTTGGCAAAAGCGGATTGTGAATGTACAGTTTTTCCTAGCACGGTAACAGCTGATGAGATCTTAGCCGGCAATTTTCACGGTGTTTTCTTATCGAATGGTCCTGGCGATCCTGCGGCAGTCGTTTCGGTGATTGAAACGGTTAAGTCTCTTTTAGGGAAGCTGCCGATTTTCGGAATTTGTCTCGGTCACCAGATTATGGGCTTAGCGCTTGGGGCTCAGACGTTTAAATTAAAATTTGGTCACCATGGCGCAAATCACCCGGTCAAAGATTTCCGGACCGGCAAAATTGAAATCACCTCCCAAAATCACGGATTTTCAGTTGATCCTGAGACACTGGGCGAGGATGTTGAAATTACCCATTTAAATTTAAATGATGACACAATCGAAGGTATTCGCCACACTAAGTATCCGGCCTTCAGCGTTCAGTATCACCCGGAAGCTGCGCCAGGCCCGCATGACTCCCGATATTTATTCGATGAATTTACAAGTCTTATGAGGGGGTTTCATAAACTATGAAAGACGAATGCGGGGTTTTTGGTGTCTTCGGAATTGAAGACGCAGCAAGATTAGCGTATCTCGGATTATATGCGCTTCAGCATCGGGGTGAAGAGAGCGCGGGAATCGTGTCTCTGGATGCGGGGCATTTTTATGTCGTGAAAGAAATGGGGCTGGTCTCCGATGTTTTTCACGAAGATAATCTGTCTTATCTCAAAGGTAAAACGGCTATCGGTCATGTGCGTTATTCGACGACCGGGTCCAATAATATTAATAATATTCAGCCGCTTTATTCGAAGACGGCAAAAGGAAAACTTGCGATTGCGCATAATGGGAATTTAACCAATGCGTTTACTATTTATAAACGGCTCAAAGAAGAAGGTGCTTTGTTTCAATCCACAGTTGATTCCGAGACCATCCTCCACTTAATCGCTCGTTCCAAAGAAAAGTCCGTGACGGCGGCTTTTCAAAAAGCCCTTGCTGAAGTTCAAGGCGCGTATTCATTGGTTTGTTTGGGCGAAAATTTCTTGATGGCGGCTCGTGATCCTTATGGATTCCGGCCATTGGTATTAGGCCGGTTGGAAGACGGTTATATTGTGACATCCGAGACTTGTGCGCTGGATCTTATTGGCGCTGAATATGTCCGTGAAATCGAAAACGGTGAAATGATTTATATCGACGATACCGGTATTACCAGTTTCCGGATTCCGGTGGTTGCCAAACCGGCTTTTTGCGTGTTTGAACATGTGTATTTTTCTCGCCCCGACAGTTTGGTATTCGGTGAAAATGTTCACTTGGTTCGGAAAGAATTCGGAAAAACATTGGCCAGAGAATATCCGATTGATGCGGATCTGGTTATGGCGATTCCGGATTCCGGTAATAGTGCGGCGCTTGGTTATGCTCAGGAATCGGGGATTCCTTTTGAAATCGGGATGACGCGAAACCATTATGTCGGCCGGACATTTATCCAACCCAATCAAAAAATCAGAGACTTTAATGTCAAAGTGAAATTAAATCCGATTAGCTCGGTTCTAAAAGGCAAGCGTGTTGTGGTGATCGATGATTCTCTTGTAAGAGGGACGACGTCGAAGCAGCGTGTCGCCGCGATTCGAAAAGCAGGCGCGTCGGAAGTGCATCTTCGTATATCATCTCCACCGGTCATGTTTCCCTGCCATTTCGGGATTGATACGCCTAAACGTGAAAAGCTGATCGCGACTCAAAAAACCCTCGAAGAAATTAGACGGTTTGTGGGTGCAGACAGCTTGGGGTATCTCAGTCGTGAGGGCATGCTGGCCTCGATTTCCAATATTAAATCCGATAAGTTCTGTACGGCTTGTTTTGACGGAAATTATCCGCTCAAGGTCCAGGACAAAGGTAAATACACATTCGAAAAAAGGAATATTAACTTATATGCCCAGAAGGGATGATCTTCGTAAGATTTTATTAATTGGATCCGGACCGATTGTCATTGGTCAGGGATGTGAATTTGATTATTCGGGAACTCAGGCATGTAAAGCCTTAAAAGAAGAAGGGTACCAAGTGGTACTCGTGAATTCGAATCCCGCAACGATTATGACCGATCCGACGATGGCGGATGCGACCTATATCGAGCCTTTAACGCCTGAAATATTAGAAAAAATTATCGAAGCGGAACGTCCTGACGCGATTTTGCCGACATTAGGCGGACAAACCGGTCTTAACCTGGCAATGGCGCTGCATCATAATGGGGTTTTGAAAAAATACGGCGTTGAAATGCTGGGTGCTAATGCCGAGTCCATTCATAAAGCCGAAGACCGTAAAGAATTCAAAAAAGCGATGGAAAAAATCGGCTTTACCTTGCCGAAGTCTTATGCGGCTTATTCAATGGATGAAGCCAAAGAAAAAGCCCAGATAATCGGCTTTCCCTGTGTTATTCGTGCTGCGTTTACGTTAGGCGGAACAGGTAGTGGAATTGCTTATAACATCGAAGAAGTAGAAGCGATCGCCAGTGTCGGGCTTCAAAGTAGTATGATTTCCGAGATTTTGATCGAAGAATCGATTTTGGGATGGAAAGAATATGAGCTGGAAGTGATGCGAGATCGTAAAGATAACGTGGTCATCGTCTGTTCAATCGAAAACCTGGATCCGATGGGAGTTCATACGGGGGATTCGATTACGGTTGCGCCGGCTCAGACCTTATCCGATCAGGAATATCAACTATTGCGGGATGCCTCTATCGCAATTATCCGAGAAATCGGCGTTGAAACCGGTGGGTCCAATATTCAATTCGCCATTAACCCTGCTAACGGGCAGATGGTCATTATTGAAATGAATCCTCGGGTTTCCAGAAGTTCGGCTTTAGCGTCAAAGGCGACCGGATTCCCGATTGCAAAATTTGCAGCGAAGCTGGCAGTGGGATATACCTTAGATGAATTACCTAATCCGATTACTGAGAAAACACCGGCTTGTTTTGAGCCGACTTTAGATTATGTAGTGGTCAAGATTCCCCGCTTTAATTTTGAAAAATTTCCGGCGGCGAAGCCTGAGCTTGGCACGTCAATGAAATCCGTTGGTGAGATTATGTCGATCGGCCGGACATTTAAAGAAGCCTTCCAAAAAGGACTTCGCGCGATGGAAACGAAGCGTTTCGGCTTTGGATTTGACGGTAAAGATATGTTTCGTGCGGATGAGTCGGAGCTTATTTATAAACTGACGACGCCAAATCCCGACCGTATTTTTTATATCCACTACGCGCTTAGGATCGGGATGACGGTCGCTAAAATTCATGATTATACGAAGATTGATCCTTGGTTTTTAGAGCAGTTTGCTCAGTTGGTTCGTTTTGCTCAATATCCTGAACTCACTGTGGACTATGTTCGGCGCGGCAAAAAATGGGGCTTTTCGGATCACCAATTGGCGACGCTGATTCAACTTGATTCTGAAAAGAGCATTCGGGAGTTCCGAAAGAAAAATGGGATTATTCCGACCTATAAATTGGTTGATACTTGTGCTGCTGAATTCGAAGCTTATACACCTTATTATTATTCAACGTATGAACAAGAATGCGAAGCCCGCATTTCCGATCATAAAAAAGTCATGATTTTAGGTAGTGGGCCTAACCGAATCGGCCAAGGGATCGAGTTTGATTATGCCTGTGTTCACGCGTCTTTTGCGGCGGCTGAAGAAGGCTTTGAAAGTATTATGGTGAACTCAAATCCTGAGACGGTGTCGACGGATTTTGATATTTCAGACAAATTGTATTTTGAACCGCTTACTTATGAAGATGTGCTTAATATTTATGAACGTGAAAAACCTGATGGTGTCATTGTTCAATTCGGCGGACAAACCCCGCTTAATTTGTCGCTGTCTTTGGAAAAAGCCGGCGTTAAGATTCTGGGTACGTCATCGGATAGTATCGACCGTGCTGAAGACCGAGATCGTTTTGCACAGCTTATTGAAAAGTTATCGTTGCGTCAGCCTGAAAATGGAATGGCGGCATCTGTAACAGAAGCCGTGGCGGCTGCTAATAAGATTGGATATCCCGTGTTGGTTCGTCCCTCTTATGTATTGGGCGGTGCATCAATGGAGATTGTCTACACGCAGGCTGATTTGGAAAATTATATGAGCAAAGCGGTAGATATTTCAAAAGAACGGCCGATTTTAATCGATCAATATTTAGAAGACGCATTGGAAATTGATGTTGATGCACTTTCGGATGGTGATACTTGTATTGTCGCAGGCGTTATGGAACATATCGAGGAAGCTGGAATTCATTCCGGGGATTCCGCATGTTCGTTGCCACCTCATTCATTAAGTGCCGACTTAAACCAAGAAATCCGTGAAGCAACTAAAAAAATTGCGATTGAATTAAAAGTCATCGGACTTTTGAATATCCAGTTTGCGGTTAAAGACGGCCTGGTTTATCTTCTTGAAGTTAACCCTCGCTCATCACGAACGGTGCCTTTTGTGAGCAAGGCAACTGGGATTGCGTGGGCTAAAATGGCGACAAAAGTGGTCTTAGGTAAAAAAATAGCCGACCTTAATGTTGTTGAAACGATCCCTCCGTATTATTCGGTCAAAGAAGCGGTGTTTCCCTTTAGCCGTTTTCCGGGCGTGGATGTTTTATTGGGTCCTGAAATGAAATCAACCGGCGAAGTGATGGGGATCGATCCCGACTTTGGAATGGCCTATATCAAGGCTCAGTTAGCCGCTGGCCAGCGGATTCCGACATCCGGTAAAGTATTTGTCAGTGTGAAGGATCGTGACAAGGCTAAGCTGGTTCCCGTGGTGCGTCATTTGATCGACCTCGGCTTTTCGATTGTTGCGACAGCCGGAACGTGTCAGTTCTTACAGGAGCAGGGACTTGCCACCGAGGCGGTTAAAAAAGTGCTCGAAGGCCGTCCGAATATTGTGGATGTTATTAAAAACGGTGAGATTGCGCTTGTTATTAATACGCCGTCCGGAAAGAATCCGCTCAAAGACGAAGTTATTATTCGTCAGTCAGCGCTTCATCATAATATTCCGGTGATTACCACGATTTCGGGTGCTCAGGCCACGGTGCATGCGATTGCCCAGTATGGGCATCATCAATTACAAGTGTGGTCATTACAGCATCATTATTCTACGCAGGCTGTCTAACGCTGCCATCTGCGGCGTTATTTTTCCGTGCGGAATCTCAATGTAGCTTCCGCTACACCTACGGTTCCGTACTCAAAATGCCTTGCCTATGTCACCCTTAGCGGCGCCTTACCTGGCTTGCGGTTATTTTTATTGCAAGGTTTTTGTTCGTAGATGCAATTCTGTTAGTTGTTTGTCCGCTACGTTAGACGGGGCTTGGGTGAGCGGGCAGTAGGCCATCCGATTTTTGGGGAAGGCGATGACTTCGCGGATGGAGGGGGTTTGTAGGATCATCGAAACAAGGCGATCGACGCCGAGGGCGAGGCCGCCATGGGGTGGCGCGCCGTAGGAGAGAGCGTCTACGAAGAACCCGAATTTTTCTTTGATGTCTGCTTCGGAGAGTCCGAGGAGGCAGAAGATATGGTGTTGAAGGTCTTTTCTGTTGATTCGGATACTGCCGCCACCGACTTCTTCGCCGTTGATGACGAGATCATAGGCCCGGGCTTTGATGCCGGCGAGTGCTTTGGGATCGGTGATGCCGGAGATGTCGCCGGCGGGCTGGGTAAATGGGTGGTGGACGGCATCGAGCTTGCCTTGGCTATAATCAAATAGGGGGAAGTCCGTGACCCAGCACGGCGTGAAATGGCCTGGTTTGGTCAATTTTAGTCGTTCGCCCAAAAAGACGCGGAACCGGCCGAGAACCTCGTTGACCTTAGCGAGACTTTTATCGGCTACGAATACCAGGACGTCTCCGTCTTCACACTTAAAGGTTTGAATCAGTGAGGCCAGTTCTTCTTCACTGTAAAATTGAACGATATTGGACTGAAGGCGGCCTTCTTCCATCCGCATCCAGGACAGGCCTTTGCCGCCGCATTTCTGGATGGCGTCTTTGGCGAATTCTTCTTGCAAAACGCTCTTGCTGAGTTTGTCGGAAAAGCCTTGGATGTTCAGCCCTTTAATGGTGCCGCCGGATCCGACGATGGATTTGAAAATCTGATACGAGGTGTTTTTAAAGACATGGGTGACGTCGATCATGTCCAGTCCAAACCTGAGATCCGGATGGTCATTTCCATATCTATTCATGGCGTCATCATAGCGGATGTGCGTGAACGGGGCTTGGAGGGTAATGCCTTCCTGTGCGAATAATCGGACGGTGAGTCCTTCGATTAATTCATAGATAAACGACTCATCGATAAACGAGGCTTCGAGGTCGAGTTGTGTGAACTCCGGTTGGCGGTTTGGCCGGAGATCTTCGTCACGGAAACACTTCACGATCTGGAAATAACGGTCGAGGCCGCTAAGCATGAGGAGCTGTTTGAATAATTGAGGGGATTGCGGCAGGGCATAAAATTGGCCGGGATGAACACGGCTCGGGACAAGATAATCCCGTGCGCCTTCCGGTGTGCTCTTGGTTAGAACGGGTGTCTCGACTTCGGTGAATCCGAAGGTGTCGAGATAGTCGCGCATGGTTTTAATTAATTGTGCGCGTTTGATAATGTTTTGCTGCATGCTGGTGCGGCGAAGGTCCAGGTATCTATAGGTCAGGCGGATATCTTCGTCGACGTGGGAGGTAGTGGTGTTTTCTCCGGCTTCTTTTTCGGAAATCATGAAGGGTGGGGTTTCGGATTCGCTTAGGATTTCACAGGTTTCGGCCATAATTTCGATATCGCCGGTTGAGAGGTGGTGGTTTTTGGTGTCAGCGCTTCTTTCGCGTACGAGGCCTTTGATTTCGACCACGTATTCAGGTCTCAGTTTTTGAGCATCAGCGTAGGCGGAGGGACTTTTGGTGGCATCAAAGACGATTTGGACCATGCCGCTGCGATCTCTTAAATGAATAAACAAAACCTGACCGTGATCTCGGATCGTGTCGACCCATCCTGAAAGTTCTAAGCAAGCGTCTACGTGATCCAGTGAAAATGATCCACAATACCGTCTGGTTTTCCAATTCATGATCGCCTAAATTCCTACCTTATTTTTATGATGATAATGAGGCTAAATACTATCTTAGATTAACTAATTTGTCATGTTGGACTCCCTGCAAAAATGTGTTTTTCTTAGAGAGTCTTATTGCCAGAGTAGGGGGATATCGGTACGATTACGGTGTAATAAAAAATAACGAGGTGACCTATGCTGGAAAAAGAACAAAGCGCTCCCAATTTTGAACTGTTAGATGCGAATCAAAATGCAATCAGTCTTCATGATTTTTTAGGCAAAAAAGTGGTGCTGTATTTCTATCCTAAAGACGATACTCCCGGATGTACGAAAGAAGCCATTGGGTTTTCGGAACTGTTGTCTGAGTTTTCGGACAATAATACGGTCGTTATCGGTGTCTCAAAGGATTCACCGGAATCTCATCTCAAATTTATCCAAAAATATGATCTGAAAGTTTATTTACTTAGTGATCCGACCGGCGGCGTTTTAGAGTCGTATGGTGTGTGGCAAGAAAAATCGAATTACGGAAAAAAATACATGGGTGTGCTCCGTAGTACCTTTCTCATTGATGAAAAAGGCGTGATCGAAAACGTCTGGAAAAATGTTAAAGTTGAGGGTCATACCCAAGCTGTATTGGGCGTTTGTTCACGGGCATAAGCGGGCAATAGAAAGGAATCACGATGGATGAGCTAGAAGGCTATTATAAATCGATTCTAGGTGGAATCGGTGAGGACTCCGACCGGGAAGGACTTTTGGATACGCCGAAGCGGGCGGCTAAAGCCTTGCGTTTTTTAACAAAGGGCTATCAGGAAAGTGTTGAAGCCGTCATCAACGGCGCGGTTTTTAAGTCCGATATGGATGAAATGGTGATTGTAAAAGATATTGAGTTTTATTCGCTGTGCGAGCATCATTTACTGCCTTTTTTTGGGAAATGCCATGTGGCCTATTTGCCGAACGGCAAGGTTTTAGGCCTTTCAAAAGTGGCGCGGGTGATCGAGGTTTTTGCTCGGCGGCTCCAAATTCAGGAAAATATGACTACCCAGATTGCCGAAGCGATGATGGCGGCTACAGGTGCTAAAGGAGTCGGTGTTGTGATCGAAGCGAAGCATCTTTGTATGTTGATGCGGGGTGTCGAGAAGCAGAATTCGATTATGACAACGTCTTGTATGTTAGGTATTTTTCGACATAATAATTCGACCCGAACTGAATTTTTGAGTTTATTAAAATAACCTCGTAATGCCCTATTTAACGCTTAGTAAACGGTTTGAATGCTCTGTTGCGAGACGGTACTTTAATCCCAAGTGGACGCTTGAGCAAAATAGTCGTGTCTTTGGCGCTGAGTCGACTGCGGAGCTAGGCGAAGGCCGGAATTATATCGTTTATTTTGCGTTTGAAGGACCGGTA
Source organism: bacterium UBP8_UBA817 (assembly GCA_945888995.1). Taxonomy (GTDB): domain Bacteria; phylum Margulisbacteria; class Marinamargulisbacteria; order CAMDBA01; family CAMDBA01; genus CAMDBA01. The sequence goes on along the minus strand of CAMDBA010000014.1, from coordinate 14,125 downwards.
GATCCGGCAACAGGGATGATTCGAGAGTTGTCGTTAATCAAAGAACGACTACGAGAAACGCTGCTTACCCGGTATGATCACCACTATTTGAATGCAGATACAGTCCCGTTTTCTCAATCCGAAATTCAACCCACTCCTGAGAATGTAGCGATTTGGATGCTGGCTCAGGCCCGGGAATTGTTTGACCACGATGCGGTTAAACCAGTGGTGTGCCATTTGACGGACGCGCCTGGAAGCGAAGCGACCGCGTATGTTTCCGGAAGAGTGGAGCGGCATCGATGGTTTGGCCCGTTTCCACTTTTGCTTGCGAAAGATAAGATCGGATTTTTTCAGGTCCGTGTGACGATGGATGGCGCTCCTGATCCGGAAACCGGTATGATTGTACCCGAGGCTATGGTGTGGCCGGAGATTGAAATGGGGCTGCGGGAAAATTTTGAAACCGATTTTCCGATGCGCGGATCCCAGGAGACGGTACTTCGACTCTGGTCTTTTTTGCAAAAACGTTGGTCACCGGTTCGACTTAAATTTACCCTATCGGATTCCAGTGTCATTGAATGGGATGGCGACCGATTTAATATGGGCATTCGCGAGGTCTTCTCGGCGACACATCGGCTGTTTGATCCTGCCCATTCGGTTTATGAGAATCAGCTCAAATTTGGAAAATGTCATCGCTATCATGGTCATCAGTTTATGGTGGAGCCGACTGTTGAGACTGTTCAGATTTCCGAAGATATTCTGAGAGATTTCAGAGAGTATGTTTTGACCCGGCTTTCATCTGTTCAGGGCCGGATTTTGGATCAGACGATTTTAAAAGGAACACCGGCGACTTGTGAAGCGTTTAACCTGTACTTATGGACGCTTTTCGGTGATCATACTCATTTGAAGTTGCGTCGACTGCGCTTGTGGGAAACTACTAATAATCGTTTCACTCTTCGCACGTTATAAAGGTTGATTGATGTTAGGGACTGAGGCTATTCTTCGATCGCCGTTTAAGAGCTTGTATCGGTTGGCGATTCCGCTGATTTTGAATGAGTTGGTGTTGGCGTTTTATAATATTATTGGCGTTTTTTATATGACGCGGTTGGGTGAGGATTATGTTGCCGCCCTTAATTATGCGTTGCCGTCGTTTTTGTTTTTTATTGCAGTGTCGATCGGTCTTGGCGTCGGGACTACCTACTATGTTGCTAAAAATCTGGGTGCGGGCCGGGTTGGCCGGGCCAAGTGGATTGCGGGATCAGCCATTTGGGTATCGCTGGGTTTGTCGGCGCTGGTCTGTGTGATCGGGTTTGTTGGGACGCCTTATTTATTGGCGGTTACCGGCGCATCCGGGCACGTGCTTGAGATCTCAATGGGCTATCAGCGGGTGATTTTTTTAGGAGTGTTCAGCTTTATTTTTAATTATATTTGCCTGTCGATTCTGGAAGGAACCGGCAATACGGCGTTACCGGTCAAAATTCAGCTTTTAACCACGATTTTGAATGCGATTCTGGATCCGTTCTTTATTTTTTATCTGCATCTTCATGCAATCGGCGCGGCGATCGGGACGGTATTGGCCAGTGTTATCGGGAGTGCGATTTTTATTTATATCCTCTTTTTTAAACGGGATAGCGAGTTCAGGTTGCCGCTTGCCTGGCCAAATTATCAGGTGAATTTGTTGAAAAAATTGTTTCGCATTGGGATGCCCGCTTTTCTGGAATTACTGATTGTCAGCGCCACTATGGCGACTCTGAATCGATTGGTGGCATTTTACGGAGTAGCTGCGATGGCGGCGATTAGTATCGGGCTGAAGATCGAGGCATTGTGCCTTTTGTGTATGATTGGACTTGCCAATGCCGCTGTTCCACTGATGGGAACTTTAAAAGGGGCGGGAGAAGTTAAAAAATTTCGGGCTGTTTCATACTTTGTGATTTTGAATGCATGTGGTATTTCGCTTATATTAGGCGTGGCGCTTTTTCTGCTATCGCCGTTTATCATGACTTTTTTTACATCTGATCCTGTGATTAAAAGTATTGTTTTGGGATTTTTTGTGGTGGTTATTCTGGAGCATCCGCTGTTTGCTTTTGCCTTTGCGATCGGTAAGGTTATGCAAGGGTTGGGAACGAGTATTCCCGCGCTTGGGTTTACCGCGTTTCGGATGATTGTGGGGATGCTGGTCAGCTATACCTGGGCGCTATATTTCAATGGAGGTCTTCTAGGCGTTTGGTGGAGTTTTGTGATTGTGGCGGTGTGGGTTGCGATCGGGGCCTGGATTGTGTTGGCGCAAGCCTTGAAAAAGTACGAAGCTGGGCTTGTCGTCGTTGAGCGTTAGTAAATAACGATTCTTATTCCCGTGGATAATGATGAATCCCGATAATTTCGTTTGAGTTAGGACTTTCCTGGGCGATTTGGGCTAGGGTTTGTCTAGTAATCGGATGGCAAAAATCCGGTGCAATTTCGGCTAGGGGATGAGAGATGTGGGCATATAACACGATGTCAGAGTCCGGAATCTCCTTGTCGTCTAATGTTAAGATCTCGGTGTCATAAAGCACAATATCCAGGTCTAAAGGCCGAGGGGAAAATTTAGGCATATTCCGAACGCGCCCGAACCGGGCTTCCATTGGGCGTAAAATATCCCACTTTAACTGTTTTGCTGAAAGAGAAGTGGTGATCAGGATGGCCGCATTATAAAAGGTTTCGGAGATCATTCCGACGGCTTTTGTTTCATATAATGAAGATGCGCGCTCTACTTTGCAGACTTCCGATAGTGCTCTGATAGCCTTAACAAGGTTTTCTTCCTTGTTAATATTAGAGCCTAACGCAATAAAGACCGATTTATTCAAAGTCCGATCGGGTGCGTTCAATTTCGATTCCGACCGATTTTGCAAATCGTAGTGCGCCGGGTTTATCGACTCTGACCTGGACTTTTTCGACTGGGTATTCGGTTAAGATTACGCGGGCAATTTCGTTCACGAGTTTTTCCACGAGGAAAAATTGAGACTCTTCGACGAGCTTGAAAATGCGTTTTTTAATGCTACGATAATTGACGCAATCGTCGATCTGATCGCTGATGCCGGCCTTTCTGATATCGACGTATAGGATTAAATTGACGATGATATCCTGGAGATTTGTTCTTTCGTGAGGTTCGATGCCGAGGATGGCCCGTACTAATAAATCTTCGATGTAGATTTTATCTCTGCTCATAGATGTCGTCCTCCGTCGATATAGAGTATCTGACCTGTAACATAGGAATTGTTGACTAAAAATAACAGGGCCCGGGTCATATCGTCCAGACTTCCCTGGGTTTGCAGCGGAACGGTTTTGCGAATGGCATCCCTATCGCCGAATAAATCTGAGCTTGGCGGCAGAATCCATCCGGGCGCGATGGCATTTACGCGGATCTTCGGGGCAAGGTCGGCGGCCATAAGTAAAGTGAAATCAGTGAGCGATTTTTTGGTGAGGCTATAAATTAAATGAGAGGCAAGCAGATGTGTATGCATAGCATCGGTAATATTGATGATGTGTCCTGCTTCGACGGTTTTAGCAAATGCCTGTGTCAGGAAAAACGGGGCTTTCATATTGACTGAAATATGTCGGTCAAAGAGATCTTCGGTCGTGTCATCCAGCGTGCCGGGTTCAAAAATCGAGGCGGAATTAATCAGGAGAGAGAGAGTCGAAAACCGGTCCTGTACTTGCACAAAGAGGTTTTTGACGTCGCTGGTGGTGCTTAAGTCGGCCTGAAAAATATCGCAATCCACACCTAATGACTTGATTTCTTGTCGGACATGAATGGCCGCCTCGGCAGAGGTGTTGTAATGAAGTGCAATATCGTAGCCCGCGTGAGCTAGAGCCAAGGCAAACGCTTTTCCGATTCGGGTGGCACCGCCGGTGATGAGGGCCGCGGCTTTGGGATAATTTTCCATTTATTGTATTGGGGTCCCCAGAAAAAACATGTTTTTTCTGGGGACGGAACTTACCACTGAAGGGTTCCTGTCTGATATTCCTTCACTTTACCTTCGAAGAAATTGACTTCGATCATGTTGCCTTGTGTCATTTCGTCGATCCAAGGGAAGGGGTTCTGGCTGTTCCAGATTTTAGGTAGTCCAAGTGCGGTCAGTCTCATATCACCAATAAATTCGAGATATTCTTTTAAGTTAATAGGGGTAAGACCTAGGATGCCGTCATTGATGCAAGAGCGGCCCCAATCGTATTCCATTTCGACGGCGGCTTTAATGCTTTCGGAATAGGTCCGTTTGACCTGGTCGTTCCAGAGCTCGGGTTGCTCTTCTTTGATGGTGTTGACGATGTTGACGAAAAGAGAGACGTGAAGGTCTTCGTCACGGTTGATAAATTGAATCATTTCACGGCTTCCTGGCATCTTGTTATGGCGTCCGAGAACGTAGAAAATAATAAAGGCGCTGTAGAAGAAAATGCCTTCGAAGATCAGGTTTGTGATACATGCTTCAAGGAAAAGCTGGTCGGTCTCAGGGGTGCCGGTTTTGAAGTTCGGTGTAGCGATTTTAGCGGCGGCTGAAAGGACCTGTTTGTTTTTGTAGTATAGCTTTTTGTCTGTCCGGTAGAGACCGTAGATTTTTTCGGCGTTAAAGCCCAATGCTTCGATCATACAAGAATAGCTATCCACATGAAGCGCTTCTTCGTAGACTTGTCTTGAAATCGCGAGTGACACTTCAGGGCTGGTGATGTGCGGCTTAATTAATTCGCTTAATGTTTTGGTTAATAATCCGTCGAGGTTGGAAGCAAAAGCAAGCGCGCGTTCGAAAGCGGTTTTTTCGTTTTCGGTCAGTTCGTTATTAATCCATTGTTCGTAGTCCCGTTGAAATGAAACTTCTTCCGCGACCCAGTTATTCTTTTGCATTTTTTTGAAAATATCGCGTGCCCAGGGGTGCTTAAGCGGAGACGCTTGCATCAACCCATCGTCGTAGCCATTGATAACGCGGCGGTTGTTAATAATCTCCGCATTGGACATATGGTTGGCTTGAAAATCGTCTTGGAAAAGCATATCAGAAACAGTCATCGTGTACTCCTTGTAAATAGAAAATTATTGGCAGGCTTCGCAGTCGGGATCTTCGATCGATGCGAGTGCGGCCGGTGTGACGTCGTTTTTTGTTGAGGTGTCGGTGGTCGCCTTTGTGACTTGTGAGGCGCCCAGTGTTCGTAGATAATAGGTTGTTTTCAATCCGGTTTCCCAAGCAAGTGTATAAATATCGCTCAAGATCTTACCACTTGTCGTGCTGATAAAGACATTGGTTGAGGCGGATTGATCGATCCATTTTGACCGAAGTGCGGCCGATTTGATAATCCACTTCGGATCGATTTCAAAGACTTCTTTGTATTTGCGTCGTACCGCAACCGGGATTTCGTTGATATCCAGAACCGATCCATCGGCCATTTTGATCTTATTGGTCATATCTCTATTCCAGAGGCCCCGGGCTTCAAGATCGTCAACGAGATACCGGTTGATGACGACGAAGTTTCCTGACAGGTTTTCTTTCATATAAATGTTTTTATAAGCCGGTTCCGTACAAGGGAAGACACCGGAGATATTGGCGATGGTCGCGGTAGGTGCGATGGCCATGGTGTTGGAGTTGCGCATCCCGTAGGTTTTGACGTGTTCTTTTGCTTTATTCCAGTCCAGACGGGTTTTACGTCCGACCTGAATATTGCGGCCACGGTTTTCTTCTAAAAGGGCGATGGTGTCATAAGGGAATAGGCCTTTAGACCATTTGCTGCCTTCATAAGAGGAGTAAGTGCCGCGTTCTTTTGCCAATTTTGAGCTGGCCAAAATCGCATAATATGAAATCATCTCCATTGAAGCATCTGTGAATTCCATATTTTCTTCGGAATCAAACGCGATATCGAGTTTGTATAACGCGTCTTGGAAACCCATTAGTCCGAGACCGACCGCTCTGTGGCGTAAGTTAGCGGTTTCGGCTTCTTTGATCGGGTAGTAGTTGTTGTCGATAACGTTGTCTAACATCCGAATGCCAACTTCGATTGTTTTGGCGAGTTTTTCTTCGTCCAGTTGACCGTTTTTGATCATATTGGACAGGTTGATACTGGCCAGGTTACAAACGGCGGTTTCTTCTTTGGATGTGTTCAGAGTAATTTCCGTACATAGATTAGACGAATGGATGACGCCACAGTGATCCTGGGGGTTGCGAACGTTACATGCGTCTTTGAATGTGATCCATGGATGACCTGTTTCATAGAGCATCGTTAGGGTGCGTCTCCAGATGTCCACCGCTTTGAATGTCCGTTTCCGGATATCGGGCTGTGTTTCATAGAATTTATACCGTTCATCAAACGCCTTGCCGTAGAGATCATGTAAATCCGGGACTTCGGATGGACAGAACAATGTCCAATCGCCATCTTCCTGAACTCGCTTCATAAATAAATCCGGAATCCACGCAGCGGTATTAATATCGTGGGCTCTGCGGCGTTCGTCACCGGTGTTTTTCTTGAGCTCCATGAATTGTTCGAAATCCAGATGCCAGATTTCCATATAGGCACACATGGCGCCTTTACGTTTGCCGCCTTGGTTAACGGCCAGGGCCACGTCGTTGAAAATTTTAATAAAGGGAATAACGCCTTGCGACATTCCGTTGGTGCCTTTAATTTTTGATCCTGTGGCACGAATATAGGTCCAGTCGGATCCAATTCCGCCTGCCCATTTACTCAGGTTAGCGTTGTCGGCGTAAAGTTTGAAAATACTTTGTAACGAGTCATCTGCGAGGTTCAGATAGCAGGAACTCATCTGGCTGTTCATGGTGCCGCTGTTAAAGAGGGTCGGGGTTGAGGAAACGAGATCCATTTGAGATAACACATTATAAAATGCGATGGCCTGTTCTTCTCTGTTCACTTCTCCGATAGCCAGTCCCATTGCAACGCGCATCCAGAACCATTGAGGCAATTCATAGATTGTTTTGTCATTTGACCGATCGCGTAGCAAATAGCGATCCATCAAAATTTGGACCCCTAAATAATAAAACAGTTTATCGCGGTCAGGTTGAATCGCAGCGGCTAATTTAACCAGGTCAAATTCCCGGAGTTTGGGATTGAGCATTTCGAACTTGATCCCTTTATCAATGTACGCTGAAAATTGGCCTGTATAGGCGGCCTGTAGCTCGGTAGTATTCATGCCACGATTCAAGATCTGCTCATACAAATCATCTATCGCGATTCTGGCCGCTAGCGAAGCATATTCATAATGTTCTTCGATCCGCTCTCTGGCAGAGCCTAAGATGAGCAATGTGACTTCATGCTCGGGGATTTGGTCATAGATTTGTTTGGTGATGGTCTCGACCATCACAGGGCAGATGATTCTTGGCAGGTCTTTTGACAAACTTTCTAGTTTTTTTGCAATTAGGTCCGGATTGAAAATCTTTTTCTGACCGTTAGCGAGAATGATCTCAAGTTTGTTTTCCTTGATTTTGGCCAGGATTTCTTGCTGACGGGCTTGTTTGTGTTTTTCTCTATATAGGATGTAGCTCTTGGCGACTTTCAAGTACCCATTGCGCATCAATGTTTCTTCGACAATGTCCTGGACTTCTTCGACGTGCGTCATGGTTTCTTCGCCGAGACGATTGCGTAGAATGAGGCCGATTTCGTTAGTTACGGAGGCGACAGCGGCTGGGTCTGCGGTGTTTTCGGCAAGAAATGCCTTTTCAATGGCTTGAAAAATACGAACCTTGTCGAAAGGAACGCGTTTGCCGTTTCGTTTGATAATAGTGGTGATTGTATCCATAGACTGGGGCCTCCGAAATGTGATGCAGTTTTGAGAGATATGTGAAAAAAGTTGATAAAACGTAAGTGCCCGACAAGGTGTCTGAGCGGTTTATGCGAATTTTTTGAAGTGAAAATTACGGGTTAAGGGTTACTATCTTAATGGTGCACACTTGGACTTAATTCTAATATATGCCAAACAGGGGGAGTCAAGAGAGAAAGCCATCGAAATTTTTGCTTATGGGATATTCTTAGAGGTAAAAACGACAATTAAAACAGTATACTTTAAATCTTTTACTTTGGGAGTATAGATAGATGCTTTTTTCTCTTACCCCAATTTCGTCAAAAAACAGTGATTTTGAGGCTATGGTTTAAATTTTTTATCACTAAAAATTGATTTTCTGAGAACGAAGATACATCGTCCTATCGCTCAAATACTATTTGTTATCTAATTTGTCGTGGAGCTCGAAACTGGCGATTTGTGACGAAGTTGGGTTAAATCCGGCTATACCGGTTTTGCTTCATCTGAATGTGCTGATTTAATTCCAAAATCGTTAAAGCGGATAGCAATGTGCTGATGGGGCGAGATGTTTTTTGGCTTAATTCGTCTAGGGTGAGCGGGGTTTTGAGTGCGGACAGGATGTCGGCCTGATCGGTTGAGACGGGTGGTTTTTCCTGTGGTGTCGTTGGGGGGACTTCCTGTGCGGGTGTCTCCCGTCTTGTTAAGAGAAAAGGTAGCTGTGGCGTGTCGACGCCTGGATGATAGTCTGCAAGGATGTCATCGCAGTTTTGGACGAGTTTGGCGCCTTCCTGGATGAGAATGTGGCAGCCTTGACTGACGGGGGAGAAAATTGGGCCTGGAACGACGAAGACATCCCGGCCTTGATCAGCGGCTTGTTTGGCGGTGATGAGTGCACCGCTTTTTTCTCCGGCTTCGATGACGAGGACGCCTTTGGAAAGACCGCTGATGATGCGGTTTCGCATGGGGAAATGAAAGGCGACGGGTAACGATTCGGGCGGGTATTCGGATAAGAGAAGGCCATTTTCGATAATGCGTTTGCAAAGTGTTTTATTGGAGGCGGGATAGATTTGATCCAGTCCTGTACCGACGACTGCGATGGTGGGGCGACCTTGGCCGAGGGCTGCTTCATGGGCAATCGTGTCCACTCCTGACGCCATTCCGGAAATAATTAAAAAGTGGGGCGCGAGTTCGCGGGCAAAATACGAGGTGCATTCCTGACCATAGGGTGTAATGTCACGTGAGCCTACAATGGCCAGCATATCGGCGGACAATAAGGTCCGGTTGCCCTTGTAAAATAAGAGGGCGGGCGGATCGTAGATTTGCCGGAGTTGATCAGGGAAATCCGAGTCGGTGTCTTTAATATAGTAGATACCCAGCGCTTTTAGCTTTTGCCGGTAGAGTGCGCCGTCGAAGTGTCGGGCCAGATTCAGTTGCTTGGTTTTTTGAGCCTCGGCCATTTTGGGGGTTGGTAAAAACGTTGGGAGGTGCGGGCGGATTTGGTCGACTGTGGACCAAGTTTTTTGTGCTTGCCGGAATTTAGACGGGTTGTCGCAAAACAGGAGGTTTAATAAAAGTAAGTAATCATCGTCGATGTAGTGCATAGAGTTGGTCCTTTACGTCCGCATCGAGGGATAGTAGTTCCTCAATGGTAGGGTTTGACCAATGATCATACGTTGCAACGATTTCGTGGACAAGAGGTGAAATGTCGGTAAAGGCGAGCTGTCGGTTTAAAACGAGGGAAACGGCGGCTTCGTTGGCGGCGTTCATGACGGCGGGCGCGGTTCCACCTTGTTTACCGGCGTCGAATGCGAGTTTGAGAAGCGGGAATCGGGCGTAATCCGGGTCAAAGAACTCGAGGTTTTTCATCATCGCGAGATTGCTTTTGGGCCATGGATTCGGCCATTTTTCGGGGTAGGTGAGGACGTATTGGATCGGGAATCGCATATCCGGTAGCCCCATCTGAGCCAACATGGTGCCATCTGTGAATTCAACGAGACTGTGAACAATGCTTTGCGGATGGACGATGACGTCGAGTTTTTCATACGGACAGTTAAAGAGATGATGGGCTTCGATTATTTCGAGGCCTTTATTCATCATCGTGGCCGAATCGATCGTGATTTTAGGGCCCATGGTCCAATTGGGGTGTTTTAAGGCTTCTTCCAGAGTGACTTGAGATAAGGCTTCTTTCGACCAGGTTCTGAATGGCCCGCCGGACGCTGTCAGGATCAGGCGAGAGACTTGGGTTAGATCTTCGTCAACGGCGGCGAGGCATTGTTTGAGGGCGGCATGTTCGGAATCAATCGGCAGTACGGGCACCTGATGATGCCGGGCCAGATCCATAATGCAATCACCGGCGGCCACGAGGACTTCTTTGCAGGCAAGACCAATGGGAATGCCGCATTTAATGGCCTCATAGGTCGGCCGAAGTGAGGCTGTGCCGACGATGGCCACGACTAATAAATTGTTTTCAGAGGCTGTTGCGATCTGGATTAACCCGTCGTCTCCGAAGTAAAGCTCGCATCGAATACCCGCTTGGGTTAACCGGTCTTGAAGAAGGTTTCGGTCTTCGCGGCTACGGACGCAGACGGCTTTTGGATGAACAGCTTTGATTTGGTCGAATAAGAGGTCGATGTTCGCGCCTGCGGATAGGCCGAAGACCTGGAACCGATCGGGAAATGCGGTGACGATGTCGAGGGTTTGGACCCCGATAGAGCCGGTTGAGCCTAAAATCGAAATAGTTTTCATTTAGAGTGTGAACAAGTAGTACATGACCGGCATGACGAATAAGGTGCTGTCCGCCCGATCGTACATACCGCCGTGGCCGGGGAGAAGGTTGGAGGAATCTTTGACGTGGAAAAATCGTTTCATCATGGATTCATGCAGGTCGCCTAAGAGGCCTAAAATCGAGATCAGAACCCCATAGAGTGTGAATAGGCGAATATCCAGACCGAAGGCCAATGCACAGGCCCAGGAAAGCAATAAAGAGACGATTAAAGACCCGATCGCGCCTTCAATGGTTTTTTTAGGGCTGAGGAGCAATGAGAGCGGGTGTTTGCCGAATTTTTTGCCGACTAATAGGGCGGCGATGTCACCGATCCAGGTTAACATGCAGCAATATAAAACCAGAAAAATTCCCCCGGGTAAGGTACGAATCAAATATAAAAATGAAAATGTGCCCCCCATTAATAAAACAACGCGGAGTGTGACGGCCAGGTCGTTTTTAGGGAAAATCGGACGTTTTAGAATCAGCTCAATTCCATAGAATCCCAGTGCGCCTAAGAAAATGATTTTTGCAGCCGTGGTGTCCCATAGAAATGAGGTTTCTTGAAATAACGTGCTGCCGACAATGGCGGTGAGTAAGAAATATGCGGGCATCATCAACGGTTTGTGGCCGTTTTTAGACAGCATAATCAATAATTCCTGAGCGGCCAGAATGGTGCATAGAAGAACCACTAAAATCATCGGAATCGTGCCGAAAATAATCGACGCAATCGCGATGGGACCGATGACTAATCCTGTTAAGAGGCGGGTAATCATGCCTCGGGCTCTTCGATGAGGGCGCCAAATCTGCGCTCGCGGTTTTGGAATTCCTGCAGAACTTTGATGAGGGTTTCACGGTTGAAATCCGGCCATAAACTATCGAGGAAAAAGAACTCACTGTACGCGATTTGCCAGAGCAGATAGTTGCTGATCCGAATATCTCCTCCGGTTCGGATGAGAATATCCGGATCGGGTATTGTTTTTGTGTAGAGATAACTTGAGAAGACAGATTCTGTGACAGAGGCTTCGTCTAAAGTTCCGTTTTTTGCATCGCGAACCATCGCTTTGCAGGCATACAGGATTTCGTTGCGGGAGCCGTAATTGACCATCATGTTTAAGGTCAATATGGTGTTGTGAGCTGTTTCGTCCTGGGCGATTCGGATATTGTTTTGTAAGTCATCGGCTAGTGCGCTGAGCTCTCCCAGAAATTGAATTTTGACACCTTGGGATTTTAGTTCAGGGAGTTCCTGGAGGACGAGTTGTTTGAGAAATCCCATTAAGAAGCTGACTTCGGTGGCCGGACGTTTCCAGTTTTCGGTCGAAAAGACGTAGACGGTCAGATATGAAATGCCGAATTCAACGCAGGTTTTAATCGTGGTTCGGAGGGATTCTGCGCCGGATCTGTGACCCATGATACGGGGAAGGAATCGCTTTTTTGCCCAACGGCCGTTTCCATCCATAACGATGGCGACATGGGCAGGAATTTTTTCAGGGTCGAGTTTGTACTGTTCATAAACGGCGAGGCTAACGGACTCTAGCGGGGTCATAAAGTCGACTAGACTTTCATGATTTCCACTTCTTTGTCTTTGGCTAGTTTTTCCAAAATAGAAGTGTGCTGATCAGTGACTTTCTGCGCTTCGTCTTGGAGTCTTTTGAGCTCATCTTCGGAGAGTTCTTTGTTTTTTTCGTAGCCTTTGAGCTCTTCTAAAAAGTCACGCCGGACATTTCGGAGGGAGACTTTACCTTCTTCGGTGTATTTTTTTACGAGTTTGACGAGGTCTTTACGACGCTCTTCGGTCAGCTCGGGAAGCCTGAGCCGAATGGTGGTGCCGTCGACTTGAGGATTGAGTCCCAAATCAGAAGTTTGAATCGCTTTTTCGATGCTTTTAACGGCGGTTTTATCAAAAATGCTGAGAACAAATAAGGTGCTTTCCGGAATGGAAACGGATGCGACTTGCTGAAGGGGAACGATGCTGCCGTAGTATTCCACCTGAACACGTGAAAGCAGCTCTGTGCTGGCCCGGCCGGTGCGTAAGGTTTGAAACTGACGTTTGGTTGTTTCAATGGTTTTTTGCATTTTTTCGATTGTTTTTTGAATCATACGGTTGTGCCTACGATTTTAGTTCCGATTTCTTCACCGGACAAAATTTTGCGGATGTTTCCTGCGATTTTGAGGTTGAACACCATAATAGGTGTATGGTTATCCATTGAGAGAGAAAGCGCAGTGTTGTCCATGACTTTAAGCCGGTTTTTGATAACATCCATATGGCTTAATCGGTCATATTTAATGGCGTTTGGATTGGTGACAGGGTCGCAATCATACACGCCGTCTACTTTGGTGGCTTTGAAAATCGCATCGGCATGGATTTCTGCGGCTCTTAGTGCGGCAGTGGTATCAGTTGTGAAAAATGGATTGCCGGTTCCGCCGCCGAAAATGACGACACGGCCTTTTTCGAAGTGCCGAAGGGCTTTTTTTAGAATAAACGGTTCAGCTACTTCTTGCATTTCGATGGCGGTCTGAACGCGGGAATCAACGCCGACTTTCATCAAGGCATCCTGCAAGGCCAATGCATTCATGACAGTTGCGAGCATTCCCATATAATCGCCGGTGACACGGTCCATTCCGTTGGCGGCTGCTGCCATGCCTCTGAAAATATTTCCGCCTCCGATAACGATGCCGATCTGGGTGCCGAGGGCGACGCCTTCTTTGATTTCGTTTGCGATATAAACAAGGAATTTTGGATCAATACCATATTCCCGTTCGCCTTTAAAGGCTTCGCCACTGAGCTTGAGTAAAATACGGTTATATACTGGGGATTTCATAGCCGTAAATTTTAACAATGATTTGGTTTTTGGTCTATTGGGAATCTTTTTTGGTGTTCATGGCTTTTACGCGCCGAATGACGAATGTGGCGAGGAGGCGGTGTCGTCTAACATCCAGCCATTCTAGATACTCTTTGCGAGGTCCACGAGAAAGTGGATCAATCGCTTGATGTTCTGTATGGCATTCGAGATCTAAATATCCACCCATTTATCGACGGAAACGGTCGCATTGGCCGCGTTATTAATAATTATCTATTGATTCGGGAAGGATTCGTGCCAATCAACATTAAATTTGTCGATCGAAAAACATACTACACCGCGTTCCAAGCGTTTGATTCCCAAGGATCCACGTCCGTTATGGAAGAGATTGTAGGATTAGCCTTAACCAATAGCTACCACAAACGTCTCGCGACCCTAGAAAGCAAAAAAATCGTAAGCCTCTCCGATTACGCAAAGACCCATCGGCTGTCGCATTCAAATCTACTCAACAAGGCAAATCGGCAAACTATCGAGGCATTTCTTGAAAAGAATAAATGGAAAATCGGTAGCTAAACACAGCCTTGCAAATTGGGACTCAGAATCGCCCATTTTGATCGCAAGTACTCAGGCGTTGCCATGAAAACGAGGCGCTGACTTTTTTTTTAAATTTTGTGACATACTTCATTAAGTGTCGTTAGAAATAAAGAAAAAATTTCATATTTTTTTTTGGGTGAGCAGTATCACTCAAAGGGCTGCAAAAATTCAGTAAGTCGTTTGTCCCAGTAGGGAATCTTCAGATGAAATTTTTATTAGCCGTGATCG
>CAMDBA010000013.1 GCA_945888995.1 bacterium UBP8_UBA817 | reverse complement strand
ACCATTAGGCCGAGAATGCCGCCGTAGGTTCCGCCAATAATGACGGCGAATAAGACTAGCAAGGGATGCAGATTGACGCTTTGGGCGTAAATGGTGGGCTGGATGAAGGTATTATCGATAAATTGAACGATGACAAAGGCGATGATCACATACAAAACCGAGGTTAGACTCTTGGTTTGGAGATAAAAGATAATTGCGGCAGGAATCGCGCCGCTAATGGGCCCTAAATACGGAACCAGATTACACACACCGGCAACAATTCCGATTAAGATGGCATAATTCACGCCCAAAATCGTCAAAAACACTGTCGAAAGCGTCCCAACAATAGACGCCTCGATCAAAACCCCACGCAAATAATGACCAAGCTGCTGGGTAACCCGAAAATTAAGGCTCATCACAATCTCAAAATACCGGTTCGGCACCAGCTCCAATAACTTCTTCTTAATTTGATGGGCTTCTAGCAAAAAGAAAAACAAAATAACCGGCACCAAACTCAAAAAAGAAATGATGCCGACAAGCGACAGAATAATCGTGCTCATACTCTGAGCAAGCCAAAGCACTATTCCCTGTACTTGCTCCTGAATAAGATGCAGCAATTTGAATGTCTCAAAAACCGGATACTCCGTTACCAGAGCCCCTTTAATCGAGTTAAACCAGATCCGGCCACTGTCAATATAATCTGGCAAAGCGTGGGTAAAATCCGTTATTTCCCTAGCTAAAACCGGCAAAATAACGATTAAGAGAAATGCAATACCCAGAATAAAAATACCGAACAAAAGTCCGACCGCCAAGGCCCGGCTCCGCACGACCGATTCAAAACGATCGACCAAAGGGGTCAACACATACGATAAAATCCACGCCAAAATAAGCGGGAATAACAAATCACGGATAAAATAAAGCCCGCCCCCCACCACCGCAATACCGCAGATCGCAAGAATCAAGACCTGCATCGGCGTAAATAACGGATCCAGCCGTCTAGACATGGCGGGAATTGAGTGAAAGGTCCGCTTCACGCAAACGCTGTGCCATAATACCGGCCAGCTGCATCAGGATATTGGCGGAAAGCCGGGGATCCCGATCGATTAACTCCATCAGATCAGCGCGAAACAATCCTAATAATTCGCTATCTTCAGTGGCTACAACAGTGGCCATCCTGGACGACTCATCGATAAGCGCGCCTTCCCCAAAAAAATCGCCTTCTTCTAAAATGGCTAATATCTGCTCAGTTCCGTCGGAATTCTGCACAAACACCTTGAGCTTCCCGGACTTCACGATATACATGCCGGTACCCGGCTCTTTTTCATGCAACACGACTTCATGCTGAAGATAACTACGGCGGTGAAGAATCCTGTCCACCTTCCGAAGTTCAAAAAAAGACAAATCCCGAAATAACATCGCCTCACGCAAAACGGTGAGCGTATCCGATCGAAATTTAAAAATATTACCCCAAATAGGATTAACAGGCATCACTTAACGCTATATTAAAAGACAGGGCCTTGTAAAGAGTAAGTGTCTTAAGACGGCCACTTATTAATCCAAAACATATGTATCACGCCAGTTTTGAATATCTTCAAAAGGCGGTTGGTCCTCACGAATAAGCAAGAAATTCTCGATAACCAAAATATCCATGTCAGTCCGCATAAAACAGCGGTAGGCATCCTCCGGTGTGCAGACAATGGGCTCACCTCTGACGTTAAAGCTGGTATTAATTAAAATCGGATACCCGCTCACCATTTCAAACGCATCCAAAAGCGCCCAAAGCTTAAAATTCGTGGTTTTGGACACCGTCTGGAGCCGGGCAGAGTAGTCCACATGCGTAATGGCAGGAAGATCGGACCGCAGATGGTAGAGCCGTTGCGCCAACGGCAACTCATGATAACGATCAGGCAATGGACGTCGAATAGACTCCTTGACCGGCGCGACCATTAACATATAGGGAGAATCCCCCGTATAGTCAAAAAACAATGAGACGGCCTCTTCCTTCACGATCGGCGCAAAGGGACGAAATCCTTCCCGAAATTTAATTTTCAGATTTAATTTCTTCTGCATATCCGGCTGTCTCGGATCCCCGATAATACTACGGTTACCCAGTGCACGGGGGCCAAATTCCATAGAGCCCTGAAACCATCCGATCACTTTTCCGGCCTCAAGCTGAGGGATCACATCCGCGATAAGTAGGTCATCAGATGCATAGTGCTTAAATACCGCTCCGTATTTCCGAAAAGTATTCAAATTGTCCCTCCGGCAATAGGAAGGCCCTAAATAAGACCCCGACATCGAATCCGGCGTCTGAACCACCCGGTCTTCCTTTAAGTAAATATGCCATGCGCATAGCGCTGCACCCAATGCGCCCCCCGCGTCACCGGATGCAGGCTGAATCCAGATATTTTTGAAAATAGGTTGCTGCTTCAACTTTCCATTTGCTACACAATTCAGCGCAACACCCCCGGCCATCACCAGATTCTCTGATCCGGTCAACGCGCTTGCCGTTTGCGCCAACTTCAAAACAATGTCTTCAGTCACTGTCTGAATGGCCAATGCCAGATCCATATAGGCCTCACTGAGATCACTTTCGGGAAGGCGTCGCTTGAGTCCGAAGAGGGTTTCCCATTTTGAATCCTGACTCATAGTCAGGCCGACAGCGTAATTAAAATACGCCATGTTCAGTAAAAAAGACCCATCGGATTTAATATCAATGACATGAGTTTTTATTTTGTCGATATACTCCCGGGTCCGGTCTGAATCCGGATTCCCATATGGCGCCAGCCCCATCAACTTGTACTCACCGGAGTTCACGCGAAATCCGCAATAATACGTAAAAGCTGAATAAAGAAGCCCTAACGAATGGGGAAACCGGATTTCTTTGATAAAGGTAATGTCACGTCCACACCCTTTGCCGATTACGGTCGTCCCCCATTCACCAACCCCATCGATAGTGAGGATCGCAGCGTCTTCGAAAGGCGAAGGGTAAAACGCACTGGCCGCATGGGAGAGATGGTGCTCGGCGAATAGTATTTTGGGATAATCGGATCCGATTTTATCGAAGGCATTTTTTAAGAGCCGTCTAAAAAACAGCTTGTCTTTAATCCAAATCGGAATCGAGATCAGAAAGCTCCGCAGGCCTTTCGGCAAAAAATGATGATAGGTCTCCAAAAGCCGTTCAAACTTCAGAAACGGCTTGTCATAAAAGACAATGGCGTTTAGATCCTCAAGCCCTATACCCGCTTCGGACAATAGCCAACGAATACTATGCTCCGGAAATGAATCGTCTGCCTTTTTCCGGGTAAACCGTTCTTCCTGAACCGCTGCGACAATGATCCCATCACATAAAAGTGCCGCAGCACTATCATGGTAAAAGGCCGAAACACCTAAAATATAACAGGGTTCGGACTTCATCTTAAAATAAGGTATAAATAAACGGCGCCAACGCAGACGACCCGGCAAAAACCATTAACGCCCCCAATAAAAGCAGTACCAACACAACAGGCAATAACCAGAATTTTTTCCGGGTCATAAAAAAAGACACCATTTCGCTTAAAAATTCGCTCATTATGCTTCCTTTTATATTAGTAGATTGTTTTCAAATCATCTGGTTTGAACGTATGGTTACGCAAAATAAATCCAGAAGGACACGACTGCCAAGACCTAATCATCATGGCGTCTATCCCGGCCAGCCTTCTGATAAGACCAATTGGGAAAACAATCCCAAAAAAAATGAAGGTCAACAGCACTTTGGAAACACAATGTCCGATCAAAAGAGAGCCCCCGAACCAAAAAAAAGAAAAAGGCCTAAAAATACCGGGCTTCACTATCAAAATACCGAGAATAACAAGAGCCCCCACTTCAAAGCGGTCGGAAAATGAGAAGAGCAGCTTACAGAATAATAGCAGCGCTGCAAGCACCAATCCAGATTCCGTGACCTGCTTATTAGTTAAAGTCTCATAAAATGTCTGTATTTTTTTTATCATATTAAGGATTCGATTGAGAGTAATTCGCAAACCCGGCCTCGTCAAGCAATTCACAGCTACCATTGCTTATTTTAGATATATTCCCTCTTGATTCCCGACCTATAATCCCATAAAATAACCATCACTGGCACTCTCTTAACAAGAGTGCTAATATTCACCTAAATCTTATATATTACGAAAGGAGAGCTTAATAGATGAGCAAGCTTAACTATCAACCATTGGGCGATCGAGTCATCGTTTCGCCTCAACAACCTGAACAAACCACCAAATTCGGAATCGTGATTCCGGACTCGGCTCAGGAGAAACCACAAAGCGGAACGGTTATTGCCGTTGGCCCAGGAAAAACATCGGACGAAGGGAAAGTCATCCCGACCACCGTTAAAGAAGGAGATTCCGTTATTTATGCAAAATACGGCGGAACTGAACTCAAAGTAGACGGCAGCGACTATCTAATCATCAAAGAATCCGACATTTTAGCGATCAAACGCTAATTCAATAGAAAAGGAGAACTAGACTATGGGTGCAAAACAATTAAAATTCTCAGAAGACGCATGGCGCTCGCTTGCAAGCGGGATCGAAAAAGTCGCCGATGCGGTTAAAATTACATTAGGTCCAAAAGGCCTGAATGTTGTATTAGACAAAAAATGGGGATCCCCGACCATCACCAATGACGGCGTCACCATCGCAAAAGAAATCGAACTAGAAGATCCGTTTGAAAACATGGGCGCTCAGTTACTAAAAGAAGTCGCCTCTAAAACAAATGACGTTGCCGGAGACGGAACCACGACCGCCACCGTTCTTGGTCAGGCCATCTTTAAAGAAGGCTTAAAAAACGTTGTAGCAGGCACCAGCCCAATGGAACTTAAAAAGGGAATTGAAGCCGCTATCGCAGTTGTCGTAGAAGGCCTAAAAAAAGAAGCCAAAGCCGTTGAAACCAGAGAAGCGATCGCACAAGTTGCCTCGATTTCTGCAAACAACGACGAAAAAATCGGCACCCTCATCGCCGACGCAATGGAAAAAGTCGGAAAAGACGGTGTTATCACTGTTGAAGAATCCAAAGGAATTGAAACCGAACTCGACATCGTCGAAGGAATGCAAT
This sequence comes from bacterium UBP8_UBA817, assembly GCA_945888995.1. Taxonomy (GTDB): domain Bacteria; phylum Margulisbacteria; class Marinamargulisbacteria; order CAMDBA01; family CAMDBA01; genus CAMDBA01. The sequence goes on along the minus strand of CAMDBA010000013.1, from coordinate 31,451 downwards.
TCGATAAAGGATTCGTTTCCCCTTATATGGTCACCGATAAAGAGCGTATGATCGCGTCTTTAGAGGATCCGTTCATCTTGATCACCGACAAAAAAATCTCTGCGATCAAAGACATTCTTCCGATTCTGGAAAAAGTCGTTCAAGCAGGAAAATCATTGGTAATCCTTGCAGAAGACGTCGAAGGCGAAGCACTTGCAACCCTAGTGGTAAACAAACTCCGCGGCACCTTTAACTGTCTCGCAATCAAAGCCCCTGGCTTTGGTGACAGAAGAAAAGCGATGATGGAAGATATCGCGATTCTGACCGGCGGCGAAGTTATTTCCGAAGAAAAAGGATTGAGCTTAGAGACAGCCGAGCTGTTCCAATTAGGCCAAGCATCTAAAGTAAAAGCCGACAAAGAAAACACCACCATCGTTCAAGGAAAAGGCGAATCAGCTAAAATCTCCGGACGTGTGGCTGAAATCAAACGCGAAATCGAAGCCAGCGATTCTTCTTATGACAAAGAAAAACTGCAAGAAAGATTAGCGAAATTATCAGGTGGCGTAGCTGTGATTAAAGTCGGAGCTGCAACCGAAACCGAATTAAAAGAAAAGAAACACCGTGTTGAAGATGCCCTTTCCGCAACACGTGCCGCTGTTGAAGAAGGTATTGTTTCCGGTGGCGGAACAGCCTTCATCAACTTGATACCGACCCTTTCTGCCGCCATCGAAAAAGAAGAAGGCGACAAGAAAGTCGGGATGAAAATCATTCTGAAAGTACTCGAAATGCCTCTTCGCCAAATCGCGACCAACTGTGGCCTCGAAGCCTCCGTTATCGTTGAAAAAGTAAAGAACCAAAAAGCCGGCGTCGGATTCAACGCCCGCAATTTCGAATACGTTGATATGGTCCAAGCAGGAATCGTTGATCCGGTTAAAGTCACCCGGTCAGCGCTTCAAAATGCAGGATCGATCTCCATCCTTCTTCTGTCTGCCGGCGCACTCGTTGCCGACATTCCTGAAGATAAAAAAGAAGTACCGGCCGGAATGGGTGGCGGTATGGGCGGAATGGACTACTAAGACCTCCCTAAACACCACTCACCGTTGTCTAAGGGCTCCGTTCCTAAAAAAGCGTACAAGGTTTCTTGTACGCTTTTTTTATGTCTTAACCCGACATCTATCACAGCATAGATACCCCGCAAAAAAAGCCTACTGCGCGATCAGATCTTCCAGATTAATTCCGGACGAATCCTTATACAGCTGAACCCTAATCTTCGACGTATCATTCGCGATGCTCATCCGACCGATCAAACTCCCATCCTGGGTATACAAATCGGACGAAATCACACTCGCAGCACCGAGCACACCCTCATGATGGAGCACCCCTGTAAAAGAACGTCCTTTCACGGTGAGCACAAACGGCCAGTGAATATATTGCTCCATAGAAGTTGTCGGACCATAATTATCATAGCGTGCGGTAATCGCCATTTCAGCATTTGTAATGGCCATCGCCCCCAATGCTGAACCGTCGGCATTTTTGAATGTCACGTCAATCGAGAGATTCGTAAAATGCATCGACATTGTTGTCCGATTAAATGTGGAGACCAGATTCGCTTCGATATTTGCACGAAAAACATCGGTTTCGTTTTCCTGAAGCTGCCCGAAACCATCGAGTTCATAAAGCACCACCGTCCTCGGTTCCGAGCGTTCATAGACGATATACGTTTTGCCGTTCACGACAACTTTTGGAATAGCCGTATTGTATGTATAGGTCTGCCCTTTATAAACAAACGCACCGTCCACAGATTCGGATTCGAAAAAAATACGCGATTTAAAAGCAGACGCCGTCGCTGTCGGGCCTCCATTGGAAGAAGACAATGCCGGCATCGATTTCCCCGCAATCACCGCCAAAGCCTCGCGATCCACCTGACTGGCCACCGCCGCACGGCTCGCCACCCCAGATTGAACCGATGAACACCCTGACAAAACAAACGGTGCAAGAGCCACGCAAGCAAGAAGTGATAAGTGAAGATAAACCGCTCTTTTCATCAGATTTCTCCAATCTCCAGGCCATTCTCGTCTCACAGGCTTATTATCGGTCTAACGCATCATGGGATTTCAATGTTTTTCTAGCTCTTTTTTCCAGCAAAGAGGTTTAGAACCCCCTTCAAATAAGATATGGGGCGCAACAACACATTGTGCAAACGACCTAAAAATACCGGCTTTATAAGCTTTGGCAACTGAAATCGGTTAATTTTGATCTTATTTTTCATAGATATAACAATTCTATACAAGTAGTATCAAATTGCAAATTACTAAGAAGGGCAGAAAATTATGAGGATTTTCATTTCTTAATTTGGCCACATTCAATGATTCAATAACGCCAAAAACCCCTCTTCGTTTAAGATCTGAACAACCCCACTTTGCTTATTCAACTTCTCCGCTTTTTCAAGCTTGGAGCCAGGAGACTCTCCCACCACCAAGTAATCCAGAGTCTTACTCACCGTCGACAAAAGCCGACCACCGTGAGACTTAATCAAGGCTTCGGCTTCGTGCCGCTTAAGGGAACTGAGCGTACCGGTTACCAACCACGTCTTGCCTTGGAAGATCCCCTGCCCGCCGACATCCGCATGGACGGGCGACACACCCGACGCCAATAGCGAGGTGATCAGCGCCTGAAAATCCGCATTATTTAATGCCGTCATCAAGCTCATCGCGATTTTATCTCCGATTTCGTGAACCGCCACCAGATCCTCAAACGTCGCGGTTCGAAAAGCCTCGATCGTCTGATAACGCGCAGCCAGAACCTCAGCCGCATGCTCCCCCACGAACGGAATCGCAAGAGCAAAAATAAACCGTGAAAGCGAGCAAGACTTGCTTTTTTGAATCCCTTGGATCAGATTATCGGCAGATTTAGCACCCATCCGCTCCATGACTTCCAGCTGCGCCTGCGTCAGCGTATACAAATCCGCCGGCGTTTTAACCAAGTTCTGATCCACCAACTGCGACACCAACGCAAAGCCTAAGCCCGCAATATCCATCGCATCCCGGGATGCAAAGTGAATCAACCGGCCTTTAACTTGCTCGGAACAGAAAAAATTCGGGCATCGGTAGGCCACTTCGCCTTCGACATTCACAATCGGAGTGTCACAAACCGGACACGTGGTCGGCATTGAGAAGAACCGAGTTTCCTCGCCGCGTTCTACCGTTTCCAGAATCTCCGGGATCACTTCACCGGCGCGTTGAATCAACACTTTATCGCCAATTCGAACACCTTTTCGCTCGATTTCTTCCATATTATGTAGTGTCGCGCGCTGCACCACGACACCAGATACTTTCACGGGTTTCAAAATCCCCACTGGCGTCAGCACGCCTGTCCGGCCGACCTGAACCACGATATCTTCCAACACCGTCACTGCTTGAGCGGAAGGAAACTTATACGCCGTGGCCCAACGCGGGGATTTGGTCGTCGATCCCAACGCCGCCTGATACGAAAAAGAATCCACTTTAATAACCGCGCCGTCGATTTCCCAATCGTACTGTGATTGAAGTTCGCGGATCTTGGTACAGGCGTCATACAACTCATAAAGAGATGAGCCTTGAAATACTGTTGGAATGACGGGAAAACCAAGCGATTTTAAAAAAGCCAGCATCTCCGCATGACCGGCAATTCCGTCATAAAGTCCCTGATAAATAAAAACATCCAGATTCCGCTGGGACGTGATCGCCGGGTCCAATTGACGCAGTGACCCCGCCGCCACATTCCGGGGATTCGCATAGCGGTCTGACAATGTTTCGAAGACCGATCTGCGGATAAACACTTCCCCGCGAACTTCAATATCCACGTTTTGAGTCAACATCAACGGCAGCGCCCGGATCGTCCGAAGATTCGATGTCACATTTTCACCGGTAGACCCGTCTCCACGCGTCGCCCCAACAACAAACCGTCCGCCTTTATAATGAAGCGCCACTGCCAGCCCATCGATTTTAGGCTCAACGGTGAATGAAAGCGGCACACCGGGAAGGTCTTTTTCGATCCGCTTATAAAACGCGGCCAGCTCATCAAACGAAAACACATTACCCAAAGACCCCAGCGGCCGGGCATGAGAAAAAGGCTCAAAATGACTTAACGGTTTATCCCCCACCCGCAAAGTAGGAGAATCAGGATCCAAAAGTGAGGGGTTTTCGGCTTCAAACGCCAGTAATTCACGGTAATAACGATCATATTCAGCATCCGGGATCGTCGGCTGATCCTGCACATAATATTGATAAGCATAAGTATTAAGCTGTTTCAAAAGTGCCTGATACGCCGCTAAATCCATCTTATCCCACCACGAGCCTCGACAAGAGCTTTGTGACCCAAACGATATAATAAGTAAACGGCAAAAAGATCAGCTGCGCGAGAATAAACGTACCGAAAATACGCCCGATCAACAGAAAAAAGATCACCGACCGCACATCCGCTTCAGGCCGTTGATGGTGATAAACCTGATCGGTAATCCGGGCTCCCGACGGATCGACGATAATCGTAAAAAAAATCGTCGCAATCCCGTTCACAATTCCCGAAAGCTGAATCGCCGTAGACCGCATTTCCGGCAAATACGCACCGGCCAATAACGAACACAAAACCCCAATCGTATAGACCGCCGTCACGACCACATTCACAATTAAAAACGTTCTGGGAATCGTGCCTAACCGAATCCCTTTGAGCGAGTGAAGCCGAGGTAATTTAAAAGCTTTTATAATGCGAACGGTATTCCGGGGCCTAAACGCCGCAAGCGCCACGCGGGGAAGTGACCCCGACTGCATAAACCGCCGCATCGCCGCCTGAAATAATTCGACGGCCGTCGGCGTCATCATCGCACCGACCAATGACCCCAAAAACGCGGCAAAAATTACCAAACGAAACGACCCTTCCAACTGATGCAGTGATGCCGTCGTCCCCAGCAAAACCGTGGAATCCACCATCGCGCCCAATAGCGGTGCCTGAAACATATTAGATAAACGGGACACCAGAAGCGTACTTGAGACAAACGACATCGCAATCGCGATCTGACGGGTCCTAATACCGGAAAGCCGCATCGAATAGGCCACTGATTCGGTTAAATGAATTAAAAATGTAAAAAAGCAGATAATGCTGAGGGTATTAAACATTAGAGTAGCGAACCTTGGATCCGATGAATATCTTCACAATATTGCTGCAATACCGAAAATGAAAGCTCCCGCGCCGGAATATCAAAATCATCCAGCCCGATCATAAACGGCTCGGTAGACTGAATACAAAGCCCCAGATACAACTCAGCCCGCCCCTCTGCATAGGTAAATTCGGACTGACTCAAGCGGGCCTGATCATAATAAAGCTCTGCCCCGCTCCGAAAAAATCCGCCTCTGAGGGTGTCCGCCACTATACCCGCCAATAAAGACTGACAAAACAAGGCCTCCCGCTGCGTAAGCGCGCTATGCTCTACCCACAAATGAAGCATCGGTTGCCGAGAAGAAACCGACGCCCATTTTTGGGTCTTTTTAGGTCGCGGCGATGTTCCGACAGAAGCCAAAACAACATCTCCTTCGAGATCAAAATGGGACTTCGCCCAGCTAATACACGATGTCTTTCCCGTATAATGAATTTTTTTCTCGATGAAGAAACTTTTCATGAGCCAACAGAGTAACATGGGAAAGCACTCCCCACAAAGGCACATGCTCTCATTCAATCCCAAACCGCTATTTTTGCCCGGGCCGAATTGATTTGCCCGCTTTCTTCAGGTATAGTCTCCTACCAAGATGAGCATCCCTTCCGACATTCATATCTATACCGACGGCGCATCACGGGGAAACCCGGGACATGCCTCGACGGCTGTGCTCATCTGCGACGCGGCCGATCAACCGATTGCCTCAGAAACACTCGGATTCGCGAACCCTACATCGGAATATATCGGCACAAAAACCAATAATATCGCCGAGTACCGGGCCGTCATAAAAGCACTCGACCTGATTGACCCATTATCGATTTGCACCATCGATTTTTTCTCCGATAGCGAACTGATGGTCAAACAGCTCAACGGCGTTTACAAGATCCAATCCCTTCCGCTTTTGGAGCTGCACTCCGAGATCAAGGCACGCTTACCACGCTACAAAAAAATCTCATTCACACACGTAAGGCGATCCCACCCTCAGATTGCCATTTGTGATGCCATGGCCAATAAAGCCCTGGATGAAGAGTTACAGATTGCCAGAACACCGGCACTGCCCCAACCGTCTGGCACTCTGCCTGCCACATGCCCAGCCTGCCAGCACAGACTCGCTGTTCCAATCGCAGCCCTTACATCAGGCCTTTCTTGCCCTTTATGCAAAAAGCATCTCGATGTTGGTAATATCGAAGAATTACGCGAACAGATCCGCCTATTAGTCGACGGCTACAACCAAACGCTAAGTCATATCGGCAGTCACCTACAACTCCGGCCGACCGCCCAATAAATTCAAATTATTGATACAAAACCGAATACCCCACCCCGGCAAAATAATCCTTAATTTATCTGCCGGAACCCTTTATGATTAAAAGACCCATCAAAAACCCGATAAGGAGCTATTTTTAACGCATGCAGCGTGATGACACCCCCTCACATGACTTAGAATCGCTCAATTTTTCAGCTGTTTTTGATATTTTGCAGGAAGCGTACCAGGACGACCCGTATTTTGGCGGGGACAAGCGGGTAGAGCACTTATTTAATATCCTGACTCAGAAAGAAACTGATCACCTAACCAAGGAAGATCAACAAGAACTCTCCGCGCTCTGGGTTCCGATCATTCAGAACGCCCCGATATTTCTTCAACAAAAAATCAAAAATCACTCTAAATTTCAGGTTCTTCTGGATTACGAAGCCCTTTTAGGCGACTTGACCCTGTCAGAAGAAAAACAAATTTATCTTCTGCATGAATTTCAAAATATGCATGCCGTTCCGGACCGGGAAATCCTACACAAATTAATTCAACTAAGCGGCAGGGAACGCCTGCAAGAAGTCATTCTGACGCATTACCCGTCTTACCTATCCCGGGATAAATTTCTTCCGTTTTTATCAGCAGCAACCAAACCCGACATTCGGGAATTGGCGATTAAATACGCCATTCAGCGGCATGACATTCCGATGAAGGTCTTTGAAACCATGATCGCAGATGAGCATGAGCCGTTGCCGATTCGGAGCCTGATGCTGACAACCTATTTCGCAAAAGTGAGCGTAGACCTGTTTACGACACTCATTCTGGATCAAAAAGAAGATCTGGAATTCAGAACCATGGCCTTACATCTCGTCGGGAAACGCTATGACTTATCCGTCGATTTCTTAGAAGCGCTCTTCCTCGACCCAACTCAAAACCTCAGTCTCAAAAAAAGCGCAGTCCGCTATCTCAAAGACCGGCTCCCGACACGTTTGCTTCACGTCTATTTCGTGTCTGAAACCATCAGCATTGAAGAAAAATACGAACTCTTAAAAGACCTTTCTAACCGATTCAGCATTCTCAATAAAGACGGCACCCTCGACATCCTAGTCTTCCTGATGAAAGATTTCGAGAAAGGACGAAAACTCATCATCAAAAGCCACAGTCTCTCTTCGGACTGTATCAGGCTTATCCTATACGATCCCGATCAAGAGATCTCTCTCAAAACCGAAATTTTGAACGAATACAAACAAGACCTTAATCACACCCATTTTAAGCACTTATTCAACACCCTAATCTGCGATCCTACTTTGGAATCGGCGTTTCGACATAAGTTGATTACAGATTTTCCCAAGCTGATCCTCTGCGACTCTTTAATCGAAATTATCTCCAATTCCGATAACCCTCTCGAATTCCAAATCGCCCTCTTATTGGAAAACAAAAACAAAATACGCTTCGGCGGAAAAAGCCGACAACTAGAACCGGCGTTACTTCAAAGCGGCCAACCGTTTGAACTCAAAGAACTCATTCTCAAATCGTTTTACAATTATCTCTCCAAAGAAACTATTATCGACTTTATTACCCAGGAAACTCAGAATTTCCATCAGCTCCAACGGCTGATTCTATCCCTTAAAAAACTAGGATTTTTTACCAACCATATTCATACGCTCAAACAATTCATCCGAAATTCACGTCATACGGAAATGGTCATGATGATTGTTATGAATTTCGAAGAAGCGCTCACCTCCGAGAATCTTCGTCTCATATTTCGAAACCACACTCTCTCGGACCGCGATATAGAAAAATTCCTGCTACACCATGAATCCAGACTCCCTCAACTCCAAATTCTAGATTTCTTTCTTCGGTCTTTTTCGCATTCAGACGCCCTTAAAAAATTAATCGCCACACGATTCTTCACAAGTATCTCAGGAAGTGAACTGGCCTCTATTTTATCGGACTCGGACGTCTCATTTCAGCTCAAAGCATTGATTGTGCAACAAAATCCACTCAAACATGATCTGAATGCAACAGGGGAGCTCAGCTTTCTTCTATCAGACCCGCATGAAAGCCCGGCGCTCAAAGCCCTTGTTCGGGAACGATACGGCGATATTATCAAAAAACACTAGGTATTTCTAAAAAGGCCCGGAAAAACGGGACAGCTGACGATGGAAAACGATGATCCGTACAAAGCACAAATTATCGATCACACGGCAAAGCGAGTTGTTGGAGGTCTCACGCTCCAGTGTGTACTGTAAGCGCTCCATGAACCCCATAATGGACAGTTACGAAAAATGAATTAAGTGGTGATTTTAGTAACCCACCACCCTCCTGCGCTAAGCTACAATGCACCCCCCACCTAACCTCCCCCCTTGGTAAGGGCGGAGGGACCCCAAGCGGCAGATCTTCAGTGACTTTGGGATCTGGGAGTAAAGCCTGCCCTTGATAAGGGGAGGTTGGAGGGGTGAATTTCTAATGCACCCCCCTGTCAAACGACAATACAAACGCCCTGATAGCGACAATTAAAAGTACCGGGTGCAGGAAATGTTTAAGGGGTAGGCCCGACTTCCGCGATTTCCGGTCCCACCGGAGGCAGAATGAGCACAGAGTGGCCTAATAGCCACTACATTTCGCTCCAGTCCCTTTTTGTGCTCACCCACTCAGATATTTTGCCGGATTGCGTGGAAGTCGGGTCTAATTCTTTGGATGTATCATTTTGCGTAGACACATTGAAAGACGCCATTGCGCAATATGGATGCTCCGAGATATTCAACACTGAGCTGGCAGCCAGTTCACACCACACAGATCAGCATGGATGGCGGTGGCTCGCCAGCAGATTGGTGCCTATTTTGGATTTCTACAATCAAAAACGTCGGCATCAGAGCCTTGACTATCGAACCCCAGATATGGTCTATTACGGTCATTCGGAACTCATGAAGGCCGCATGATTTTATTCGGTTTTCCACTTAAATTTTACCGACTTCTGTCCTCACTTACCCTGCCAGCTCTCATTTCTCGAGCAAACATGTTTGAATTTTCGTTAACTCGGGAATACACAACAGTAGACTAACTAGGAGGAAATCAAATGACAGCAATCACACCAGGTAATACCAAAATTATTCCAATGCGTAGCACCTCTTCTAACACAAGCATCGCTTCCATGACGGATGAAATGTTGAAGGAAATAAGAACTAACCCGACTATATATTCCGATGATGCCAACAAATTAACTATATTTCTCCGTGACACGTGTACAGCTAGCGTGAAGAATTCTAAAACACATGGACCTGAAAAAACCCTTCCCGCTGTTTATAAGGAAATGGGGGCCTATTTGAAAAAGAAGGAGCAAACAGAGCCCACAGTGATTAAATTACAGAAAGCCTTGAGTCAAGTACATCGCTTGACATTTCAATTAACATATGTAAAGACGGACCAAACGAGTACGCCTATCCCCAATCAGGGATTCGGATTCCAACCTTCATCCATCATCACAGCAGCTAAATCAAAGATCTCAAGCACAAGAATAAAAGAAGGCAGAGTCTCGCCAAGCGACCTTGAGACCATTAGCAATCCGACGGCTCTGGCAGAGCCTGTCGTACAGAGACGGGTGCTCAAAGGTATTTTAAGAGGAAAAATTGTGGCGGAGGGACCAGGTGCTAAGCTTATCAATTTGATGAAGGCGACGGTTACTCCGATGCTCTCCGCCAATGATCAGGCGGACATACTTCAGGTAAAAGAAGGCCATGACCACGCGTTGGGTGTCCTCCTCCGAGAGCATCCCGAGTGTATTCGGTTTTTTACAGATTCGGCCTCGCAGCAGTATATTGCCAGGGCCATTAGAAGCGTTGACTTCGGACACACGCCCGCGGTGCTACAAGCCGTCGCTGAGCAGCTGGCTATATTTACAGATCCGGCCGCACAGCGGGATATTGCCCGGGCTATTATCGAGGTTAAATTCGGAAACGTTCCCGATGTGAATGCCGTCCTCGCTGAGAAGGTGAAGAAATTTACAGATGCCGCAAAGTCATTGATTACCTCGGAGGCTCACGGGAGTTTAGGAGAGAATCACCCGGTGACCCAAGCATTACGCGAAAAACCCCTTTCCGCCCTCCCCTAAGCTAAACTAGACACCGACTAAAGAGAGAAATCCCCCCCTGTTCCTGGGGATCCCCAGGAACAGGGGGGGCGTAAAAAACGAAATTCTTTTAAACTCTTTAGAACGAGGTGTGTCATGAAGCAAAGAAAATATACAAGCGACGAGACATGGGCCGTGGTGCTCGAAATGCGCAAGGGTCAAAAGCCAGTGTCTCAAATCTGCAAGGAAAATGGCATCCGAGATATACCCATCCCAAAATGAAACCAGGACCGGATGCCTTTCCAAAATAGCGATGTCGCCCCGTGCGCGGTCGCAGTGACGCCATGGACGGCCATGGCGTCACTGCGACTTTCAGTCCATTGTCATGCCGCTCAACCCCCTGCATCTGCAGGTCAACACTTTAAACGGTGAAGTCACCTGGTCATCTGCCTTGCCGTCCGTAATACGAACAAATCCCATCAGTCCATTATCATGACCCCCAAAAAACTGAAAATTTTAAGCCAATTTTCCGATAACTAATAAACGCTCACTATGGGTTTGTCTTTTAAGGAGACCTACTATGAATAAAATTATCAGCGTGCGTAGTGAAACGATATTACCTGCAAATAGCCCTAAAAATCATTTTGCCTCACTAGTCCCTTTAAGAAATGAGGATTTAAGAACTATTTTATCGGATTTAAAGGCCGGTAAGGAGGTGGATGAAGGGCTGCTTGAAAGATTTTTATCTCATTCACCATTAAAAGAACATCCCTTCAGTTTAGAAAAAACAACAGATCAGGGGGTTTTGTTAGTTGTGCTCACCCATTTGCTTAGAGGAAGCTTGGTTGACGAGCACTCGACATTTAAAAATCCTCCGAATCCTTCAAACCAGTACAGGACAAATGCAGAGCGCCTCCTAGGTACTCCTAAGCAAATAGCTGAGTTTAAAGCGGCACTAAAGTTGAAACTAGAAGCATTCCACACAAAAAACTTGAAGACAATAGGAGGCGCCGTCCTGGCTGCAGGCACAGTAGATCTTGTTAGCCCATTCTGTTGGATAGGTTTAGTTAAAGATGTAATGATGGGATACCGATCTAGAGACGAGTTGAATAAGCCTAGAGGAACTGGAAGTGTTTACAATGACGGATTTAGAGCGCATTTTATAGGAAAAAAAGTAGAGCAGGCACTATTAGATATTCGAAAAACAGAAGAACAGCTCCCCTGGGCTGCACGTCTCATGGATGAGAATACAACTGCTACGGGGAAAAAAAAGGCTGCCATAGAACTTTTTAATCTCTCACAGATCACTCTTACATTCGGAAACGATCCCGCGGTGCTGAAAGCATTAGCGGAACATCTTCCTGTATTTACAGATAGAAATGCAAAAATGGCCATATCATACGCGATTTGTGAGGGTCGCTTCAGTGTCAATGAAGGTGTACTAAAAACACTTTATAGACGCAATATGGTGTCATTAAAAGATCTGATGACCAGCAGCCCAAGTATGCAAACGGCTCTGTATCCTGAGTTTAAATTTAACCTCACTCCTCCGCCGGGAATTTCGAGTTCAGACCCTTCGTTACATTCTTTTTTTGGAGCGAAACGGTATCCCTCTTCGGAGGTTAAAGCTGCGTTAACAGACAAATTTGGGGGTATGTCAGAGGAGGCTTTAGAGTCCATGTGTGACGATAACGCGACGTATGCCTTTCAGATATATGGTAATTATGCAGTGCTATGCAACATAGGCGCAGGATCTGTTAGTGAAGTGTCATTTAAAGGCTGGATTACTTCGGATTTTCCAATCTTTTATGCGGATACACTCGGAAAGGTAGATGTTTATGACTGTTCTGTTCTAACCGCGGGGTATCCATCAAAAATGGAGGCAAGTGAAACACATGCCGAGTTTAATGCGCTTCCCATGTATCTGATGGAGGCAATTCGACAAAATTCATTTGATGCGTCTAAATTCACGCATCCTGAAACGATAGACTTTGTTGCATCAACGATTCTTGACCCGATTATTCAAAAGAATCCTGAATTGGGAAATAAAATGAAAGGGATAATACAACAGGCTATTTTGAATAAAGGTGGGGATGTTTCCATTGCGTCCACGCCTGCGGATGATGGCGCAATCAAAGACGCAATCAATGCGCTTTGCGCGGAAGTCGCAGGGACGCATAATTTTGAAGTCTCCGTGATGATTTATTTTAACTCCCTGAGCAATGATCAGGACAAAGCGCGTCTGGCCTATTTACTCGGCCAAATAGCTAAAGCAGGGGTTCTCGGGTACCACCATGGAGAGGAAAATCAAGCGAACCTCCTATTTTATTCTCTTTCTAAAAAATGTTTTGATGAATTGAAATCCTCCCGAGAAATGGTATTTCCACCTGATTTTCATACAAATTTGGGCAAAGGTGTTTGTATAGCGGTAGTAACCAGTAGTTTTCGTTATTTTGAACGCTCAAATGAGTTTGTGAATGGATTTGTGGGGGATATTTTTGAGAAAAATTAAGCGGATGCCTTTCCAAAATAGCGATGTCGCCCCATGCGAGTCGCAGCGCCTCTCTTGCGAGTACGCTCCCATGGCCGTACTCGAATCCGAATCAATCGCCGATAGGTCCCCACACCGCCATGGACGGCCATGGCGTCACTGCGACTTTCAGTCCATTGTCATGCCGCTCAACCCCCTGCATCTGCAGGTCAACACTTTAAACGGTGAAGTCACCTGGTCATCTGCCTTGCCGTCCGCAATACGTGCCAAATCCGTCAGTCCATTATCATGACCCCCAAAAAAACTGAAAATTTTAAGCCAATTTTCCGATAACTAATAAACGCTCACTATGCGCTTGTCTTTTAAGGAGCCCCACTTTGAATAAAATTGTCAGCGTGCGTAGTGAAATGAAATCAACTGAAAATAGCCCTGAAGTTCCTTTTTCCCAAGATTTAATGTCGGTGTATTTTAGATTTCTTGATGTAAAAAGTGTGCTTAATTTGAACGAAGTCCGCAGGGATATGAAAGCTTTTTTGAAAGTCTTTCAAAGTCCCTATGTCCGTCTCAGCACTTCTGTACCGGCTAATGACGCAGACTTTCGAGGCATTATGGAAACTTTGGAACGTTCTGTCCGTGCCCTAGGCTATGGTAGCGATAAAGTCACGACGCGGTTGTTGCCGGCCCCCCCGAGCCTTACAAGAGACCAGCTTCAAGCTATCCCAATGTCGCCCACAACACTATTCTATCTCTCACTAAACCCCGCTAATCTCCGACCCCTAGTTGCAGCCGGTGTTCATATTCAATTGGGTGGAAGTCTCGTTGATAGGCAGGCCACTCCTGAAGCAAAAGAATTTGCTGCCGGGGCACTTTGTAATCTCTCAGCGAACGGGGCTAATCGCCCAGATCTAGTTGCAGCCGGTGTTCATGATCAACTAAGTGCACTTCTTATTAATCCGCAGACCACTCCTCGTGCGAAACAATATGCTGCCAGGGCACTCTGGAATCTCTCAGAAGATCCAGCTAATCGCCAACGCCTAGTTGCAGACGGTGTTCATATTACATTGTGTAGACTTCTCGATGACCCGTGCGCCACTCCTGAGGCGAAACAATATGCGGCAGGGGCACTTTTTCGTCTCGCAGAATATCCAGCTAATCGCCAACGCCTAGTTGCAGACGGTGTTCATATTACATTGTGTAGACTTCTCGAAGATCAGAACGCCAATCATGAAGCGAAAGAGTCTGCTACACTTGCACTTCTTCATCTCCCAAAAGATCCGGCTAATTGCCAACGCCTAGTTGCAGACGGTGTTCATATTCCATTTAGTAGACTTCTCGAAGATCCGCAGGCCTCTCCTGAGGCGAAAGAAGCTGCTGCCGCAGCACTTCTTCGTCTCTCAAAAGATGCGGCTAATCTCCAAACCCTACTTGAAGCCGATATTCATACTCAATTGGGTGCATTTCTCGATGACCCGCGCGCCACTCCTAACGCGAAAAAATATGCTGGAATGGCACTTGATAATTTATTAGAATATACCGCTAATCGCACCACCTTTGGTTCTATCCTTCTTTCTTTTCATAGATTTTTGTTCGGCCCTTAGGGGACAAGCTCAGTTTTGCATAAACGCTACCCGTTATTGACAATCATGAAAAAAGTCCTATCGCGAAGTCGCCGCTGGAGTATTCCTTTACCTTTTTGACATTACACTCAAAAATTTACACTACCCCCCATACAAAAAAAGCCTCCACTGAATACACAGTGGAGGCTTTTGACGATGTTCTTTACAGTACGAAGACTTAGGCTTTGCCTAAAATCTTGTACATACCGGTGTTACATGTTGAACATGTGCCCTTCACAGCTTTACGACCATTTTTCATGGTAACTTCAACTGTGTCCTTCATTTCTCTCTTTGCTTTACATTTAACGCAATATGCTTCTGCCATAATGACCTCCTCCTCTAGAATATATATAAAAACGATTTTTCAACCTATTATATACCCCCTATTATACTTGCTCAAAAATTGATTTCAAGTATATTCAGTTTAGTAAAGAAAATATCACCGGGGTGAACCACCGACCGAAAGATAACTTTATGGGTTTCCAGGATCTCCGCCTGATCTAAAATACCGGGACAATCCACAAAAACACGCACCTTAAATCGGCGTATTTCACCCACCACAAGTCCATCCGATTTAACCAATTCGGCATCCCCGAAAATTTCATAGCTGCCGGTTCGGCCTTCATCGGCTTTGAGCTTTAAAGCCAACGCCAAACAACTGTCAGAAACGCCCATCCATTGCATAATTCCCATCATCACTGGCTTACCCGGGAAATGACCGTGAATCAACGGATGATTCGAAGGATAGGTGTACGATGTGGTTAACTCCATAGGATCACGCTGATAATGGACAATAGCGTCCACCGGAACCAGCGAGGCATCCTTATTAAATCCGGATTTATCAACAGCTTCATAGCACGTCTGAGCAGGCACTGGCGCGGTTTTGCTATCTGCGTTGGAAGGCAAGCCTTGAGACGTATCTAAAAAGATTGCAGACACGTCACCTGTCGCCAAAATCTCCTCTTTTTGATTAAAGAAGCTCCCTTCATACTTATAAAAACCAGCCTTGCTGCGTAGCCGCCTCACGCGTCCGAAAAGAGGCTCGCCTAAATGACTATCTCCGAATTTTTTAAAATTAGAGATACTGGCGAATAGCGCCAAAGTATGTTCGGGCATAATACCTTCCGTACAAATAGAAGACAGCGCCAGAATTTCCATAAACAAAGTCTCGGTCAAAACCTTTTGAGTGGACGTTTTAGACAGCGCGAAAATCTGACGGCCTAAATCATCGCCCGGCATAATTCGAACTTCAAACGAACCGACTCCAGAACCTTCTTCGGCAAAGGTCACACGATCGATTAAAACATTCTCATACCGATGGGGAATACGCGCCTGAATAGCTTCACGGCTCAATACAATCATCTCGTCGCTCATACAATTTCCTTTAGTCTTTGGGTAATAAAATTAAATATGTTTTAGTGAAACTTCAGATATTTGCGTAGCTCAGATAGGGCATTGATCAGAATGCGAGACACATGCATCTGAGAAATTTTCATTTTACCGGCAATTTCATTCTGGGTAAGCCCTTCGAAAAACCGATAATAAATCAATTTCCTCTCCCGTTCGGTCAATTGCAAAATCGCTTCTTTAAGGCTCTCTTTATCGAGCATACCTTCTTCGACATTTTCCATCCCAAGGCTGTCCAAAAGTGATGGAGCCGATTCCCCGCTTTCGTATTCCGAGTACGGGGTATCCAGGGACAAGACATGGGTAGTTTGCCCCGCTTCAAGAGATTCAAGAACATTTTCCTGACTCACATGAAGTTCGGCGGCAATCTCCGCAATCGTCGGAGCCCGGCCTAATTCCTGGGACGCATAGCGAATATAATAGCGAATTTTGGTGTACAGCTCCGCTAAGCGGCGGGGAATTTTAACCAATCGGTTCTTATCCCGAAAATAATGCCGGATCTCACCGATAATATTCGGCGTCGCAAAGGTAGAGAAACTAATTTTCTTTTGAGGCTCATACCGCTCAATCGACTTGAGCAGCCCGATATTGCCCACCTGAATCAAGTCATCCAGATCTTCACGTTTATACGCTAGTTTTCGGGCAATGCATTCGACTAATCCTGAATAAGCGACCACTATCTTATCTCTGAGAACAGGATCTTTCTTTTCAAAATACATCAAAACGATAGATTCTTTATCGACAGACAATAAAAAAAGCGTCCTTTTAGTTCAAAAATAGGGGCGCCTCACCCAAGAGGAAAGCGATTTTAGCCAATAAACTAAAATCATATCATACCCATGCAGGCTTTCAAATACTGCCGGACGGTTCCTATTTTAGGATTATAGCATATCACTTAAACCCCCTATTTTATTTTAACCTTATTCATCAGCTGCTCCAATATTCCGGATTCTTGCTCAACCCCTATTTCTTGGATCGTTTTGAGCATCCAGGCATTCTGAACGGGTGGCGAAAACACATGACCCAACCCCGCTCTCACCATTGCACTAATAGAAGAGTAGACCTCCAGAAAATCAGCTTCGGATTGCAAGACATACGGAGGCCCGGAGACTTTCAGCTTAGCGTTTAAAACCGTATCAAAAGAACTAAAGACCAGATCGTCTACTTCCGTGCTTTTCGATTCTAATAAATCGGTGCACAATTTCAGATTGTCAGCATGCGAAAGCATATCGGTCCATGTAGAGACGTAATTCAGCGCGATCATTTTAGCATCGACTTCCACCTGCGATTTAACCAACATATTTCCGGTGTCCTTATATGCAGCCGATGTATCTAACACCGGCAACATTCGGGCCACCACTTTGTTATAAATACGACGGAAGTCCTCTATAGACAAGGATCCTGAGACCATCGCCTCAGATGAAACAGACGTTTCTCGGAATACCTCAGCATACTTAGCATGGACACGCTCAGTGATATCCCCGCTCATCTTATCACTCAAAGACTTCGCCACTTCTTTCGACTCAGTCACATAAAAATGAAAGGCCTCGGCAATTACCTTTTTTTCAAAATCGGCTTTAACAAACCGGGTGTCGGGATCCTCTAGCCCCGTAATTCTACTCGAAATTTCGGACTTAAATGCTTCAGAAGACAACAACAACGGTGAGTCGATCGGTAGGTCGTTCAGGTCCGCCGCTTGAAGCTGAGCGGATGCCTCTTTTAATGAGGCCATGATGTCATTCCGCAAACGCGTCATTTCCGGCTGATGCTGGGTCAATAAGCGCTGATTTTCGGCTCTCTGGGCCGCCACCGCCTGAAGGATGTCTTGAGCAAACGGTATCGTCACTCTATACAATTCCGGATCAGCGCCCTGCCATACAGCCCGGCAATCATCAATAAAACCTGCCCCCAGCGTGTCCCGATACGAGGCCATCGCCACATCATCTTCTAATAAACGATATACAAACTCGGTCGTAGCTAGCGTCGGTGTAGTCGAATCCATGACATTAAAAGACCGGGACTCTAGGCGATTGTCGGACCAAAATAACCGCTTCTCATATTTCGTCAGCGTGAAGTTCGAAGGCCCTGAGGCCGTATTGCGCTCCAGCCTATAATACTGTTTTGAATTCGGCACCAGAATCTTCATCGGAAATGGTCCTGCTAGTGGCGCACCTTCCATTAAGATATCGGAAAGGTCGGATCGGAGCAGGTGATCGACAAAAGTAGGATCCTGAAAGGATGCCGAGGAAAGAGAATTACCCACAGAAAAGCCGTCTAGACTAAAATTAGGGCCTAAAAAATTTTCAAGCGACGCCACCGGAATCGGGTCTTCAACTGGCGTTTCCAGAACATAGAGAGGCTCCCCATTCTGAGCCGTCATCTGTCCGGCCATCGACACCAGCCGAGAAAAAATCGCCTTGTACTGGCTCTTAAAAACAGGGGTTTCAAACCGGTGAGTCTGCCCCCCGTCCAAAATCCCCGTTGGGGAAAATGTGACTTTTTTGAGGTCTTGCTCGCCATCGCCGCGATGGTCACGGTTAATCCAAACCTCGACAGATCCACCTAGAGTAAGACGCATGCCATACACTTCCACCCTGCGAGAAGCATCACCGGAGATTGAGCTCTCGCCCAGGAATAAAGCCTGACTGTCTGCCTGGGTCCGCGATAGATCCGAAACGGGATTCGATAAGAAATCACTGACGTTTTGCAACCGGCGTTCATAAGACCCCCCGAGATGCGGCTTCGCCTCCGCCTTAAAACGATCCAGCGCCCCCTTAAAATTCGGGTAAGTCTTAAACAGCTTGAACAGTTCTTTTGATGGAAACTCGATCATCTCGGAAAGCTGGGCAAATTCGTCACTACGCTGAGAAAGGAGTACTTTTTCGAGCTTAATACGTAATTTTTCAAATGCCGATTGCCCACTTAGGACCCCGGTCTTCCGCTCAGCCAACGTATTCACCAGCCGCAATTGATCCAAAAGCGCCATTGTCACCGTATGATAAGACGCATCTGACGCTCGCAGATCGGTCAAATCGGATGGCGCCTTCCCGGCCTCGATCGCCTCAGGATAAGCGACATGATCAGTAAACATCTGATTCAACTGATCATAAAACGTCGCCAAAATCAAAAACGCTTCGCTAGGTTCACCCTTTTGCGTCCGGTCAGCCAAACTTAAATGGAGCAATTCGCTCCGCACCTTATCTTGCAGAACCGAGAACCGCTGTGTCAGATCCGACCATTTTGCAGCATCGAACTTCTTGAGATAGGATGGATTCAAAAGCTGCTTAGCAATCGATTGGAACTCCCCTAAAAGGGAATCCGACTTCGATGACGCATGCCTATTCCCGAGATTAATTAACGTCGCTTGGGCCTCAAAATACAGATTCACCATACCAAGAGATGTAGAGAATGTAACCTCCAGATGCGATAAGCTTGAAAGCATCGGATCATCAGACGCTACGGTAGCCCCTTTTAATAAAGCCGGATCAAAGGTTAAGCTGGTGACATGATCTTTTCCGCCCGCCCCGACAAGAGCATGTGTTGTAGCAGCATCGTGTTGTGGCGTTTGAAGATGATGACGAAAATGAGATTTGAACGTTTCAAGCAAATGCTCGACCTGCCCCAGCGACTCTTTAGACACACCGTCTTTAAGCATCTTTGGTAAAGCCGCCAGTACCGACTCAATACCACCCTCCCCATGCAAAACCGCTCGAATCGAAGCTTGCTTTTCGGCAGGGGTACTCCCTTCCTTATGGAGTAATTTAACGGTTGTTTCCAGTTTCAGAAATAACGCCTTAAACACAGGACGCTCCGACAATAAAGCATGATCTTGTTTAAAGAGCGTCAGCTGTTGTTCAGCCAAGGGGGAAGCCAGCGCATCTAATTGAGATCGGACGTCCCGATACATACTGCTCAGTCCTTTAATCTTCATCCGGGCCTGGTCCACATAGCGCGTCCGGTCTTCTTTGCTCATTTGCTGAATAAACGCCGGCATGCGCTCGTCCAAAACCAAAAGCGGCACAATATCCAGCGTCACCTTGTGCGTCGCCCGTTTAATCGAGTCCAGACATGCTTTTTCGCACCGATCCAACGTTTGCTGAATTGACTGAAACTGAGCCTCGGTCTTAACGGTCGTCGGATCAAACTCTTTACTATACCCCGTCAACGTCGTATACGCACCGGCCAACACATCGACCGCATCCTGACACAACCCCCCTAATTGACGGTTATAAGCAATAACACGGGTCTCCAATGACCGAAATTGATCCAATACGCCCGCCAGACGAATCGCGCGGGTCTTAATCACGGGAGCGGAAACCTCTTTCTGCTCCATTTGGGAGACCGGCGCCGCCGCTTTCTTCGGGGTAAGCTGAGCTTCGAGGTCATTATACAACTTTTGATAGTTCGCTTTCACCGAGCTCACAATACTCTGAAGGCGGGCACTGTCCCCTACCAGCCGCCGCCCAACACGCGCAAAAACCTTGGAAAATGTCGAGCCGTTTTCCCACCGTTCAAACCGTTTATGCCATTTTAATAAATTTTGATCCGAAAACTTGTACAAGACGCTCGGTTCACTCTCATGCGCTGTCACAAAGCCCTCATACGTCCGCTCCGAAAAAAACTTTTTCAATTCCCGAACCGACGTCGCATTCTCAATGCCATTCCAATGGGGCAGTGTCCGAACAACGGGGGTGCCGTCTTTATTAAGAGTCGAACCTACAATAAAGAGGAGTCCTTTTGATTTAATCAATGAAAGCGATCCGTCGGGTTTCTGAAGCGCCGTGAATTTTCCGGCTTCCGTCCAAGGAATAGCCGAAACGTTCTGATCACCCATACTCACCGTCATCTGTCCCTGCACATCCGGCACCGCTAATAAGGGCACCTTCAAATGCCATGGCGTCAGGGGAAGCGGCAAGCCATGATTCTTAAAAAATTGACTTCCTCCTAATCCATGAATCAAGTCACACCCACTTGTATCCTCCAGCCCAGCGGGAGGCGTCCCCAAAGCAGACCCCAGCGAAAGCCGGTCTTCAACCGTACCCTGTGTTAAATTCGAGAAACTACCGGCAGACACGCCAAAAGCAGTGAGACCCTTCTGGATCGGACACGAATTAGCACCTTGTACATGCGCAGCCCCTTTTCCGGACCCCGGCCCAATGTGATTAATAGCACTCATAAGCTCTCGCTCTCCTAGTCGTCTTATTTGCTTGTTTCATGCCCGAAAACATAGGGCTTTAAACATGAAAAATAGCATGGAAGAACCCTATCGACACTCACCCTGTGAAAATAACGCGGTCTCTTTTATAATATGGTCAATACCAATGGCCTATACCTACGATTCACGAAACATCACACAAGGCGACCACTTCATCTGTCTTCCCGGAGGCGAGCCGTATATCAACGCCGCAAAGGAAAAAGGCGCTGCGTCAGTGCTGCACATGAGCCGATCGGAGCTCGCGAAGTTCGCCAACAAGCACTTCGATTATCCCAGTCACCCTCTCAAGGTAGTCGGCGTTACCGGCACCAACGGCAAAACCACCGTCACCCATCTTGTCGCAGATGCGCTCAATAAAGCAGGCTACAAAACCGCCATTTTAGGGACACTTAATGCCAGCCTCACCACCCCCGAATCCTGGGACATCGCAAAAAAAATGTCGGAACACCTCGCCGATGGCGGGACGCATTTCGTGATGGAAGTCTCCTCCCATGGCATCGCGCAAGACCGAATTTTGGGCATAAAGTTTCATGTGAAACTTCTGACCAATATTAGTCAGGACCACCTGGATTACCACAAGACATTTGAAGCGTATGAACAAACAAAACGGTCATTTATGCAAGACGGCGACGGCATCAACCTCTATCCGGAAGAGTATCAAAAAACGCCACTGGACTTCACAGCCCCCCTTCTAGGGAGGTTTAACTATGAAAACATGCAAGCGGCCGCTACCATTCTGAATCGCCTGGGACTATCAGAGGGGCAAATTCGAGAAAGTTTATCCGCTGCACACGCACCACGGGGCCGGTTCGAATCCATTGATGAAGGCCAGCCCTATCGGGTGATTGTCGATTATGCTCACACCCCTGACGGCCTTAGAAATGTTCTCCAAACCGCACGGGACATTACCCCGGACGCTCATGTCCTCGTCTTATTCGGCTGCGGCGGCGACCGCGACCGGACAAAACGGCCAGAAATGGGCCGCATCGCATACAACTTATCGGATTACACCGTCATCACCTCCGATAATCCGCGAACCGAAGACCCTCATATGATTATTAATGACATTTTGACCGGCCTACCTCCAACCATCGCGCAAACCCGGTGCAGCATTATCCCCGACCGCCGAACCGCTATCCGCCATATTCTGGAAAAAGCACAGCCCGGCGACCTGGTCATGCTCGCCGGGAAAGGCCACGAAACCTATCAGATTACCCAATCGGGCACCCAGCATTTTGACGACCGGGAAGAAGCCATCGCCGCCCTAAAGGATCTGGCATGAAAATCTCCACCGACACCCGGACGCTTGAACCGGGGGATGTGTTTATCCCAATCAAAGGCCCTAATTTCGACGGCCATGCCTACATCGACGAGGCCCTCCGAAAAGGCGCCAGCAAAATCCTAGACGTCGACCTGGTAAGTTATGCCAAATCCTATCGTAAAAAACTCACTTGCCCGGTCATCGGCATCACCGGCTCAGCCGGAAAAACCACTGTAAAAGACATGCTCGCCGCCGTCCTTGGCACCCGATACAACGTCGTCAAAACACCGGAAAATAACAACAATGAAATCGGCGTACCTCTCACCATTTTATCGGCCGATGCCAATACCGATGTCCTGATCGTCGAATTAGGCATGCGGGGTCGCGGCCAGATCGCCGGTCTTGCTAAAATGCTGCGTCCTACGCATACGGTCATTACCAGTATCGGACTCACCCATATTGAGCGGCTCCAAACCCAACGGAACATTGCACTTGCAAAAGCCGAGATCTTCCAGCCTGCACTCAGCTGGGAACGCCAGCCGAGAAACGCCTTTATTAACCACACCGCCCCCTATTTTGATCTTGTTTCAAAAAAAGCGGCAAAAGCCGGGTACAAACTTTACCCCTTCGGCGGAGAAAACAAGCCGGACCAGAATCTGAATCTCTGCTACCTAGTCGGCCGTCATTTCGGCCTGACGGATGAAAAAATCGTTGAAGGATTATCCCGCTATGCCCCATCCAAACACCGGCTGATCCTGCATAAACTAGGGGCGCTCACCCTCATTGACGACACTTATAATGCCAACCCCGACGGATTTATTTATTCGCTACAATACCTCAAACGCTTCTCCGGCCGCAAAATCCTGGTGATGGGCGACATGCTGGAATTAGGGGACATCGCCGACGCCGAACACCAGAAAATCGTCGAGCATGCCCTGGATGCTGATGTCTCGATTATTTACGCAACAGGAAACCATTGCCGACAGATCCGATCGAACGACATTCCCGTTTATTGGTTCGAAACCAAAAAAGAGCTGAACACCCACCTGGCCATGGAGCTCAAATCCAACGACATCGTCCTGGTGAAAGGCTCTCGCGGCATGAAAATGGAAGACTGCGTCACCTCTCTACAGGACCGTTATGCTGGTTAAACTCTCCTTACTTTTGTTCGGGAGCCTGCTGTTCAATCTCGTGCTGTGGCAATTCCTCAAGCGCAGCAAAGTCTATCAAGTCATCTACGAGTTGAGTCCGCAGACCCATCAAACCAAATTCAAAACTCCGTCTTTCGGTGGAATCGGTATTATTTTGACCATTCTGATCGGAAGCCTGTTTCTACTCCCGTTATCGGTGCCGGTCATTTGGCTTTTAGCCGTGTTAGTCACGTTTTCGCTCATCGGATTTATAGACGATTTAACCTCCGCTCTTAAAGGCAAGAACAGAGGACTGTCCGCACGGCAGAAATTCGGACTCCAGCTCATCTGCGCATTACTGTTACTCCTGGCCGCCTCATTCACCATCACACCGATTTCACTCGGCATGATCGGTGTGTTTGCCTTCGTGATGGTAGGCTCATCAAACGCGACCAATCTCACAGACGGTCTGGATGGACTTCTCGGCGGGCTCAGCCTGCTGACCAGCATCGGATTTCTAGTCTAC
Source organism: bacterium UBP8_UBA817 (assembly GCA_945888995.1). Taxonomy (GTDB): domain Bacteria; phylum Margulisbacteria; class Marinamargulisbacteria; order CAMDBA01; family CAMDBA01; genus CAMDBA01. Next base: position 7,326 of record CAMDBA010000013.1, on the reverse strand, counting down.
GGATTAGTCGAAGCCCAGCCGTTATTTATTCACTTTTCGGCAATTATGATCGTCAGCTTAATCTCGTTTCTGATCTTCAATATTCATCCGGCCAAATTCTTTATGGGCGATACGGGATCGCTGGCATTAGGTGCGGTTTTTGCCGGGCTTTGCGTTCTGATGGGAACACCCTGGCCATTGCTGCCTTTGGGGGGCGTTTATATTATCGAAACGTTATCCGTCATAATCCAGGTAGCCTACTTTAAACGGACTCAAAAACGGATCTTTTTGATGTCGCCTCTGCACCATCATTTTGAGCTGATGGGACTTTCAGAAATTCAAACGGTTATGATATTCTGGCTCCTGGGCGCGGTCTTTTTAGGCATCTTCATTATCGCCTTATGATACCCACCGAAAACATCGGTTTTGCAGGGCTCCCAAATCCAGTTTTTATTAGGTAATACGATGACAAAAGTCGCCATTCTCGGAGACGGCCTAACCGGCCAGTCGATTAAAAAAGCACTCGAACGCTTACGTGGTTACAGCCTTACCGAAGTACAATACGCGGATCTGATCGTGACAAGCCCCGGCATTCCCGCAGAAAAAATGCCTAAAACCTCGGTCGAAATCATTTCAGAAATCGAATTCGCCTACCGATTATTTCACCGGCCAGGCAGCCCGTATCGGCCTAAACTCATCGCCGTGACCGGCACCAACGGCAAAACCACGGTGACCTCCCTGATCAGCCATCTCTTGGGTATGCCTGCAGCAGGTAATATCGGAACCCCGCTGATTGACTATGTGGATTCTCCGTCGCGGCCGGAATGGCTCGTCGTAGAACTAAGCAGTTATCAATTGGAATTTTGCACGACATTCCGACCCGAGATTGCGGTGCTGACCAATATCACACCCGATCACTTACTCCGCCACAAAACCATGGAGAACTACGCTTGCCAGAAAGCGAAGATTTTTGGACAGCAACGCCCATCGGACACACTGATCTATTTTAACGAAGATACCTACGTCTCCGACTGTGTCAGCCGCGCACAAGCCATGCTTCAGCCGTACTCTCTCAAAAGCCCCGAACTTTCTCTCCTGACCAATTCCAAATTAGTCGGCAACCACAACCAGCTCAATATGCTGGCCGGACTCTATGCAGCAAAAGCCGCCGGTCTGGATATGGACCTCATACTCTCACGCTTAGCGACATTCACCCCTGTTGAACACCGGCTGGAATTTGTCCGAAACTACCACAACCGACCCTTTTACAATGATTCCAAAGCCACAAACCCAGACTCCACCCTGGTCGCCGTCGATGCGTTTCCCGATCCGATCCACCTGATTTTATGTGGTCAAGACAAGCAATTACCGCTGGATGTCTTTATTGGATATCTACACAAAAAAGTCAAAACCATCACGATTTTCGGGGATATTTCCGAGCGATTCGTCGCCGGATCCAAAAAACAAAACGCATCATTCCCTCTTTTTCAGGTTCAAGACATCGACGCAGCCATCCGCACAGCGTTTAAACACTCCAAAGAAAACGACATCATTCTCTTCTCTCCCTCATGTGCCAGCTTTGACCAATTCAAAGATTATAATCACCGAGGCCAAGTCTTCAAAGAACAGGTGAATTTATTATCATGAGCAAATTACTCAAACGCCCTTTAAAATTCGACTGGCCGCTTTTCGGAATTGTCACAACCCTTGTAACCATCGGTATCATTATGATATTTTCGACCAGTTCCGTGGCAGGATTCGCCGTTTTCGACGACAGCTTTTATTACATCAAACGCCACTTAATCTATCTGGCAATCGGTATTGTCGCCTTTGTTATCGGTGCGAGTATTCCTTATACCTGGTACCGAAAATATGCCCTTTCCGGACTCATTGTCTCAACGGGTTTAATTATTTTAACCTTCCTACCCGGCATCGGATTTAAAGCCGGCGGCGCGTATAGATGGTTGGATTTCGGTATTATTCAGTTGCAACCGGTTGAAGTGCTCAAATTCTTTGTCGTGGTATTCCTGGCGACGTCACTGGAAAACAAACAGTCGATTCTGAGTGATTTTATGAAAGGCGTGGTCCCCATTGTCGCCGTTCTAATGATCCCGATTATCTTTTTAGCCAAGCAACCCGACCTAGGCAATATTATTCTCACCCTCGGCGTAACCTTCACCTTATTGCTGTTAAGCCGAGTCAAACTCTATCAAATGCTCGCCATTATCGGCAGCGGCATTGCCTTAGTCGTCGGCAACATTTTACTTCACCCCTATCAAATGGACCGAATCAAATCATTTTTAGACCCGTGGTCCGATCCCCTAGGCAAAAGCTACCATATCATCCAATCATTTATCGCCGTCGGTTCCGGAGGCATTTTCGGACTGGGTATCGGCCAGAGCAAACTCAAGTATTTTTATCTACCGCTTCATTATTCAGATTTTATCTTTTCTATCATTTGTGAAGAAGGCGGATTTATTTTAGCCACTACCGTGATTCTATTATTTGCAGCACTCTTTCACCGAGGCCTCACAATCGGTCGAAAAGCCAAGGAATTATACGGCTTTTATCTGGCCATCGGATTGACGTTGTACATGGTCTATCAGGCATTTTTCAATATCGGCGTTGTGGTCGGCATTTTCCCCACAAAAGGCATTCCGCTCACCTTTATCAGTTACGGGGGAACCTCGTTGATTATGTCGTTATTTTTTGTTGGCGTCGTGATGAATGTGTCCAGATTGAGCAGTAAAGAATGATCGCGTTTACATGCGGCGGAACGGGCGGACATGTCTATCCCGTATTAGCCCTCGCCCAGGAACTCGATCACAAACACTGCTACTTTATCGGCTCCAGAGACCGTAAAGACAGCGATATTCTCCCGGCATACGGATACCGGATATTGCCGATTGTGACGTACAAAAAAAATCCGATCTTGTTTCTAACAGCCTTTTTTCAATCTATTTATATCCTCAAAACTCAAGACACCCGGATAGTCGTCAGCTCCGGCGGCGCGACCACCGTACCCGTGGTATTAGCGGCTAAAGTCCTGGGCATTCCGATATTTTTATTGGAACAAAACACCCTCCCCGGCCGTGCAAATCGCTTTTTGGCCCGGTTCGCCAAAAAAATAGGCGTCACATTCCCCCAAAGCCTTCCCTATTTCCCGGCGGACAAAACCACCGTCACAGGAAACCCCATCCGAAAAGCATTTCCGACGACCCCCGCCTATTACCAGCTGGTTACCGAAACCTGGCCCAAAGCCCCGATCTTACTCGTCATCGGCGGTAGCCAAGGTGCAGGGCGTCTCAATGAGCTCATCGGTGAGCAAACCGACTATTTCATCAACCAGCCTTACGCGCTCATTCATATTCTGGGAAAATCCCACTTCGAAAAACAGTATCCCGGCAAAGAATATAAACTCATCAAAGATACCACCGGCCAGGTCAAAGTCTGCCTGCTGCCGTATTTCGAAAAAATGGATTATCTCTACAGCCTCGCCACACTCGTGATCAGCCGCGCGGGTGCCACGACTTTAGCCGAACTCAACCATTTCAAAAAACCGGCCATCCTGATCCCTTACCCTTATGCCAAAGACAATCATCAATATTGGAATGCCAAAGCCGCAGAAGAAGAAGGCACCGCGATTCTATTGCCGGAATCCGAACTAACATTCCCGGTGTTAATGACCCACGTTCAGACCATGATTGCCGATCCGCCGGTCTTCGGAGAGAGCCCGGATGCAAGGCAAACGATTACTCGGGAACTCCAGGCCTATGTCGAATCAGCATGATTAATCACTCTTTCCCCAGGCGGCGTAACAGGACTACTAAAGGTTCTGGGATTCGATGAACCGTACATAATATCCGTTACATCCTGCACATATCCCGCATTTTGAATATGGGAGACCCACTCCTGGCGAAGCTGCGTGTAGCGTTGCGTTGTAATTTTATTTTCGCGATGCGCTGTGGCAAGTAATTCCGTGATATCGTTAATACCCATATGCTGCAGCGCTCCGAGAGGAGTTTTCCCGGCCTCCTTCACCAAAAAACGCCAGACTTCGGCAGAAAACGGATATAATTCCCGGAACACTGTCTGAAGATCCGGAACTTTCTTCGACTGGACTACAAGTGATTTCAATTTCGCGACATTTTCAAGCAAAAAATCAACCTGTATACGAGTCAAACCAAAAAAATACGTCATATGCCCCGTTAGTTCCTTCTCAAATAACGCCTTATTTTTAGCGTAATTAGCATTAGACCGACATTCCCGGATCGCAAAACGAGTTAGCCATTGGGATTCTACGCTATTTAAGTGATAGGTCTCCGTTGCTTTTGCCACCCATTGCTCAGCAAATCTAGCCACGCTGGGCTCAACATCACTCTCCGCGGCTAGATCCTCAACTTTAAAACCGTCAGCCACAAGCACCCGTTCCGAGTGAATCATCCGCCAAAGAAATTGTTCAAGAAGCACAGGATTCCCCGCCTCGCCCTTGACTTTATCCACCACCCCGGCAGGCAGGCCCAGGGGACGACGGCTGCCACATGATTCCATCAGACTCAATGCCACTGTTCGAATTGGTGTCATATAATGAATGATCCCTAAATGATCTGTCCGGGAAATAAAATCCCGAGATCCAGGGATAGCCCGTTCATTGTCAAATCCCTCCAGAAACTCGGTAAACTGCTTCGAGTGACCATCCCAAGACCCTATTAACAATTGGGAAAATACAAAATCCTCGACTTTAGGCCGAGGATTTTGCAACAGGACCTGTTTAAGTGCATCGGAATCATTCATATCGACAACCAGATCATGAATCAGACGCCCTGATGCCGCCTGTGAGACATGTAGCATCTTTTCCTCCTTGGCCCCGGTCTGAGGAAGTGACAGCGTCGCTTTAGACCAGACAGAAGGTGATACAATATGCTCCAGCCCAAACCACTGGGCCATCGCCAGAACCGTATGCTCAATAATCGGATTGTCGCCTTTTTTGAGATAAATTTCTTCTCCCACGGCCTCGATTGCATCCATAATATCCTGAATGGCCGCCTTGGCAATCTGCAGGACATCGGTGGAAACAATCCTTTTAGAATAGGCCGTCTCCAGACTTTTACCTGTCGTTTCCAAAAAATCAATATAATCGGAAACCGGCTGCTGATACCAGGCCGCCACAACCCGTTTAAGACGATCCTCGAATTGCGCCAGGTAGTCGCCTCGCCCTTTTAGGAACCGCTCACCCATAGAAGGGTTCACTTTGGCGTACACCAATTGAACCGCACATTCCTCTTTTGGCAAAATACTGATCGAACCGTCTGTAGAAGCCAGCATGACTTGTTCGACCTTCTGTGTGAAGAGCTTTAGTGTAGAACCTTCAATGTCTTTTTTGATATTGGGAATCTGAATAAACTGATCGTGAAGCACTTTTAGACGTTGAATAGCCTCATATTCGTCCAGCGTCATGACTTTTTGTTGGATAAACGATTCCAATTGCGGAACATTAGAATCCAGAAAATCCTCAACTCCGGCCAAAGACAAATGACAGGCTTCTGTTACAGGCCTCGCTTTGGCCAGGCGATCTAGTTTATCAAATCCCAGCGGTTCACCTATCCCCTCCAAACAGGTTTTGAGACGCGAAAACCCATCTGCCATCCGGACAAGTGCCGGTGTATTCTGCCACTGGTACACCTCATTCGCAACCGGTCCTTTGCGGACCATGGGCTCTGCCGGGGACTGTAATGTCCCTTCTTGTGCCAAAGAACGAATATGCTTGATCGCCAGATGATCTTTGACATGCCACGGATCAAAAATCTGATCTTTCCGCCATTTCACGTCCTGAAGCTTAATCGCATTAGGCCGAGTGTCGTTTGACAGGCGTACAAGATAAACCTGAAAAGCTTTTTTAGGTAAGCCGTTAATAATATCGGTCACTTTATTCGAAAAACCATGATCGATCAATGCAGAAAACGCTTCCTGAATCACAGGCAAGGCCGTTTTATTTAATTCACCTGAATCAGGGTTAAACCCACATTCGATATCTCGCAGCAGAACAGTCGTCAAACGGGTCAAATCCGCATCCAAAGCAAGTTTGGCGTCATCCATTCTATTATCTCCCTTGAGGAGGTGATAGGATGCTAAACGTCCGATATGACCGCTAAGACGCTTCATGGAAGTTAAAAGAGTTTGCACTTCAGCACCGTCATCAACCCGTGTATCTACTCTCTGCTGCGGTGCAGGCCGGAGCCCCGTCCCTTTAACATAAAGAGGCCCAGACCCTGAAGAAGATGAAGGAGAAATAGTTGAATTTGGCATGAGTAATGCTTTCTGATATCCGATCAAGTATATTTATATAAAAGCATTCCACAAATATCAGCGTATTAAACCAACAAATCGAAATCATTTTGATTTTTTTTCGATAAGTTTAGGGGGAAACATATTGCGCCTATATCAAAAAAAATTAATTGCCTATGCTCGGCAACTAGACGGAATCAGTCACCTCGGATGGGTCAGCCAAACGGATATTATCGGCATCGACTTCCAACAACAATTGCACCTCTGGACGCTTGACCGTGATCCAATAACCGCGCCTCCTGTCAACCGTTCCCTAGGTTTTCGAGCAACCTGCTTACACGCGAATCCACTCGTCTATATAATCGGTGGCAAAGAGGATTTCACCGATGAACCAACCGTGAAAGCATACAAAAAAACCGGTGAAGAATCAGTGCACTACACCCCGCCAGCCATTCCACTATCACTCATAGCCGAGGACCAAAACGCCATTATCGGCTGCATAAACGGCTCATTAATCCACTATAATATCCCGGCGTGTACCCCTCTTAGCATTTTCCGAGAAACCATGCAGAGAGCCTATCATGCCATCGCCACCGATCACACTCAAATTGCCGCAGGAGGCGATCGGTTTTTACATCTTTTTGACAACCGAAACATGACGGCACATACCGCGCTCAAACCCAACGGACAAGTCAGCGGTATTCACTTAAATCAGAATTTTCTTACCATCGGAGCTGGCGAAACCATCTTTCGATATGATATACGAAATCTGGCTCACTGCCTGGAAGATTACACCATGCCTGGCCCGATTACTGCATTTTATTGCTCATCCTCGCATATTGCAGCAGGCGGCAGGGAATGGGTCGCTGCAATTGATACCAAAATGACCGAGACTGTTTTTTCCCGGATCACCTCACCCCAAAAATGCTTGCTATGGGGTCTCGTGGACACCACGATTTTTTACTCCGAAAACCAGCAATTGCATTCGGTCCCTATAGCGGCAAACCCAAAATCTACGAAAGATTAAAACTCACTATTGCCGCGCTTTCTTCTTCGAAAACT
>CAMDBA010000012.1 GCA_945888995.1 bacterium UBP8_UBA817 | reverse complement strand
TCTTGGTCATCGTATGCTCCTTTTAAGTGTTTTGCGATTCTTAAAAAGTCTACGATGACCCTCGTTGGCTTTCAAAATATTTCCAGCGAGCTTCGCCGCTGGACTATTCTTTCACCGTTTTGAAATTACACTCAAGATTTTACACTGCCAGGCTGAATCACCTATTGCCCTAAACGCGATTTTCTAATTTTTGGCTTTCAAAGAACACTTCAATATTCTTCAGGGTCGTAAGCTCTGGTCAAGAAGTTGAGAGAATTAGTGGGTCTAAAACGTCTTTCTGTGATTCACTGGATAAGCAGGCCGCCCAGTCTTTTAGCCGAGTTTGTGAGCAAAACAGAGTATGGAAAAGAATTAGTTAAGCTTTGGTCGGACACCTTAGGGCTAAGATGGAAGTATTACATATTACAATTTAATCACCCAGTATCGGTAACCTAATCACAAATTCACTTCCATGAACCATAAATTGCTCCGACACAACTTGAATCGTCCCCTGATGCTCCAAAACAAGTTTATAAACCATCGCCAGCCCAAGCCCTTGCTGGCCATGCCGTGTCGTAAAAAACGAATCAAACACCTTCGACTGATTTTTACTCGAAATCCCCTCACCATTATCCTGAATCGAAATCTCAACGCCGTCTTCACCATTCTGCAATTTTATCTTCTTTGTCTTAACCAATATCCGCCCAATACGAGGATTAGAGATTCGAGTTGCCATAATCGATTCAATTCCATTCAAAACAATAGGCACTATCATCTGAACCAAAGCATCCGGGTCCGCGACAATCATACTCACATTACCCGGTTCAAAAACAAGATCTACATAGTCATCACTTGCCCGATCCTGCATCAACCCGACAATCCGTGAAAGTTCTGCATTAAGGCGCAATTCTTTTTTGTTTTTGGCGGCTACTTTGCCATACGCCAGCATGGTATTGGTTACGGTGACAATTCTCTGAATATTTTCTTCTAAACCGGCTGAGAATTTTGAGACAATATCGGGTTTATCCATGTTTTTAGATATGATTTCCCAGCACGAAAGAATGATAGAAAGTGGGTTTCGGATTTCATAGGAAATGCCTTTGGCTAGGCTGGCGTAGGCGGCTTGTTCTTGGAGTTTTTGGATGGTGAGTTTGGATTGTTCGAGAGATTCGTATGCTGAGATAAGATTGAGATTTGAATCGGACAGCTCATCTGCTATTTTTTTGTGATAGATATAGAAGAAAAATGACGAGATAAGCACAAAGAGAAATGCCGTGGACATCGCAAAGCCATGGATTACTTTTTCAGCTATTCCGGTTAGGAGAGCAGGTTGAAACAAAAAATGATCATTCACTATTTCCAAAAAGTAAGCGGCTGATATCGGTATTGAAGATCCCAATATAATCTTAAAAACTTTCTTATCTTCAAATAAGAGAACAGGAAGAGAGACAATGGAAATAAGCACAATATAAACACCTGAAGATTTCCCCAAAATAAGGGAGTAAAAAAACAAAACACTAGTAGCCACGATAATAAATAAAAATCGCGCTAAAAGCGGATATTTCAAATGATTGAAAATAAGGGGAACCAAAAAAGAAACTACTGCGAAGATACTCAAATTCCCTGCCAAGTGAAAACCAAAATAATTAAACACAAGGAAGTAAGGTGCAGAGAGAATAGCGCATAATATGGAAAGCTTGTCCGTGAGGTCTAGTTTTTGGGGCAATGTGCTACTTTCAATAATTATTCCCGGAAGGCACCTCCCTAATCCAGTATATTAATAGTACGAGAATTTTTATAAAATTAACAGTACCATAATGACTTTTACCAGTGAACTGGTCGGATAAGTTAGGACAGAAGCGCGTAAATTTTAAGTGGAAAACCGAATAAAATCATGCCGCTAGCGTTTCTTCTTACTTGATTGCTTCCAGTGCAACTTTTGCCTTGAAGCCAGCATTGAATGTCCGTCCTCGCCCCATCTTTTTGACCCTCCATTTGATAGAATTTTATACTCTTTTTACATCTCTTGTCCTGGTCTGGTTTTTGGGGACAAGCTCAGTTTGCAATGGGCCTACGGTTGGCTATGCGTGGCATACCGCGCCGTAATTTTTTCGGACATCTCCCAATAATCATGAAGGAGTCTGATCGGCGCAGGTGCCTTTCGGTAATTTTCGAATATAAAATAGAGTTCTTTGGTGGCAGCCGCATCTGCTAGGGCTCTGTGCGCATTGGCATGGGAGAGAGAATATTTTTTACTCAGAGCTGACAGCGAGCAATGCGGTTCCTGATTCTGCCTAGCCCAAACTAAGGTACAAATCACCTTATTACCGGGCTTTGGAATTGCATGGCGAATCAACGCAGTACATAGCCAAGGCAAATCAAATTCGGCATTATGCGCAATAATTTTGGCAGTTCCGATAAAGGCCATCAACTTTTGTAAGGATGGACCTAATTCAGGGGCATTTTCAACCATATCAGGTGTGATCCCAGTTATTTTAGTGATGACATCACTAACGGGCACCACCGGCTTCACGAAGGTCTGAAACACATGCTCATAGCCTTCTTCATCGATCTTTAAGGCGCCGATTTCAATAATATTGTCTTTTCCGGCTTCGAGGCCCGTGGTTTCAAAGTCCAAAAACACCATCGAGTCTTTGGTCACACTAAACAAATCACCCTGCCCTGAACATTTCGGAAAAAAGAAACAGCGATGGGATAGATTCATTTCTTTTCTATGAATAGTCGGGCCATGGCAAATCACACACCGCTGATCATAGTCGACATACATGCCGTTTTCGATCAGGTATTTCACTTTTTTGAAGGCGATCGTGCTCTTACATTTTCCGCAAGCAAAGCCGTCTCCAGTCAACGTGGGGTCGTGTAAATCCCCCTGACAAATAGGACAATCAAACCGTGTTACAAATGAACAGCTCTGATTAAGACATCGCAGCTGAAGCCCTTCGAGAACGACTTTTCCGGATTGGTGGCACCGAGGACAGCTGCGGTCAATGGACAGCGGCGTCATAGCTGTATTTCGGTATCCTGAAAAATCCGGCTCCCGACAGACTTGGTCTGACCCTGGTATTTTCCGTTATAAGAGCGTGAAGGGGCCTGGTCCATACGGCAGAATACCATCTGACAAATCCGCCTTCCGGCCATTAATTTAATCGGTAATGAATTCGCATTATAAAGCTCAAGGGTAATGCGGCCTTCGAATCCGGCATCCACCCACCCGGCATTCTGAATAAATAACCCCATCCGGCCGATCGAGCTACGGCCTTCCACGAATGCGGACAAATTGACCGGCAATTTAAAATATTCTACCGTCGTTGCGAGTAAAAATGACTTTGGCTGCATCACAATAGAGTCGCCTTCGTATTCGGTATAGTGAATCTCGGAGTCCATTGTCAGAATTCCGGTTTTGGCTTCATCCAGGATCAAAAAATGGGTTCCTAACCGGCAATCCAGAGAGGCTGGCTGAAGCGCGGAAGGATCAAACGGATCAATAGAGAGCTCATCTTTTTTTATTAATTCTTTGAGGGTTAGGTCGGATAAAATCATAGCCATAAAGTGTATAAGAGATCATTGAAATTTTAAAGGTGAACGTGGTTAAGAATAAAAAAACGTAAAACATAAATGCATTTTTCAAAAACTCGACACGATAACTGCAAAATTACGCAAATTATAATCCCCGATATCGAGGGATCTTCATGACGGATTTTTTTTCGTCCTTTGAAGTGTTGATCGTTAATTGCATTTTGAATTCTTTAACACATTTTTAATGATCGATAAGGGGGGGGACATGTGCATGTATTAGGTATCACCTTCTAGCACCGCGGCTCGTAGATTTTAACGACTTTATACCAAATTGACGCAGGAGGACCCATGTTTAAGATTATTTCACGCGCGGAAACGCTGACGGCTACCTTTAAATCTGTTGAGAGAGATATTATTTTCTCCCCCGCAGAAATCAGCTACAAAACTCAAGAATCTTCATTTGGCGGTAAGAATATTAATGCGGCTCGTATGTATCAAACCTTACAGACTGCAGGTATCCGCGTGCCTGAATTTCGCGCGGTTAATGCGCTTTCTTTCCACCGACTTTTGGATGAGACCACCGTTGAGAGTGATACGCTGCTTCGATTAGTCACCGAATCGGACTTTGCGGCAAAAAGAGAGGCGCTTCACGAAGAAGAAGGCTACACGCGAAAAATTGCGCGAGGCTATACGGAAGCCTATCTTTTGGAAAAACGCTCAGACTCGGGCCGAGTGATATTACGAGATTTTATTAACTTTATGTTGAATAAGTTTGAAGAGTCGCATTTTACCGTTGATGAGATTATGTTCAAGTCAATCCTTATCCAAACTGCGATTATGTCAGTGTCGGATCAAATACCAGCGGATATCCGCGCCAGCATTGAGCAAGGTTACCACAGCATTTGCCAAAAGCTCGGAAAGCCCGACGCTATGGTAGCGGTTAGATCTTCCGCTGCGGGGGAAGATTCCGATGATGCTTCATTTGCAGGCCTTCAGGACACGTTCCTATTTATTAAAGGGGCTGACAACGTTGTCCAGGCATGGTTATCCGATTGCGCGTCGGCATATAACTTCAGATCGCTCGATTATCGAAAACAAAAAGTAGATATGGCATCTGCCCAACTTGAAAAAGCGATTAGCGAAGCGGTTAAAGATCCTGCCAATCGTGAAAAAGCGCTTGCCATAGCAAAATTACAAGAAGCGTACGAAGCTGCAAAAGTAAAATTTGCCGTGCAACACACCTCTCTTTCAGTGTGTATTATGCAAATGGTCAATTCCGAGCGATCCGGAACCGCCTTTTCTGCGCATAATGCCACCGGTTTCCGGGACGAGGTTGTAATTGAGTCTAATTTTAAAGCCGGGGAAACCGTTGTCGGCGGAATGGTTACGCCGGATAGTTTTGCCTATCATAAAAAATCCGGCGCGTTGTTGAAAAGCATGGGAGTTAAAGATAAATGGTGCGTCATTGATCCCGAAGGTGGATCCAAGATTGTCAATGCTCCTGCGGATATGGTCTATCAATGGTCATTATCCGAAGAAGAGGCAAAGGAAATCGCACGGGGTGTTATCGCGATAGAAGCCGAATACGGTAAAATTATGGATTGTGAATTTGCCATTGAGAACGATCCTGACGGCCATCCTGTTTTGTACTTCGTTCAAACCCGGCCGGAAACCAATTTCAATCTCAAATTCGCCATATCTCCAACCGTCATTGAAATGAAACGCAGAGATGTGGATCCTAAAGCTGCCAAAGAAGCGAAACTTCTTCTCAGCGGAGACCCGGCTTCAGCAGGATCGGCAAGCGGTGTTGTGAGATTCTTAAACTCGGCTCACGAACTTTCTAAACTAAAATCGGGAGATATTCTGGTGATGGATCGAACAGATCCAGACGCGGTTCCGGGTATGCGAATGGCCGGCGCAATTATCGCCAATTGCGGCGGCAGAACCTCTCATGCCGCAATCGTTTCCAGGGAATTAGAAAAACCAGCGGTTATTGGGGTTAATAATATAGAAGCGCTCAGAGCGTTGGATGGCCAAGTCGTCACTGTCGACGGCTCAACAGGACGGATTTATGCGGGAGAGCTGCGGTTAGTGACTGTAGGAGAAAATCTGGATGTTGCGACCGTTCCTAAGACGGAAACACGCGTTGGACTTATCCTTGCGGATACCGACCAGGCATTAAAATTATCCAGATTGCGACATAATGATTTTGAAGTCGGATTACTCCGTGCAGAATTTGTTCTGGCCAATGTCGGCGCACATCCCCGCGTCTTGCTTGACGTTGATAATGGCACGCTGAAAGCCAAGATTGATGCGCATATCGCTCAACACTGTCTTTGTGCCGATAATGCAGAACAGGCAAAAGAAATAGACTATCTAAAGAGCCTCCCTACCAAAATGGCTGCGCTGATTACCAGCAAAGGCTATTCATCAGGAAAAGCACTTTATTGTGAAGTATTGTCTCAAGCCGTCGCGCAATTCGGATGGGCGTTTGGGGATAAAGACGTCATTTACCGATTCACTGACTTTAAGAGCAATGAGTACAAGAACTTACCGGGTGGACTCTTATATGAACCGGAAGAGGATAATCCGATGATCGGAGAGCGTGGAACCGGACGGTTTATCGGGTCAGCTACCGATACGGATAATCTTGAAAACTTCCTTTGGGAAATCGAAGCCATCAAAATGGCCAGAGATAAATACAAAGCGGCCAATATCCAGGTTATGTTCCCATTTGTCCGGACTCTGGACCAATTAGATGAAGCGTTAGGCGTCATCAATGTAAATGGTCTTCGAAATGGCATGAATGGCTTAAAAGTCTTCTGTATGACAGAAATCCCATCGAACGGTATTTTACCACTGGATTTCTTAAAAAGAGACATCTATGGATTTTCTATTGGGTCGAACGACATGACCCAAGGTGTGCTTATGACGGACCGTGACAATGCCAGCCTGCAAAAAACCTATGATGAATTGGACCCGGCCCTCGTTAAAGTTTTCCTTTCGATTATTTTGGCTGGTCAAAAGCTCGGCAAGAAAGTCGGGTGGTGCGGACAGGGCGTGTCTAACTCGGAATTTTTAGCAGGAATGTGCGCAATTGCTAGAATCCCTTCAGCATCAGTGGTACCTGATAGTTATCTCAGAACAAAGCGGATGTTAGCCAAACTTGAAGCACAAGAGCTCACCTTAGCGGATTTAGGAAAATGGATGCATAACTGGATGGCGAAAGATCTCCACAAAAAACTTGGTGCATCCTTAGGAGCTGACTCAGCACTTTCTGTCGCGCTAGAGACGATCAATACAACCGGCGCTTTAGCACAGATCCGGGGGGGAATCTCCGATATCCAGTCCGCATTTGGCGTCCAAGATTTAAATGCAGTCGGTATGGAAGTGATTGACCTGGCGAGTATCCATCAAGTCCTTATGAATGAAGCTCTTGGGAAAATCAAAACAGGGTTAGGCGCATTGACTGCTGATTTATGGACTAAGCTAAGCCTGACAAGTGGTCCTGAGCGTCGTGACATTATGGGTTTAATTAAAAAACTCAATGAATCGAGTCTAAAGCCACTTGAATATGCAAGCCGCGATTGGGATACAGTTGTTGTCGGCGCGCTTCAAACCGCTGGGTTTGAGAATTATGCTGATTATGAAGCTAATCGTATTTCGGTTCACTAGTTTCACCTCTTCGACGACCTTCTCCCGACATGCTTCTTCAGCGTGCCGGGAGACTTCATTTTTTACCGCCTTTCCAGTATGATGAACTCTTAGTCTAAATTTTTTTGGCCACCCTGAAATCTCGTAAAACCCGGCGCCTAAACCCCGTATTTTTATCGAATTTCAATTATCCAAAACAGAAGAACGGAGTTTAATTCATGAGATCTCGCTATCTTCTTGCTTCTTTATTAATACTTAGTCTATCGGCCCCTCTATACGCAGCGCCGATCAGCCTTCCTGATGCCATCAATTATGCCTTGGAAAATAACAACACTGTAAAATCATCCAAAGCAAGGCTGGATAAAACCGAATTTCAGATCCAGGAAGCCGGAAGTCTGGTCTATCCGACCTTAAAACTCGGCGTTTCCCGGACCAGCGCAGAAAACTATTCCACCCGCCAATTCTCAACACTGAGCAGCGGAACAATTTCTTCGATATCCAATGCTTATTCCGCGACCCTTACCGCTAAACAATTGTTATACGGTTCTCACGTCAGCGCGGTTTTAGCCGTTGCGGGTGCTGCAAGACAAAGTGCGCAATATGAGTATCAATCGGCTATTAGTCAAAATGCTTACGATGTTAAAGCCGCCTACTATTACGTGCTTAAAATGCGAAAATTGGTAGAAGTGTCTGATATTAGTCGTTCGGTCTTAAAAAGTCATTTAAACCAGGTAACCGAGTTCCAAAAAGCAGGGATGTCGACTCAGGCGGATATTCTCAACGTTCAAGTATCCTTGGGAAATGCCGAAAAACAGCTTTTGGAAGCGTTAAAAGGCCTGGCTTTAGTTAACTTGCAATTCAATATGACTTTGGGAAAAGAAGTTGATGCTCCGGTTGATTTGGACAGCACAATTGATAAAGTACCGGTTGCCTCTCCGACACGGTCCGTTGAAGAATACGTTCAAATCGCACTGAATAGCCGTGGGGACCTGAAATCCTTAGAGAAGACAAAGGACGTCTTGCGCGCCAATGTCGAGGTAGAAGCCAGCCAAAGCAATCCTCAGCTCTATTTATCCGGTAGTTACGGCTATTCAAACCCTGGGTTTTCCAATTGGTTCACCGAAGCATCCAAAGAATGGATGTGGGGACTGAATTTATCCTGGACTTTATTTGACGGCAACAATACCGCCGGAAGAGTCGCACAAGCGAATTTAGACGTCGCCAATACAGACGTAACACTCGATACATTTAGACGAGGCATCTCTATCGAAGTACGAGAGGCCCTACTTTCTATCCAATTAGCAAAAAAAGTCATTCTGACGTTTCAGGACACCATAAAATCTGCTAATGAAAGTGTCCGGCTAACCGTCGAACGCTATAAAGCCGGCGGCGCAACCAACCAGGAAATCCTGGATTCCCAAGTCGCTCGACTACAAGCCCAAGTCAGTCTAACGAATGCACAGTTTGACCTGGCTATTGCACAGGCGAGATTGCAGAAGGTGTTGGGGCAATAACGGGTTTCTTAGAAATCAGCGCTTACTTTCGGGTAAAAGACAGCTTAATAAGGGAGGTGTATTTCTCAGTTCGGAAGAACCCTACTTCTTCTCCTCCTCTTTCCCCTCTCCCTTCAACCCTTCTTTAACACCTTTCTCGAATTCACCTTTTGCCTGACCTAAAGATTTTGCGAACTTTGGAATGGCGGCGGCTCCGAATAAGACGAAGACGACTAAGGCGATGACAATAATTTCAGATGTACCAAACATAATTAATTCCTTTCACTTTCGAGTTGTTGTTTTTCTTCTGACGGTGCAGGAGCGGTCGAGACATCGTCTAAACGCGGCATATGCATATTCGTCGGGACAATCTGCTGGATCTCATTGATCTCTCTTGCGGCGGCACGATAGAGCTGAGAAAACTGGCCGTACATTTGACCGACTTTGCGCAATAGAAGCGGCACGTCTTCCGGCTTGATAAAAATAATCAGGACAATCGCAATAATAAACAGTTCGCTAGGTCCAATTCCAAACATATTTATCCTTCGCCAAAACGGCAGATTTTAGCAATCAGAATGGTTATATAAAACAATAAGACTAAGGGAAGCGCAAGCATTAATAACGAGACTGCGTCTGGAGGCGTGACCGCTGCTGCGATAATAAAAATAGCCACGATAATATACCGGCTATTTTTAAGAAGCATTCTTCTGGATAACAGGTTCAACGCCATCAAAATTTCCAGAACAATCGGCAGCTGAAACGTTAGCAATGAATAAAACATAAAGCTAAAAATATAGAAAATATTATCCTGATAATTTAAGAGAATGCCCACTTGCTTGGGAATAAAGCTCATATCGGTCATGAGCTTTACAGTGGCCGGAATCAAGAAGAAAAAACTCAGGTAAATCGAGATAATAATCAAAAGAAAACTGGCAACTAATACGGCGATCAGGATTTTTCGCTCCCTAGACCGTAAACCAGGGAAAATAAACTTGAGAATATGGTACAAAATAATCGGGAATGACAGCAACATTCCGACGATAACAGACACTTTTAACTTCGTAGAAAACCCTTCAAATAATGACATAACAAAAAAGCGCTTATCCGGAACAGCGCTATCAAGCGCTGCGAATGGCCGCGTTACTACGGTGATAATCGGATCATAAAAAATAAACGCCCCCACAGACAAAATAGTAACGGCGATCGCGGAGTAAATAACCCGCTTCCGAAGCTCTCTTAAATGATCTAAAAACGGCATAAGAGCCGGATTAATTTTGGGTGGCATAGTGTCGGCTATTTTAGCATTTTTTAAATAAATCGAATAACTTTAAAAAGAGCCTGATATCACGGGTTTCCAGAGATGTCCTGCCTAAAACACGTTTAAATAATGCCACGAATTCTTTGGTGCCTTTTCGGGGCACGACCGGAAGATTCGGCAGGATGTCTTCGAGTTTTCGATATAGAAGATCTTGTTCGGACTGTGTGGCCAACTGCCAGGTGTAGGGCGTGATATGGTGTGATGTGGCATGGGCTTGAAATAATTCATAGCCGTAGACCATCGCAGCCTGCGATAGGTTAAGTGCCGGATACGGGGTGTTAGTAGGAATCGTGGATAAGAGATTACAGGCATCCAGTTCATCATTTGTCAGACCATTGTTTTCACGTCCAAAAAGAAACGCAACCTGATGAGAAGGGTCTAACTTACCGACATGATCGACCACCTCTCTCGGTGTCCATAGCGGCTGATGCTGATCACGTCCGCGCTGAGTGGTGGCAATTACCAGATGCATGTCCGGAAGGATTTCATCCAGGCTACTGATAATTTTCATGGCGTCGATGACGTCCTTTGCGCCCCACCCCAATCGAAATGTCTCATCGGTGAAGGCAACGGGATTCACCAGGTAGATATTCGAAATCCCCATATTCTTGCATGCCCGCGCAATCGACCCGATATTTCCGGGCGTATGCGGCTCTACGATAATGAAATGAATGTTGTTAAGATTGATAGACATTGGATGATATAGAACAAAAAAAACCCCGGCTTTCACCGAGGGTTTTTGGGTTCAAATAATATATAACCGATTAGAACGTCATTTTAACCGTTCCGTCGTTAATGACACATTGGCATCCGAGGCGTTTGTTGCCTTCCATTCCGAGGTCGCGCTCTTCGTCGTTTAGTTCGGAAAGGTTTTCCATTCCTTCTAAGATTTCGATTTCGCAGGTTCCGCAGACACCGTTGCTGCATCCGATTGGAACACCGTTTTCTTCGATCGCGTCAACGATCTTCTCGCCATTGGTAATATCTACTTCAATATCATTGATGATAAGATTAGCCATAATAAGTCTCCTTTTGATGATTGGTCGTTTTTGAAATGAGGGGCCCCTACACTTTCTGGGTGCAGGACATAAGGCTTATAGAGTATAAAAATGAGCTTAGAAAGTCAACCTTTTAGTCGGAAAATGCCCTTATTGACGTCCGGGAACAGGGTGATTTTAGCCGGATATAATTCGGAAATTCAAGGCAATACACCTAAAATTCGGCAATCAGGTTTTATGAATTTACCGAAAAATACCGTGCTTGTGGATGATGGAAGACCAGCGCCGAGACGGATGCCTCGGGGTGCATCATGCATTCTTCTGACAGCGTCACACCGATTTTCTCGTCTGGTCTGAGCAAGGTCCACATTTTTTCCTGGTCTTCCAAATCAGGACACGCAGGATAACCGAATGACACCCGGATACCCGTATATTTGGTCTTGAATAACGCGTCGATATCCAAAGCCGGATCATCGGGAATACCCCAGGCCGCCCGAATATCTTTGTGTAAAAGCTCGGCACACCCTTCGGCAGATTCCAGGGCCAAGGCCGAAATGGCATGAGAGTCAAAAAACTCTCCTTTATCCATCAAGTCTTTGGCCAATTCAGCCACACCGGATCCACACGTGACTACAAACATACACACAGAATCAAAACGGTCGGACGGTACGAAATCGGACAGACACAGCCCTAACCCATCCGTCTGACGAGGAAATGCAAAACGCTCGATTTCCTGCTCGGTTTTGTCGTCGTAAATCACGATATCATTTTTATCGGCGCGGGCTTTGAAGAATTTATACAAGCCGGTCGCCTGTAGGAGATTTTCATTAATAATCCGGTCTTTGAGCGCATCCATTCTGGTTTTTAGCTTCAGGGTTTTCTCGTCCCCTTGTTCAATCATCCGCCGGACATTGCCTTTTAATCCCAAATGATTTCCATAGAGCATCTGAGGATTCACATACTCCCAAACTTCTCGTAAATCTTTGGTCACAATCACATCCGAATAATGGGGCGGCGTCAGGACCTGAGAATGATCGAAGACCAGTTTTTCTTTATATTCACGTTTAGCGGTCGATGTCGGAACGGGTTTTTGTTCCAGAGTCGCCGCTGCTTTTTCCGATAAGTTGGTCAAAAACCCTTCCCGCGTCGCCGGATCGGACAATTGATTCGATACAGACAACCCGGTCATCGCATCTTTACAATAAATCACAGACCCACCGTATTGAGGCGCGATTTTAGAGACGGTGAACATTTCCGTTAACGCAGCTCCCCCGACTAAAATCGGGATCTCGATTCCCGCGGCTTTTAAATCTGACGCCGTTGTGACCATTTGTTGCGCTGATTTAACCAGAAGTCCACTCAGGCCGATTAAGGTCGGTTTATGTTCGTGGTAGCCTTCGATTAATTTTTCAGGCGGACATTTGATACCCAGATCAATAATCCGGTAACCGTTATTGCCTAAAATAATCTGAACCAGGTTTTTACCGATATCATGAACATCGCCTTTTACAGTCGCAAGCAGCATAATACCCCTGACATTGGCTTCATTTTTTTCCATAAATTGTTCTAAATATGTTACCGCAGTTTTCATTACTTCAGCGGATTGCAAGACTTCGGCGACGATGAGTTCGTTTTTACCGAACAGATCTCCGACAATGTCCATTCCTGCCATAAGCGGAATATTGATAACGCCCAGCGGATCCCATTGGGTCAGAGCTTCTTCCAGATTCGCGATAAGGCCTTCTTTTGTGCCTTGAACGATGTTAATTTCGAGGCGTTTCTCGACCGGTAAATGGGCGATTTCTTCCTGAGTTTCCACGACTTTCTTCTCTCTGAAATAAGTCGCAAAATTAGCAATCGGATCATTCCCATTTTCGGTGCGGTACCATAATAAATCATCACAAAGCTGTTTTTCTTCATCCGTGATCTGGGAATAGCGTACTAATTTTTCAGAATTCACAATGGCCATGTCCAACCCGGCTTTGGTGCAGTGATACAAAAAGACCGAGTTTAAAACCTCACGGCCCGCACCGGGTAAACCGAACGAAATATTCGAAATTCCCAGAACCGTTTTACATAACGGAAAACGTTCTTTAATCAGCCGAACCCCTTCGATCGTCTCAAATCCTGACCCGAAGTATTTTTTATCTCCGGTCCCGCATGGAAATACCAGGGGATCAAACGCAATATTTTCTTCACGAATGCCATACTTAGTGGTGAGTAAGTGATACGATTCTTCGGCTACTTTTAGCTTTTCGGCCGCGGTCACAGCCATTTCTCCACTGATACAGCCGACCACGATTGAGGCCCCATATTGTTTTACGATCGGCAAGAGCTCTTCAAATGATTTTTCACCATCTTCGAGATTAACCGAGTTCAAAATACATTTTCCCTGCGTCCATTTAAACGCTTCTTCGACCACGGCAGGCATCTGCGAATCGATCATAAACGGTACTTTAACGTACTTAGTGACGATCTTGAGAAATTCACGCATGTCGGTGACTTCATCGCGGTCGGGATTGGATAAACAGACATCAATAATGTGCGCACCGGCTCTGACCTGCTTACGGGCAATCTCAGCGGCTTCTTCATATTTTTCATCGGCCACCATGACTTTAAATGCCCGTGATCCGATGACATTGGTTCGTTCCCCGACAATATACGGGCGGCTATCTTCTTCGAGTACCAACGGTTCAATTCCGGACAATCTCGTTTGAGGAATGACGACTGGAATCCGGGGTGATTTAGGCGCAACCATATCAGCCAACATTCGGATATGTTCCGGCGTGGTTCCGCAGCATCCGCCAATAAAATTCACCCATCCTTCGTCAACAAATCCTTCAAGCGTGGCCGAAAGGGCTTTAGCCGACTCTGGGTAAACACCTTCTGCATCTGGAATCCCTGCATTTGGTACCACCGAAACCGGGAACCGCGAAATCGCCGATAACGTGCGAATATGGTCTTTCATAAATTCAGGACCTGTGGCGCAGTTAAGGCCGATATAGAGCGGCTCCATGTGCTCAACCGCTGCATACATGGCCTCTACACCTTGCCCGGCAAGCATCGTACCCATTGTTTCGATGGTAACGGACACCGCTACTGGGATCCGGTATCCCAAACGATCGAATGCCTGACAAATTCCGACATAGGCGGCTTTTAAATTTAAGGTATCTAATGCCGTTTCGAGTAATAAATAATCCGATCCAGCATCCGTTAAGACATAGGCTTGATCCTCAAAAGACGTGACTAATTTATCGAATGTAATCCCGCCTGTTACCGACAGCGCCTTTGTCGTCGGGCCGATTGAACCTGCAACATAACGGGGCCGGTCGGGAGTGGAGTATTTATCGCAGGCCTGACGGGCCAGTTTTACCGCCGCTGAATTGAGCGCCACGACTTTATCCTGAATGTCGTACTCAGCCAAAACGACGGAGGTGCCCCCAAAGGTATTGGTCTCGACAATATCGGCCCCGGCTTCCAAATACGCTTCGTGAATCGCCTGAATCACATCCGGCCGGGTGACCACTAAATATTCATTACACCCATTCAAGGCTTCCCCACCGAAATCAGCGCCGGATAAGTCATAGGCTTGAATGCATGTTCCCATTGCGCCGTCTAAAACAAGAATTCGTTCTTTAGACTGATCCATCAAAGTGGATGGTTTAAACGGGAGATTTCTCATAATAATTCGGACTCCTCTAAAATGGCTTTACTTAATTGGGGTTGAGATGTTGGATATAGAATAAAAAATCCGATGCGGCAGTGATCACGGTGACAATTATTTATCCACGTTACCCAGTCCTTGTCATCTGAAAAAGGCGAATATTGCCGATAGGTCCCGGTAGATTCGGTATTTACATACATCACCGCGTCTATCTGATCACCGAATGCCAGGCTGATAATGCCCATCGGCGCAATAATATCCCATAGTTTCACATTTCGTTTATAAAAAGCATTGGTACGGCCTTCCAGAAATTCGACCAGATTCACACCGATTGATTTTGTGCGGCAGAGTCTAGAGTTATTAAAGCGGCCTAGAAGACCGTTAATAATTTTTAGGTCTCGTTTATTGGTACTAAAATATTCGGTTCCGATCACAGGGTCAGCCGGAAGCACAGGATTACCCATCAAAAAAACACCTTCGGTGGTGTCTTTAACAGTCGGATTATTGAGACTGCCGTAATAATAGGTCTCGTAAAACGGTAAACCGACAAACGACACGTAGGGTTTTCCGGCGCGGACGCATCCGATGTGAATGGCGACGTTTTTACCGTTACTGGCATAATTATTCGTGCCGTCGACAGGATCAAGATACCAGACTGTATCGCCGACAGCTATCTCGTCTTTAAAGCCTTCTTCTCCGATAATCTTATGGTCGGGATAAAACCGTCTGATCCAAATTCGCAAGAGCATTTCGATACCAAGATCAACTTCGGTGACAAGATCGGATTGACTTGTTTTTTGAAAAACACCGACATTGCCTTGGCCTTTGATAATAAATTTGGAAAAAGTTTTGCCCAGGAGTTTAACGGCAGACAGGAGTGCCGCTTCGGACTCGTCAGCAGGCCCATTAAGCCATAGGGTGGCGAAGTCCTCTTCCACCGAAATACAAAGTCGGCTTTCCACGCAAAACACCGCTGAGAGATCGAGTGTTTGCCCTTTTTGTATATCAGGTAAATGGAGATGCCCGTCCCAGATCCCCCATTGCTCCCATTTCGTCATAGCTGCTGTATCCTTTAACCCTGCATTAGATGAAAGATTTAGTGTAACAAGGTACCGAAAGAATGTCAGTACTTCTCGGCAATCGCAGCATACTTTCCTGAAAGATTTTTTATACCAGCGGCGTTTAACTTTGAAGCAAAGTCTAACAAAGCTGATTTGAGGAGCCTATGATATGCCGGGATAAAAGACGCTGATTTATCTTCTATTGCTTGTTCATACGCCATGATCATCTCTAAAGTACTTTCTATGAATTTTATTTTTATTTTTTGACTAAGCAATTTATCGGTTATAATTCGATGAAAAACAAGGCCGATTTGTGCAAACCACTTCTCAGGTGCATGCTCAACATATATATAATGATGCCTCCCGATAGTCGCCATGACCAAATCAATTTCATCGTCTACAAGCGGGTAGTTTACCCATGCCTCGAATATCTTGGAAAATAAATCCGGCAGCTGCGCTTCATCAAAAAGTGCCGTAAAATTTTTGTTCCAATATTCGACCGGCACCAAAAGAGTGCCGGGCACTTTAGTAAACATCTTAGAAAAATCGTCTAAACTTGCCCGTGCGATAAAAACAGACCTCCAAATGGCAGTATATTGCCTATAAACGAGGTCTTTTAACTCATCTCGCCGACTGGTCTCCAGCCTACATAGTACGCCGGACCGAATACCCTCTTCTAATAGTGCCTGTACATCCAGGCACATCGCGATTCCATAGAGTTTCTCTGTCCTCTGTTTTGAACCAAATCGCCTATGAGCTTCATGTAACAAAATAGTTGATAGGTACATTTTTTTTTCAAAGGCATGCGGAAAACTAGCTACAGAAAATCCGTAATTCATTTTCAAATGTATTGAAAAAACCGATACTTCAGGAATTATCGTCGGATCCTCACATGTCAATATGCCGCTAAGCACAACCTGCGCTAATTGATGACAACTAACACGTTTCGCTTCCGATTCAGCAGTATTTCTTGCAGCCGCTTTGACATAGTGTAGCGCCAATAATTTCTTAGTCAGCTCTATCGCTAGCTCCACAAAAGGCCGATGTCCGGTTGAGGTTATAGGTAGAATCACGGTAAATCCGGCATCAAAATTTTCCAAGAGTTTATGGAATAAGGGTCTCAGGCGACTATAAAATTCGACCAGGGTATTTAATAAACGCACTTTAACATCTGCATATGATGGAGTATCCGGTAACTGGTTAAGGCCTTTGAAAATGGGACTTAATACAAAGACTATTCCTTCAAGAAAGCGGATTGATTCTTTTTCACCCACAAGCCCTGTTCTCAATATCACATTGAGTGCAGCTTGAAGACGGGCTATCCGGTTAATTTGGGCGTGAGGATCTTCAGGTAACGCATCTTCGATTATCGGTGGGGTATCTACAGTTGCCGGTATGACCGACACCATCGAACCAAGTGCGATAACCGGATACGTTAGCGAAATATGCTGTAAAAGGTTGAAGCGTGCGTCATCATCAAAAAACGACTTTGTTTTTCTGATCAGCATTTCTGCAATTTTATTACCTTCAGGAATTTCTGAAATTCTTTGAAAACAGAGTCCGCCGCAGCGATTAAAAATCGTTCCCGCAATTCCAGGATCCAATCCATCCCTTTCTACCATCTCAACACATTCCCCGACCATCTTCTCTAAATCTTTCAAATCATAAACACACAATGAATCATGGTTCAGAAGGGTCATTTCTCCGTAAGGATCCGTCATTTTAGAATCGGTCTTGGCCATTTCACCGATTACTGCGAGATACGAAAATGCAAACACCGCCCTCGCATACTCGCAAAAATACGGATCAGGCGTGGCGATTCTGGCTTGGATAATATTTTCGTACATTGTGGATGCAACGGTCGTGACCTCTCCTATTTTGGCTGCTCCGGCAACGCGAGCACCCAGAGCATACCATCGTAACCGGAGCACCCCTTTTTCAGAGGAGCCGAGCAAATCATATGCCCATTTAAAAAGCGTAAAATCAATTAATTCCGGTGCCTTCAATATCGCCTCCAACAGGGTATTGAGACGTTCGCAATGATTCGCCGACAAAAAGTCATTTAATTGGGTAAACAAAGGCTCAGATTCGGCTTTTTTTATTATTAAAAGACAGGCAAGAATTTGTCTCAAATTTAATACATCCCCGCCTAAAACCCGGTTCAGCGTGGAAGAAATCGTCCCAAAATCGACGGCTTGATGCTGGCATCGAACCGCCAATAGTTCGGCCTGCCAAGTTAAATTGACATGTGGTATTAAGCCTAATTGCAGCGCTTGGTTGACCTCTGTCTCCTGCAAGGTTTGACAATAGGCGCCAATCTCATCGGATACCCAATCGATCTCGCTTTCCGGGATAACTGCTTTAGGAATATGCGGCATTAATTCACTTAGCAGATTCATATATAAATCAGGTTGAGTAGAGTTTAATTGTAGGCACCGTTTCCATATTTGGCAGCTTATGTCAGTGATGCCATCTGTAGATATAGCCATACATAAAATGGCATACAATTTCATTTTTAGCGGCTCGGAAATCGTCACGTTTTTTGCGGCAGCCTTATCTAGAAAAGCAAGTTTGGCTTCGACATTTTGACCTGTATCAGGAATGCCGCTGAATAAACGATGAAGCATTTTGTTAAAGCCTCCATCAGAAGAAAACACCAAATCCCCAACCCATTCTTGGGTTGTAGATAGCGCATAAATCGTATCGGTGAGCACAGCCATACGATCGGTATCGGATGCGGCGCACGCCATCCTAATGGGAAGGTAGTGCCAGACTTTAGGCAAGACCTCAGCACCTTTTTTTGCACCAGATAAAAGATGCGCATAAAACTCTGATATCTGGACCGTCATCCCGCTATCGATCATGGCATCCAACTCCGATTGAAGACTGAGAATCAGCGGAGAAAAATACTCCGAGTCAGGTGAATCGGCATTTGAAAAATAACCGGCCAGTAAATGTTGAACCTGCTCGACCCACTCTTCACGGGGCCATTTAGATTGTAAAAAGACAATCCATTGCGCAAATTTTTGGGGTTCGGTTTTAGACTCGGCATAGGCTTGCCAGAGCTTAAGAGAAAGGGTGTGGACGTCTGTACTTCTACGGAGTTCCGCAATGGAATATAACGCTTCCAACAGGTTTCGTGCTCGCTCTAGGTTTATGGGCATCGGATCTGCGAGTAGCGGGTGTACCGCTTCACGCTTCATCCAGCGGCTTGCAGGGCTATCGGGTAAGCTGGTCAGGGCCTTAACTATTAAATCAGGGCAGAAGGCCATCGCCGCTTTGAAATACGCTTTAAATCGTTCAACACATTCGGCACGATACTTTCGCTCGTTATCTTTGGGTGGCGTTTCCCACTCTTTGATCAGAAGGCTGATCTCTAAAATGATTCGCGGTTCCGTCCGAGGAACCGGGTTAAATGTTTTTATGTAGGCCAACCGGTCTCGAATAACCTCGATTCTATGCTCAGAGCACTCAGCTTTCTTTTTTCCGGCATGAGGTGGTTTCACCAGAAAAGAAGCCGGCAATTGATAAACCCGCTCCGACAACATTAATTCTTCAAGCACTACAGGATCTGCATGGGGAACAATTAACGTGTTCCATATTTGACAAAACGGTTCTTGGAACAATACATCATAAAAATTCTCATATAAACATCTCATCAGGTCAGGTCGTTTCATCACATCAGCCGGTGTTCGTTCCAGATAGGCTTGCAGAAGGGTCAGCTCGGACTCTTTTTTTCGACACACCGCGCAGAGGCGGATCAGCATCTTGGCGAATTGGTCTTCGACTGAATACGTCACAGAATCGGGCGCAGTGATTTGACTACCATTGATCGATTGCGCTACTTGGTCAGCTAACACCAGGTCCCGAACGATCATCGACAGACATTTCCATTCCGCCTTCTTAGGGGTTCTACAGGAATAACGGTTAAATAACTTGAGCCATAGTTCAATCTGACCGATTTCCCGGGCATCTTCGGAGATAAAATAACGCTCTAGCTGGGTAACTACTGATTCTGGAAGACCTGCTTTAAATGCGGTTCTAACCGTTTCCATAATTGTTTTTTTGTCCCCCAACCATCCCTCAAGCGGCATCTTCATGGATTCAAGAACCGGTTTCAGACTTTTTAAGAATGCTTCTTTTTGTTCCGATTTCAAATAGGGACAGGTCGACATATTGATGATCATGTGGGCAACAAAAGAAATCCGGTCAACAGGCTCAATGAAATGTGCATCCAAATATTTCTTAACTTTTGTTTCTAAATACATCGGATTAAGCAAGCTCATCCGTTCGTGTTCCGCCATTCCCAGCATCGCCATCCGGTGTGACATCAGTATTGTCCCGTCGACAAATCCCTTTATTTTACTTTCGACGTATTTAAAGTGAATACCGTCGATTTCTTCGGGATTCGGCGTAAATAGGAGGGCTTCTTCAACGTGGGCTCCCGCTTCTTCGCAATCTCCATATAATGACTCAAACGGAAGAGGATGATCCTGGTAGGTACTTAAAAAACAATTGATCCAGGGAAAAATAAGCATCTGGAGTATTTGAGTAGGACGACCTTCCAGGTCAATGAGTACTTGCTCAAGGGATAGCCCGATACACGCCACACTTCTATCAAAATTGATTATCGGAAGATTTCGTAAATACGCTAAAAAATGATCCAGCAATGGGTCAAGATTGATATGGATGCTATCGATCGAAAATACATACTGCCGCCTTGCACGCCCCTCCTCTACGAATTTATATTCTACCGAACCAAAGCTAAGCAAAGAGCCTGTTGGCTTCCCTAACTGCCCGGTTTGATCTTGAAATAAAACCCGTTTTCGAAAACATACGTTGGCTCTCTTTCTATATTCTTCCTCACAACGATCTTCGCGAATATGCCCGCTCGCAAAGTCCACGCTCATTGAGTAAATCAGTACTTGTTCAAAATGTGCCCAATTTATCGGATCATCTTGTACACCTTTTAGCGGAATATAAAAATCGAGATCAAAAAACGGCTGCATTTGAAAACATGAGCGTGCGGCGCCACCGTTAATTGAAATGTTCGAACAACTGCCTCTAAGAAAGGCCAATTGTAGCAACGGCATAACCGGAAAATTGGCATAGCCTTCAACTTTGTGTGTATGAATATCCCATAAAAGAGGTAAGACCCTTTGAACTTGTAAAAATGTTAAATGTGTCACGGTTTTATCCGGCACAATTTCTAAAGCTGGAGAACAGCTCACTAATTTATAAAATTGCATTATTGCCCCCCGCAACATGACTTTAAGTCTTCCAATGATACATACTCGAACCGAATCTGTGTTTGAAGCTTATTCAGATTCGTGACGAGTGACCGACAAATCGTAGTGTAGTCGGTTTCAAAAATAAACTGGGTCTCTTTATCATTCCGTAGTCGTGCCGCTTTATATTGCTCAAGATCTAACCCATCTTCTTTTGATGAGGTAAAATAATAAAATGTAACGCCGCCCTGCAGCGGATTGCCGTTGCCATGCACAATCCCAAATAAGGCAATAGAACGGCTAAAATTGGATCTGTGCCGTTTAAATGTTCCTATCAAATCCATTGGAGACGGCACAATTCGATGCTCGATATCCATTTTTTCGGCCTTCTCTAAAGCCTTTTGATACCGCAGAAGTCCGCCAAATTTTTCTACCCCTACCTCTCTGGCTGTTTTGACCATTTCCGGGAAAATCGGATGAATATGGAGATCATACAAGACCGCATTTATTTGAGAGGCCCTCTCAGAATTTTCGGGTAAATAGAAACTTTCATAGTTTAAAGGAAAATAAGTATGCCGACTTTCAGTAGCCGTTACATACTGCTTTAGAACACGCTGGTAAGCGCATCCACCGGTATAGAGGATTGAAAATTCATCTTGTCGGTTTGTCCATGACTGAATACCTTCGGAAAGAAGGTCACTCAAAGTGGCTTCCCGATAGGTAAACTCACCGAATTCACTTAAAAAATTCGGAATCGTGGTTGCCATTGACGGTGAATAATGAGATTTACTCACTGCAAACAGACTTTTCTCGATCCAGTAATCCAAATGCCTTCTAGAGGTCAAAAAAGAAACACATCGCTGTAATGCCTCTTTTTGCCACGCGAATGCTGGATCAGCCATGCGTTTTTTGGCCAATTGCAGAGGCGTCAATCCTTCTATATTAGATTGTTCGAAGTTAAATCCTAACCGATGCAAAAGACGCAATATCATCTCCTGCCCGGCTGTCACAGCAAAATGAGCCGCGGTATGACCCGTTGATTTTGACTGAACACAGAGTAGATCCGAGTTTTTCCGGAGCATATGGAGCATCCGAAAAATCTGGCCGTCCCTTACACATACCAAGAACATCGTCCGATCAGCATCGGAAACCAACGAGAGCGGGTTTACCACTTCCGGGACGGAAATTATTTTATATAATCGGCAAGACATATTTAGTAATCGAATAAAATAACATTGAATTTCAGTTTAAGAAGATTAATATCTCTTAGCTCTCTCACATCGTGTCTGATTATATCTCACCATTTGTAAAGCAAAATCAAAATTTAGAATTTGCCTTATCTGTGACTTTTTGATTAAATTGATCGGATAAATAAAATCAGAAAAGCACATTTAAGGAACTATTAACCTATGCTCCAATTAGACGATAAAAAAACAAAAATTATCGCGACTCTTGGCCCGGCCTGTGATAGCAAAGAAGGCTTGCAAAGCATTATCGAGGCAGGCGTCGATATTATTCGATTAAATGCATCTCATAACGCGAATCCCGCATTTATTAAAGAAAAAGTCCAGCTTATCCGAAGCATCAGCCGTG
Organism: bacterium UBP8_UBA817; assembly: GCA_945888995.1. Classification (GTDB taxonomy): domain Bacteria; phylum Margulisbacteria; class Marinamargulisbacteria; order CAMDBA01; family CAMDBA01; genus CAMDBA01. The sequence goes on along the minus strand of CAMDBA010000012.1, from coordinate 15,308 downwards.
AGCTGGTCAAACCTATTTGTATTTTTGTCGATCTTCAGGGTCCTAAAATTCGTATCGGCCAATTTGCAGATGGTAAAGTTGAATTATTAACCGGGCAGGAATTTCGCCTGACTTCCCAGGAAGTACCGGGTACCGACAAAATCGCCTCATTGAGCTATCCCGGTCTTATTCAAGACGTCAAAGTAGGAGATCCGGTTTATATCGATGACGGAAGTATCCGGTTATCGGTTATTGAAAAAACCGACACAGAGCTTGTCTGTCAGGTTCTGCAAGGCGGACCTCTTTCCAATTACAAAGGAGTCAACCTTCCTCAGACCAAAATCAGCTCTTCCGCATTTACAGAAAAAGATAAGACCGACATCCACCTCGCCGTTGAAAACAATCTCGAGTATGTGGCGCTTTCATTTGTTTCCGTACCGGATGACATTCATTTGTTCAGAGCATACCTCAATGAGCTTGGTGGCCATAAAGTCAAAATCATTGCCAAAATCGAGCGCCAACTTGCGATCGATCATATCATTCCGATTATCGAAGCCGCTGATGCTATCATGGTGGCACGGGGAGATCTCGGAGTTGAAATCGGCGTCGAAAAAGTTCCTGAAGCGCAAAAAATGATTATTCGGGAATCTAATCGCCGGATTAAACCGGTTATCGTTGCAACTCAGATGCTGGAGACCATGATTTACAAGAAGAACGCCACCCGTGCGGAAGTCTCCGACGTTGCAAACGCGATTTATGATCGTTGCGATGCGGTAATGCTCTCCGGCGAAACTGCGGTCGGGATTGATCCGACAAACGTGGTTCAGACCATGAAAACCATTTGTCTTGCAACGGATAAGCACATGATCGAGATCAAGCGCCGTAGCTTTAAATCCTATAAAACATATTTCGTAGATCACACAGTATCAACCTCTTTTGCTACTGCGGCAGACCAGATTGCCGAAGAAAATAAAGCAAGCGCCCTGATGGTTTTCACCAGCTCTGGCAGCACGCCGTTAATCTCGTGTAAACTCAATCCGGTGATTCCAATCATCGCAACTACAGACGACGAACAAATCTATAATCAAATGATGCTATACAGAGGCGTCAGACCGCTTCTGCTCTCAAAGAAGTTTACGGAGATGGTTAGATGGAGCGACATGATTAAGGTCGCTCTGGAAGATGTTAAACGATTGGGTATCCTCAAAACCGACGACACCATCGTTGTGACAGCCGGTATCCCGATCGGACATTCCGGTGGAACGAATTCCGTCCGATTGGTTAAAGTTCCTTAACTCCTATTAGAAGGAAAAGATAAACCTTTGTTATGAATGGACGTAGAGACGCGATTAATCGCGTCTCTTTTCGTATCTAGGTATGTCTGTACGAATTGGTAAATCGGTGGTTCCATCGATTTACCAATGATTTATTAATAGGTGTTACAGTTTCTCTAAAACCCGAACCAATTCAGCCTTATCCCACACAGCACCGGGATGGCTATTGAGTTCATAGTTGTCGATGGTCACCGTTGCGTATCCGGAGGTTCCCCGTGGGCCTAAGAGCTCACGCGCCAATTCCTGATTCCGGAAAACAAAATAAATCTTTGATGAAGACCCTTTAAGCTGAGGAATTTTTTCCCTTGAGGACTCATCGAGATCCGAAAATACTACCGTGCCATCTAATGAGGAGAGGGGCCCGGTATCATAGTAATTATACCGTCCGGTAATCGTCACCCTACCCGCTAACGTGGCCTGAACATTCGCAGTCGATAAGCGTCCGTTCTTTTCATACGGTTCGATAGTTTTTAAGGTCATTGTGGCGACTTTTTCCCCTGCGCGGGTACGGCCTAACTGAATCTGATTAGGCCTCAGCGATTCTGCTTTGGTGGCAGCTTCCTGCTTGACCATTTTCCCTAACCGCTCGGTTTCTTTTTGAAGCTCTTGATTCTGGGCTTCACTGGCCGCCAACTGATCCTGTAGCTGTGAAATTTGCTTTTTTGCAGTGACTTCGGCCGACTGATAACTTTTCAGTTGTATCGTATAGATAAACATAATGACCGATACGTTTGCCGCAACCAAGAGCAAGAATAAAAACAGCCCGGAACGCCGCTTCTTGATGCTGGATTTTTTTGAAGATGTTTCTAACCGTAAATTCATAAAATTATTTAACCGCGACTTTCTTAAAATAGCCCCTTACAAAATGAGCCACAAGGGGGACTATGGAAACAACAAGAATAATCAACACAACCAAAGAGAAATTTTCCCGGACAATCGGCAGATTTCCAAACAAATATCCGCCTAAATAAAAGAAAGAAATCCATAAAAATGCACCTACCACGTTATACACCATAAATTTCATGTAATTCATCTTGCCGACTCCGGCCATAAACGGTGCGAATGTCCTAACAATAGGCAAAAATCGCGCAATAATTAAGGTCCAGCCTCCGTAACGTTGGTAATAGCTTTGGGTCCGGTCCAGATATTCACTCTTTATAAAGCGAATTTTACCTTGGCTGAGAATCTTTTCGCTTAAGTAGCGGCCGATAAAATAATTAACGGTATTCCCTAAAATTGCCCCAATGAGCAATAAAAAATACAATAATGTCGGATTTAACCCGTCGGAAGTCGCCAGACTACCTGCTACAAACAAAAGTGAATCTCCGGGTAAAAACGGTGTAACAACCAGACCTGTCTCACAAAAAATAATAGTGAATAAAAGAATATAGGTCCATTCATGATAATGCAGAATAACTGAACCTAAATATTTATCTAAATGAAGAACAAAATCGACAATGCTATGAAGATAATTCATTTTTTATGACTAATCCTTAGAAATACTGGGGAAAAATTATCACGTTATTATAGAGAAGGTTCACTCGTTTGAACAGAGCCAGGGCGTGGAGTCCGTTTATACCCGATCATTTCAAATAACCGGTTATTTATACAGCATTCCATTGAATTTTTAGGCGATCTATAAGAAAATGCAATCCTTATGATTCTTGTCGAGCTGGTTCCCCGTCTCCTTGAGACCCTTATTACCGAATCTCAGCAAATCACGGAACAATATCCGGCGATTACCGGCATTAATATTCCGGATGTACTGCGCATCCCGGTACGCAGCTATGATGGCGCATCTGCACTTCTGCAGCATAATATTAACGCAATTCCACATATCAGGACCGTTGATCGCGATATCGCCGGACACCTGGATATTTTGATCCCCCTGGTTGATCAGGGACTAAAATCGGTTCTGATTGTTACCGGGGATCATGATGAGACAGGTATTCATAGAGAAATTTCGACACTTGATCTAATCGCCGCTATTAAATCTTCTCTGCCGGTCTTACAGGTCTTCGCAGGACTGGATCCTTACCGAAATTCTTTAAAAAACGAACTGCTTTATTGTAAGCAAAAACTAGATGCCGGTGCAGAAGGTTTTTTTACCCAACCATTTTTTGATCTCAAATACGCCGAAGTTTATCTAGATCAGCTCACTGACTGCCCCATATTTTTAGGCGTTTCACCTGTTACAACTGAAAAATCGCAAACTTACTGGATCAATCAAAACAACGCCTGCTTCCCACCATCTTTCACCCTTGATTTGCAGGGCAACTGCCGCCTGGCTGACAAAATGATTCAATTGAGCCAGAGCTACGGACAAAATATTTACCTTATGCCGATCAAAGTTGATCCCCTCACCTATTTAGAAGGTATTTGGCAGAATTCTACCGCAATTACAGTTTAATCTTCTTGATAAATAACCAGGCCTTATCGGTGGCCACCTTACAGCATCTTCAATAAAATACTTTAAAATTATCCAGAGAAAGTGAGAATTAATGCGTTTAAAAAAACTCCTTAGCCTTCCTTATTCGGCTTCATTACTCTCATCGGGACATGTTCGTATGGGCGAGCGGCCGCTTCTAAGACATGTTCCCCCTAGAATAACGGGTATCCCCATTCTCCATCTTTTCGACATCGTAGGCCAGCAAATCGAAATCCTTCATCAGATAAGTACAGCTCCTTCTTCAGGGACTATTCTGCATGATCTTATCCGCCGTGGACATACGGGAGAGGCGATCCAACTCGCCCAACAGCATCCTGACATGCTGCTCGCGCAAGATAATCAAGGTGCTACGCCTATTTTTCTTGCCGCATTATTTGGAAACACTTGCTTCTTAGCCTATACCACCGGACTTTTAGATAGTCATGGCACCCCCCTTGTCCATTGCAGTTATTTTGACCTAGCCCTTCCTTCAGGCCTTACGCCTGTGATGGCTGCGACTTTAGCGGGGAATACCGAGACTGTTCAATTTTTTCTAAATGCAGGAGGATTTCATCCTGATAACGCCTTACCGGATGGCACAACCGCGCTCCATGCTGCGGCTCAATGCGGACATGTCGATATTGCCCGGGCGCTTATCGTTGCGCACAATCATTGGATCAGATCTTCACTACCTCTAAATCCTCCTATAAATACAGATCAACTTTTAAGACGATCAAATGGAGACAGTCCCCTTCACCTGGCAGTTATGGGTAATAAAGTCGCAATAGCCGCTCTTTTTCTTGACCATTTTCTGATTCGAACAGCGGATGAACCGCCTCGATACCGTCTATTTTTACAGGATGACGCCCTACTGGCAGATGGACGTTCACTGCTCGACCTTACAGCCCAGGCCGGTCATTTAGAGACGTTTTGCTACCTGGTCAGTAAAGGCGAAAATCCGGATAAAGTCCGACCCGGTGTTGAAACACCGAGACAAATTGCGACGAAAAATGGTCACGCTCATATTACAAGGGCCCTGGAAGCGCCTATTGTCTCGCCCCTTCTTCCCGATCCGGCACCTCTTTTGGACGCCGAAAAACACCATGCCATCAATACCGCAAATCCGAAAGTCCTCATACGAGAATGGAATCGAAATCCGGCTTCAAAAAAAGTGGATATTCAAGACTTATTGCCCTACGCAAAAGCTGGTCGCCACGGTCAAATGGGTGCGTGGCTCTATGAACAATGGCAAGTAGTCGAAGGACTTGAAACCGGCTGGGTTCCTTCAGCATTAGGATTCGCCGTTATAGACGAATTCCCTGAAGCCGTACAGATATTATTAGATCAAGGGTATTCCCCCGATTTCAAACCGCAATTTGGGAAGCTCAGTCCCTTGGAATGGGCGATGGTATTCGAAATGTACGACATGTATAACCGTTTGCTTCCGTACAGCAATGTCATCAAGGGATGCGCAGAAACATGCACTGCGTTATTTAAAGTTGCCAATCAAGCCAATCGTCCCCAATATCTCACATCCGCCATCATGGCCCATGTCTGGCACGATATGCAGGTTACGCCATTTTTCTCACGCTATATTTTGGCACATCAAGATCTGACCTTTTTACAGCAAATACTGACAAAACCCGGAATTAGTATCCAAGTCTTAGTTACGCTCTGTCGTGAGGCCATTAAATTAAACAATCAAGAGGCCTTTAACATCATTTCGCCGATGCTTGTTACGATCGAAAAAACCGACTTATCGGACTTAATAAATGAAGCCGCGATAACCGGTAATCCATCATACATCACAACACTTTGCGGGTTTTCAAAAGGAAAAACACTGACACTCGACAAGCCGATTCAAAGAGCAATTGATACGGATAATGCAGGCATATTGGAGCAACTTATACTTATATTCCCATTCTTTCCAATTGATATTGCGAACGGCATGCCTGCAGACCCGAGTTGGACAACATTTATTAATAGGCTTGTTCCCCAAATAATTGCCCGCAGCAGCACTAACTGCCTAAGATTAGTTGCACCTTATATTCTTCGAGATGATTTAAAAAAACATTTTGCTTTTTCTGCCACATGCCAGGTTCCTTCGGTTTCTTGTGGGAGAATACTAACCGAACACGGATACCGTCTAGTTGATCATGCCATTGATGAGAAAGAAGTATACTGCTTTTTTGATGAGGAACGCGATGAGAATATAGCCATTCAATTTTATTTGGAATGCGGCGCCTCTCCGAATTTGCGTTCACGACGTACCGGAGAATATCCCGTTTATACCGCAATCAAAACAAGAAATATTCTTCTATTAGCACTGCTTATTCAATTTAATGCGGACCCTAAATTGGCCTGCGGAGACAAGAAGAAACTACCGGGACATCTCGCCGTGGAAAACAGATCTTATATCGGCGTAGAACAATTAATTAAAGGAGGTATTGATCTTGGTTTAGAAGATGAAGGAAACAGAACCATGCTTCAACGCGCTTACAAAGCGGGATTAGATGATATTGTAGCGCTTTTACAAAGACACGGTGCCAACCTTAGTATATTGACCAGAATACGCTACAGCAATCATCGGGAGGGTCATCCTGATCCGTTAACAAGTCTTTCCGAATGGGTCAGTGATGCGCGTCCGCTTCCTGAGCCTGAAAAACCCTCAGTCCAAAACAGAAACCCTGAGAGTACTAACTTGCCGCCTTTAGTACCTACACCGTCCACGCCATTTCAGTTAAATGACGCCACCCATATTTCTGCAGAACTCCTCTTGGGTGTTCATCGCCGCACCGGTCAAAACAGCCTCAAAACATCGGTACCGGTTAATCTAGTCCCCTTCTGTTTGCCTGCTATCCGGAAGTTTTTTTTACAATGTCAAACAAGCCCTCCTATATCCGATATCATACGTTCTAAAATTGAGTCTCATAAACCTGCCCTAGTAGCTTTAGTCCCCGGAACAGTAGACGAAGTTTTCAGTGAATTAGTTCCCGCAGGCAAAAAATTCACAATGACCGAGCTATCTCCTCTATTTTCTGCGATACAAAATGAGATTGCCAAACGCTTAACCCAGACTCTACATAATGGCATTATAGGGGACCTCATCAATGCCTACTGGGAGAAATTCTTTACCCATCCCCAATTTTTTGGAATTTCCACTCTCTCAGAGACTCTAATGACCTATGTCAGAGATCAAGCTGCACAGGGCAAGCTTCCTGAAACCCTCTCGGACAAATTGATGATCGCCTATCGGAAAGGCGATCTTAAGTTTTTCAATACATTTTTTTCTCTCACTCATTTTCATAAACTTCCGAACGGATTCCATCTTTTCTTGCAAACCTGGGAAAGAGAAATTGTCTTAAAAGGTATTAATTCTCTCAATGTCTGGTGCGCGGATATCCTCTCCGAAAAATCACTCGCCGCAAGATTAGATCCAATCTGCAGGGATTCGGGCATCCCTAACTTTATATTAACCGACATAGCAAAAAGACCCATCTTCAATTCTGCAGGTTTTCTGGACATTCTGTGGAAGGAAGGACGATTAGACGTAGTTGGAAATACACTTTATGACACAGCAAAAGCGAGGGTCTAACTAAACAGGATAATCTGCACTCGCCCCCATCACAGCACCATGTTGAACCATCAAATCGATGATATCCTGGTTCGGGATTTTACGACCTTCTTCGAGTGATAAGGTGGCAAAATCCAGCGCGGCCCATCCAGCAGCATCGGTTAGATTGAGGTCGGCCCCCTGTTCGATAAGGCACTCTACGATCGGATAATGGCCTTCATTGCAGGCATACATTAATGCCGTATAGCCTTCGTCGTCGGCTGAGTTGATATCTTCGCCGTTGGAAATCAGAAACTGAAGTTTTTCCAAGTCGCCGTCTTCGGCCGCTTCTAATAAAGGTAGTTCCATAGTTAAACTATCCTAACATAGGTAAATTTATATGAGAATACCGACTAAGCGGGCCTTAAAACCACGCGGCATCTTTCTTTGGACCATCACATTCGGCTTAAGAATTTCGACACTTTTAATGACGCAATTTCTAAAGAGATGGATGACAACTTCGGGTGCTGTATCCGCGCGCTTTAAGCGCTCTAAAAGAATCGCTAAATTGGCATTCCAAGTCTTAATTTCCTCATCCACCTGAATGTATTTTGCAGACTTCTTATAAGAGTCAAGGCGTTTGCGTAGGAAGTCTGCAATTATATTGGCCGTGTTCGCTTATTATCTTCGAGAGCGGCCATCGTCACGGCAGGACTAGTTCTTAGGAGTAGGTGTGCTGACGACCTCTAAAGTCGGCGCTGCTTACTTCCTATACGAATAGTCTAAAGCACCAGTCACAGCTAATTTATGAAAACATTGTTTGAAGCTTGTTATCATATAATCCCCTGCACTTTTATCTTATAAGCCTTTATCCTTCGGCTTAAAAAACCGGTCCCATACCCGTTTTTTCAATTCTCCGGTTACGGATGAGGCATGTTCTTCGTATTTTCGAAGCCATCGTTTCGCCCAGACAAATTCCGTGGCTAAAACACCCAAAGACAATGGAATCATGATAATTGCAGGCCCCGGCAGCACAATCATAGCGACCCCGATTATAAGCATCGTAAAACCAATAATAAAAATAACAATTCGTTTAACGAGCTTATAGCCTAGTTGCATACTCATGAAATCCCTTATCTAAAATAGCTTAGTCTAGGTTCCCGAACTGCTTTAACCTCATCAAAACGGGAAACAGGCGTCACATGCGGCGCATTTAATAGTAACTGAGGCTCATGTATCATATCATGTTTTATCTGTATCATGGCCTCTACAAACGCGTCGATCGCTTCAACAGGCTCAGTTTCGGGCGTCTCGATCATCAAGGCTTCAGACACAATAAGCGGAAAATAAATCGTTGGCGGATAAAACCCGTAATCCATCAAACGTTTCGCGACATCTAATGCCCGAATGCCGTATTGCTTCTTTTCCTGCTTCAAACTTATCACGAATTCATGCTTACAGACGCCTTGAGACACAATCTGATAATGATCGGCCAGCTTTGACTTCATATAATTGGCCAGAAGAACCGAATTTTCGGTCGCTTCTTTTAGTCCGGGTGCACCTAAAGAGCGAATATAGGTATAGGCACGAACCAAAATACCGGCATTGCCATAAAAAGAATGAAGCCGCCCGACGGACTTAGGATAATTTGTCATAAGCTTGTACACACCTTCTTGTACTTCGACTCGAGGCGCCGGAAGGTATTGAACCAATTTTGACACGACACCTACCGGCCCTGCACCAGGGCCACCACCGCCATGAGGGGTAGAAAATGTTTTATGTAAATTTAAATGCGCGATATCAAAACCAGCTTCTGCGGGCTTAAAATACCCCATAACGGCATTGGCATTCGCGCCATCCCAGTACAGCAACCCGCCGACGCCATGAACGGCTTCAGCAATTTGCGCGATTTCATTTTCGAATAACCCTAAGGTATTGGGATTGGTTAACATAATACCGGCCACATCATCTGAAAGCTTGGATTTCAAATCTGCAAGATCAACCCGGCCATCTGCCGTCGACGCAACTGTTCGAATCTTCCACCCGACTGCTATTACGGATGCGGGATTAGTACCATGGGCTGAATCGGGAATCAAAATAATATTTTTATGCGCATTGCCTTGGTCGGCATGATAGGCCTTCATAATAAGCAGCCCGGCATATTCTCCTTGCGCACCCGCTGCCGGTTGAAGACCAAATGCCGCAAATCCGAAGACGCCGCATAAGTACTGCTCTAACTCATATAAAAGCTGCAAAATGCCCTGGATGTCTTCTTCATCCTGTAACGGATGGACCGCGGAAAAACCTTCTAATGCCGCAACATCCTGATTAATTTTAGGGTTGTATTTCATCGTACATGACCCCAAAGGATAGTAGCCGCTATCGACGCCATAATTCAGAGTAGATAACTTGGTATAATGACGAATCAACTCTACTTCCGATACTTCGGCAAGCCGAGGCTTTTCAGCGCGCAATAAGCCTGCTTCTTCTATATCACTGATGAGAATGTCAGTGTGAGGATCCGCCGGTAACCGATAGGCTGATTTCCCCTGTTCACTGTAGTCAAAAATAACGGTTTTCATAAACACCCCTTTATCGCTTCGGCCAACTGGTCGAGCTCGGCAGTTGATCGCTTTTCAGTAACGGCGATTAACAACTGATTTTTCCTGCTTTTATCAAATCGTCCCATATCGATTCCGGCGAAAATCTGTTGTGCCTTGAGCGCTTTGCCGACTTTAGCCGCATCACACGGAAGTGAAATAACAAATTCACGAAAAGTCACGCCCGTATTCAAAACTGTCACACCTGGAAGCGATGCAAGGCGGGTCTTGAGATAATTTGTTTTTTTATAACATAATTCGGCAACGCGACGCAGACCATGTGGCCCCATATAAGCCATATAAACTGTCGCAGCTAACGCCAATAAGCCTTGGTTTGTACAAATATTCGAGAGTGATTTCTCGCGCTTGATATGTTGCTCACGCGTTTGGAAGGTCAGAACGTAACCTAATGTGCCATTTTTATCGTAAGTCTGACCTACGATCCTGCCGGGTAAAAGACGTAGATATTTTTCACTCGCGGCCATAAACCCGAGATAGGGTCCACCAAATGCGGTCGGAATCCCGAGAGGCTGCCCTTCTCCGACGGCAATATCAGCACCCAGCTCGCCCGGGCTTTTGAATAGAGCCAAAGCAATCGGATCGCATAGCATAATCACCGCAATTCCGTTTTCTTTTGCGGCAGAAATGACGCGGTCATAGGAAATCATGTTGCCAAAAAAGTCCGGATAGCTGAGTACAACAGCGGCAAAGTCGACCGAGAATTGGGAAATAAATTCTTCTTCTGATACACAAACAGCGTCCTGTGAGCCAGCGGTTTGAATGGTGACACTTTTAGGAAGGAGGTAGGTATCCAAGACCTCACGGTATGACGGGGGCAGTGTCGAAGGCAGAAGGACTTTTGTACGTTTGGTGGCATCATTGATGGTCATTACGCAGGCTTCTGCTAACGCGGATGCGCCATCATAGACAGACGCATTGGAGACGCCTAATCCGGTAAGCTCACAAATCATCGTCTGGAATTCGAAAATCGACCGTAATGTCCCTTGGCTCATCTCAGGCTGATATGGCGTGTAAGACGTATAAAATTCGGACCTTGAGATGACATGTCCGACGACCGACGGAATAAAATGATCGTAACTTCCGCCACCCATAAAGGAAATATAGGCTCCCGTATGTTTGTTTTGTCCGGCTAACCGGACGGCAAATTGTTTTAATTCTAATTCGGATAAAGGCTCGGGCAAGTCTAACGGAGATGCCTTTCCAACGGCACGCATATCCGCAAATAATGCGTCGATATCCGGCACTCCGATTTCTTTTAATAAGTGTTCTCGCTGTGCTTGGGTTATAGGTGAATAAAACATTTACTTAAAGTGATTCTAAGTGTAGTTGGTATTCATCATAGGTCATTAAGTCTTCGACTTCTTTTTCGTCAGAAATCTTTACCTTCACTAACCACCCTTCTTCATACGCAGAATTGTTAATTAAATCTGGGGTGGTCAATAATTCTTTATTAATTTCTAATATGACGCCGCTGATCGGAAGATATAAACTAGAAACGGTTTTAACCGATTCAACTGATCCGAATTCGGCCATCTGTTCGTATTCCGCGCCGATTTCAGGTAAGTCTACAAATACTATTTCTCCTAATTCATCAACGGCATAAGCAGAAATGCCGACTGTTGCGACATCTTTTTCTAGTTTCACCCATTCATGCTTTTCAGTAAATCTATAATTTGACGATACCATCTCTGATCCTCCTAGAGTTTAATTCGGTTAATATATTGTGGCACAGTCAATCGTGCTGTCGTGCCATTCTTTTATCTTTACATGTGCCTCTTGAAATTATATCGAGTTTTTGGATTTTGTCTAATCGTTTTTAGGCTCGAACCAAGCACGCAATACCAGCGATCACGAGTAAAACACCCAATCCTTGGACCAGGCCTAAGCGCTCGCCTAGCACCAAAACACCCAGAGCAGATCCTGCTACGACGGTTCCTCCGACGATAACCGGAATTCCGACTGAAGCAGAGACTCCTTTTGAAAATAGATAAAATGTTAAAATCTCCGCCACCCCTACTGCAAGCCCGGCACAGGCCGAAAGTAAAAAGCCTTGTTTAGAGGCCGTTAGCGGATGCCCTAAGAGTTTTAGAATAATAAGCGCGGCAATACCCAATAATGCGGCCACAATTTGAAGGGCCACAGCTCCGACCATCTGATGAATAGAGCCGGACGAGAGCTTAATTAATACATTATATAGCCCATAAAAAAACGCAGATATTGCGGCCAGATATAGCCAATTCATTACACGGCTCCTTTCTCAATAAATAGCCTGCCATTGCCCTTGTTTGGGCGTTGCACATATCGTATTGTTACGTCACTATGAAAGAAAAAATACTCATTATTGACGGTCATTCACTTGCATATCGTTCATTTTTTGCATTTCCTGCATCGCTGAGCCTACCGGACGGACGTCCGATTAATGCGGTGTACGGGTTTGTTACCTTGATGCTCAAATGCCTGGAGCAATTCGCTCCCCACTATATCTGCATCTGTTTCGACCGAAAAGAGAAAACATTCCGCCATGAGATGTATACGGCCTACAAAGGACATCGGCCGCCTGCCCCGGACGCCTTTATCGCGCAGCTTCCGATTTTAGACGAAATTTTAGCGACAATGAATATCTCAACCATTTCTTTAGCGGGATTTGAGGCCGACGACCTTATCGGAACACTGGCTAAAAGCGCCGAAAAACAAGGGCTGGATGCACTCATTATGACCGGAGATATGGATTCCCTTCAATTGGTTTCACCGCACACTTCCGTTATATCGTCAAAAAAAGGCGGTGAGTTAATGATTTACACGCCTCCCGAAGTCGTCAATAAATACCAACTTACCCCTGATCAAATCGTGGACTTTAAAGCATTGAAGGGTGACCCCTCTGATAATATTCCGGGAGTTGCCGGCATTGGAGATAAAACCGCAACGCAGTTATTGCATCAATTCCAAACGTTGGACAATCTTTATAATAATATAGATCAGGTCGCTTCCGCTTCGGTGAAAGCAAAGCTTGAAACCAATAAATCAAATGCCTTCTTATCTCAAACATTGGCGACTATCCACTGCGAAGTACCGATCGAAATTGATTTTGAGGTCTTTCGCTATCAACCGGATTGGATACAGATCATTGAGTATTTCAGAGAGTATCGATTCACCACATTGGTTAAAGCCTACGAGTCAAAATGTCCACGTATTGAAGCTCAGGTACCACTTACTGACACGATTGACGTCCGTGTCACCGATTACCAAAGCATTGATACCGTTGAAGCACTCAAGGCGATTCTGCCCTATCTCTCTGAAGGATTTGCAATCGATCTGGAGACCACGTCAGTTACTGCGGTAAACGCGCAGATCTGTGGAGTTTCTCTCTCATGGTCGGCGAATCAGGCTGTCTATATTCCGATGAATCATTTATTAGGCCCTACCCCTCAGCAAGATCATACGCTGTCGTTATTCGGAGAAGCGCCTAAATCCAAGGCGTCCTATTACGAACTTAATCCGTTTCTAGCCATGTTAAAACCGCTCTTGGAAGACAAAAGTATAGCAAAATGGACACACAACGGGAAATACGAGCGAATGGTGTTCAAAAACTATCAGATCGATTTTAAAGGAATCAGATTTGATACGATGCTTGCGGCTTTTTTACTTTACCCAACCGAACAGATCGGACTTAAAAGTTTGGCCGCCCGGCATCTCGGCATCACCATGACCACGTATGAATCTCTCACAGGAAAAGGCAAGCATCAGATTCCATTTAATATGGTTCCGATTGATAAAGCTGTCCAATATGCCTGTGCCGATTCAGATGTAACTTTCCAATTGAAGCAAAAATTTGAACCGCTCATTTCAGAGCGTGCACTCGGTCCACTATTATATGAGATTGAATTACCGCTCCAGGATATTTTAGCTGATATGGAATGTACCGGCGTTGCGATCGATACGCCGTATTTAAATCAACTTTCCCATACGTTTTCAACTGAGCTGCAACAAGTTCAGGCCACTATTTTTGAATTAGCTGGCACGACATTCAACCTAAGCTCTCCGAAGCAACTCTCTCAAATTCTCTTTGAAAAGCTACAATTACCCGTCATCAAGAAAACCAAAACCGGCCTCTCAACTGATTCGAGTGTACTGGAAAAACTCGAGCATGTGCATCCGATCGCTAAAGAACTTCTTCGATTCAGAATGCTCGAAAAACTTCAAAACACCTATGTTACCGTATTACCAACACTTCTGAATCCCAGAACTCATAAAATTCATACCTCTTTCAATCAAACGATCGCCATTACAGGCCGCCTCTCATCGACTAATCCAAACTTACAAAACATTCCGATCAGAAGCGAAGCTGGTCAAAAAATCCGCGGGGCGTTTATCCCCTCAGGACCGGAATACCGTATATTGTCGGCAGATTATTCTCAGATTGAACTGCGGCTTATCGCACACTTGGCACAGGACCCGACGATGATCGCCGCATTCCAGGCTTTCGAAGACATTCATACCAGCACGGCTGCGGTTATATTCGGATGTTCCATATCTGAGGTGACGAAGGAACAACGCTATCAGGCAAAAGCCGTAAACTTTGGAATTTTGTATGGCGTTTCCGCATTCGGTTTGTCAGAAAATATCGGGGTCTCCCGGGCAGAGGCCAAACAAATTATTGACGATTATTTTACTAAATTTGCCACCATCCGCCAGTTCATTAATACGACCATTAAAGAGGCCGAAGGGCAAGGTCTGGTGAGAACTCTGGGTGGCCGTATCCGTCCTCTGCCCGACATCAAGTCACCCATTCGGTCCGTTCGCCAATTCGCAGAACGCACAGCAGTGAATACTCGGGTCCAAGGCAGTGCTGCCGACATTCTAAAACTCGCCATGATCAAAATCGACCACGCACTACGTGAAGGACATTACAGGTCACGCATGCTCATTCAGGTTCACGATGAACTTGTTTTCGACATCTACCAAGGAGAGGAAGAGGCTGTTTCCGCACTTATCAAACGTGAGATGGAATCCGCGTATCCGCTCCAGGTACCTTTGGAAGTTGACCTCGCCATCGGAAAGAACTGGCAGGAATTAGGTTGAATCGGATTGGATAAGAGAAATTTTTACCCAGATCGGCTCGCTATAAAACATGCACCAACACAAAGCCAAGATATTGAACTGGTTTCATCAGTTAAGCCTTCGGGAACCGATACGGTTAATAAAGAACTGCCTTGATTTTGAGGAGAATCATTCGACGATACACTCTTTTTAGAAAGACTAAACAAGAAAATTCCGCCTAAGCTATATTGGACTAGGTATTATAGTGCTCGATTAATCAAGCATTTGAGAAATTATTTTGATAAATAAGACCGAATAATGCGGTCAATACTCATAGCCCCCGCGCCATAAAATCC
>CAMDBA010000011.1 GCA_945888995.1 bacterium UBP8_UBA817 | reverse complement strand
AAGAATTTCTTCTCTTCCAACAATTCACAACAATCCTGAATCTAACCGCAAACACAGCCATAGAAAAATTGAGCGTGGAAATAGATAGAAGTAAGAGCTTAAAATCTGAAAATACGACTTTAACTATAGCGCTCGTTGTCGCGGGTTTTGTGATATTGGCAACAGCGATAATTGAACTTAGATCCTATCTCTCGAAATGTTCCCCTAGAAATCAGAACGCCAATGGTCGCATCCAGTTCGCCCCCTCCCTTGAAGAGGTCGTTGTCGATAACACTCATCCATCAAAACAAGAATCTGCCAGAGCGTCCTCCCTCGCAAACACAAAAGACCAGCACCCTCTAAACGTTGCACCGGATAATCCCCTTCCAATTTTAGTAGAGGTCGTCCATACCGATAGCGGTTCTACCAGAGCGTCATCCTTTGAACACGTAGAAAACCACCTTCAACGGAACCCATGGCAATTGAATACTGATATTAGGTTCTCATCTGTGGCGGGTATAGCGGACAAGCAAGATTCACAGTTTCAAAATCACTTAGCGTATGACGTCTCTTCCCAGGGCAGTTCCTTCGAGAGCCTGGAGGACCCAGCCGAACACTCCCAGAAAGCGCCGATTTCCGGAGCTGATTTACCCCCTCAGGGGTCGCATAGCCCATGTTTTTCTCCAAGGTTTTTTTCTCCAACGTTGTCGCATATCTCTATCGTGGAAGTACCTGTCTCAGATCCTGGCGCAGGCGTCAACCCCAACCCCCTGCAGACGTTTCAAACCAGTCCTAGAGCCGAGTATCCCCTATCCGCCTACCCCCCCACAAGAAGAAGGTTAGATGCCTCGCTGGCCCCATTGAGCGCCGCAGATGTCCAGGGCAGGACTGACGGCAAACCGACGAACGGGATGTATATGTAGTCGCTAGTGATATAACCGGTACGCTAAGGGGATTAGTCCTGTTTTTGGAGGAGATCTAGGAGTGTCTACCATTTGTCGAACCTGCCATCAAGATTTCGTCTATACAAAACTCATTGAGGCTCTCAGCGCGGGGGTCTTTGGATTCAGATTCTGTACCTGATGATCGATATAAGGGGGCCAAACATATCCTACTAGGCGCAATCGAACAATATATTGTCGATCTTGAAACTCGAAAATACCTGCTCGATAAAACCACCTTTTGTGCTGAAAATCCTGAAATCTCTACCGATTCTCGTCTCTCCGAGAAAAGATATTCTAATTGTAGGATGGTGCGCCCGGAGAGACTCGCCCTTCTTTGACCTGCCACTGGCAGCTCAAGCCGGACAGCGTCCGTCGCTTCCGTTCAGGCAACCAGCTTGCCTTCACTCTTCCTCCTTATTCAGTCGGCGCTCCTACCGATTCTCGTCTCTCCGAGAAAAGATATTCTAATTGTAGGATGGTGCGCCCGGAGAGACTCGAACTCCCAACCCTCTGATCCGAAGTCAGATGCTCTATCCATTGAACTACGGGCGCATATAAAACGACTATCAAGAAGCACGTTTTTGATATGGGGACAAAAATATCAAAAATCAAAGACCCGGCTATTGTCTATTATTTCCGGCATTATTTCAAGCAGAGAAAGGCCGATTTGAAGCGGGGTTAACTTGCGTTTTTGAGGCTCTGCAGCTATACTCCCTGGCTATTATGTTAAAAATCAAACCATTTTCAGCCCTACGTTACAATTCCGATTCTATTTCCGATATGGCCGAGGTGATTGCACCACCGTATGACATTATTTCTCCCGCCGAACAAGACGAACTCTATCAAAAAAACCCTTTCAATGTGATTCGTCTCGAACTAGGCAAAGAATACGCCGACGATACCCCTGCAAAGAACCGGTACACACGAACCAAAGCCGAACTGGACACGTGGAAATCCAAGAAAGTTCTGATCAGAGAAGATAAGCCTGCCTTTTACCTTTATGAACACCGCTATGATTTAGACGGTCAAACACATACGTTAACCGGACTCGTCGCCGCCGTAGAATTACGGGACTTTTCCGAAGGCGTAGTCCTTCCTCATGAAAACGTTCTTAAAGGGCCGGTCACCGATCGATTCGAACTGCTCAAAGCATGCTCGACGAACTTCAGCCAGGTCTTTACATTATACGATGACCCTAAAAACCAGCTCGACACCCTTCTGGCGGACTACACCAACCGAACACCTTTATATGACACTATTTTACCGTCCGAGCGGTACCGTGTCTGGAAAATCCAGGAAGCGCCGATCGTCCATCAGATCGAAGCATTTTTTGCGGACAAGGTTCTCTTTATCGCAGACGGACACCATCGCTACACCACGGGTGTCGCCTATAAAGAATACTGCCATGCCACCTACGGCCCGCTCCCTGCGGATTCTCAAGCCAATTACGGCATGATCTTTTTAACCAATCTCTACCACCCGGCCCTGCATCTCTTCCCGACTCACCGGGTCTGTTTCGGGTTACCGAATTTTGATCAGGCCGTGTTCTTAGAGGCCGTTAAAGCGTATTTCGATGTTCAATCTTTCACTGACAAATCGGCTTTTACCGACTACGTCAATTCCGCCGGAACCGAGAAAAAAATCTTTGGCGTGATTTTCAAGAACAACACCTACGTTGCACTCACTTTGAAAGGCTTCGACGTTATCGCATCATTTTTCCCTGGCACGGCATCCAGCGCGCTAAAAAATCTGGATGTGTCGATTCTTCACTCTGTGATTTTACAAGGCATTCTAAATCTTACTCCCGACAGCATCCAAAAGCAGGAAAACCTTCGCTATATAAAAGATGCTGAAGATGTCTTTTCCTCCCTGGGCTCAGGCGATTATGATATCGGCTTTTTGATGAATCCGACTCGGATTGAGGAAATGCGGGACGTGTCATTGGCATCCGAAAAAATGCCTCAGAAATCAACTTATTTCTATCCGAAGCTCATTTCAGGGCTTTTGATGAATGAGATTGATCCGAAGCAGTCGATTTAATCGACACCCAAAGGTAGAAACTGGGTTCAACTTAGTACCTACCTTTGGCCGGCTCTTGCATCAATTCAACACAACGGATTCAACGTCGGCATCCCCGTATACTCCTCAAACCGCCGAACAAAATCTTGATCCGAAATAATATGTGGATAGTCGTGATCCAAAAGACCTTCTACTTTTAGAAAATGGGTCTGAAACCATTGCTTGACCGCCTCTACGTCGGTGCCGTTATGAATCTGATCCAATGTAGTGAGAAGCAAGTCATAAAGAGCGACATTGACTTGTTCAAAGTCTGTGGTTTTCGAAATGATATCCAGGCAATAATAGCTCAGTGATATTTTTTCCAGGCTCTGGCGGATATTAATGAAGCCCGTTTTAATATCACATTGAGACACCTGCGTAAACGTTCGGCCCCGGTACAGAACCAATGCAACATGGGTCGTGACTTCGAGTCTGCCTGCAAATTTAGACTTCGGGCTATGGGCGGATTTGGCGAGGATACGGCATTTACCTAAGGTTGGCGAGAAGAGCGTGATCATTTTATCTTTTTCGAAAAACATCTTGGAAGATAAAATAATTCCTTCGGTTTTAAATGTATTCATGAGGATTAGGAAATCATGGAAACAATCCAGAACGTTAAGCCGAAATAAATCAGCTGTCCGGCAATGTCCAGAGATGTCGATAAAAACGGCGCAGAGGCCACTGCAGGATCGATATTAATTCGTTTAAACAAAATCGGGAGTGCTGCGCCGATAAAAGTCGCAAATGAAATATTAAATAACAACGCCAAAGAAACGATGACTGAAAACAAAATGGACTTCACACTCAACAAACTGAACACAAAGACCAGAAGCGACATAATAATCCCGATGTTAAATCCGACCAGAACCTCCCGAACAATATAGCGGAACGGAGTCTTGGTCTTAACTAGCCCGGTTGAGAGACCGCGAACGATGATCGTCGCCGTCTGATTACCGACATTTCCACCCAGCCCGGTCAAAAGCGGCATAAAACTCAGCGAAATCGCCAGCGTAAAGAGTGACACCTTATAATGCGAGGAGTACATACTAATGATATAGGATGAGAGCAGGCCCCCAAAAATGGTAATGATCAACCATGGAAGGCGGGATTGCAGTACATAGATCAAACGCCCCGAAAGCAGCGTCGATTCCTCAATATCGGTGGTTCCCGATAATTTATAGATATCTTCGGTAGCTTCTTCGATCACAACGTCCACGATATCATCGACCGTAATCACACCGACGAGATTGGACATGCTATCTACCACCGGAACTGCCATTACGTCATATTTCTGGAACAATTTTGCGACTTCTTCCTGATCTAAATCCACATCTACGGTAACAGGATAGTCATTACGGATATCTCTGACTACCTGAGAGGGATCGGCCAGGACAATATTTCTGAGTGTGGTATAACCCAGTAATTTTTTGGTCTTATCAATAATAAAGATATAGAACGAAATTTCGGAATTCGGCGGCTGTGCCCGCCGGATATACTCAATCGCTTCTTTAATCGTGAGGGTTTCCAGAACCGCCACATACTCCGACGTCATCAAAGCACCAGCAGAATCTTCCCGGTATGAAAGAAGTTTTTTAAGGTCCCGTGCCAGACGTTTCGGCAACAATAGAATAATGTCATGCGCTTTTTGGTCATCTTCATGGAGCAGGGCTTCCAATAAGTCGGCAGCGTTATCCGAGTCCATTTCCCGAATAATTTTAGAAGCCAGAACCGATTGAATACCCTGAATCAGACGTAGTTGATTATGAACCGTGAGCGCTTCAAAAACCTTGAAAGACATATCTGGCAAGTGGTGTTCAAAAAATGCCCGCCGTCCGTCATCTGAAAGCTCTTCCAATGCCTCCGCAATATCCGCATCGTGGAATCTCGCAAAAATCTCAGGTATAGGCTCAAGCGTGGCTAAAAAATCCTGAAGCAATTGTGCAATTAATGCCTTTGTTGAGTCTTCCTGAGATCCGTTTGGTAATGACATATTTTCAATCTAACAGACTTGCGGTCGACCGTCAAAAAAACAGCATTACATTATTGTAATTAAATTGTATAAGACCCCATTTTTGTACTATAAAACTGGCTATTTTCACAAAATACTCTACGTAATACCTTAAAAAGGTTGACATGATCTACGTTTTACTTTATTTATTAAGATAATGTTAAGGGATTCTAAAAAGAGAGGAGGACTAGAGCCTAATTAATTTTTTCCCGATTTCCAAGTACACTAATATTATCAAGGAGCATTATAGAATGAAAAAGTGGTTATTATCCTCATTAGTAGGATTGTTTTTAGTATCAGTAGTAAGTGTTTCTCACGCAGCAGTTTCAGCTGACGTTTTAGTTAAAGTAAACGGCGACGCTAAATTCGCTACTCTTTACTTTCCTCTTGGCAAAAACGGAATGACTCTTGACCTAGGTTTAGGTCTTTCTTACAACCAAGCCAACGCAACTAAATTAGGTTATTCAGCGGTTGTTGGAGTTGGAAACTGGAGCATCCTAGGCGGAATCGACACTGATTTAGTTATTACTAACGAAGCTACTGGAACTGCAAGTTCAGCCGTTTATATTACACCTGTTGTCAGCAAAACTTGGTTATACCGTGTAACTGACCAATTCAACATTGGTTTCACTGCTGAGCTTTACAGATTCGATTCCCACACAGGAAAACACTCTATCTTAGGTGCCTTCTACCCAGTATTTGGCGCAAAATTAGACTTATTCTAATTAGCGTTTAATACTTAAACGAAAAGCCAGGAAGGTTTCTTTCTGGCTTTTTTTGTATCCCGAAATATAACGACTCGCAGCGTCTCCTTTGGCAGTCTCTTACTCACAAGTAAATAGTCAAAGAAGTAGATTTTCGTGATCACCTCATCCGGGCACTTCTCCAAACCTCCAATTCACCCCCACCTAGCCTCCCCCTTGTTAAGGGCGAGGAACAAGAAAGAAGTGATTTTCTAGAGCTCTGGAATCCGAAATTAAAGCCTGCCCTTAATAAGGGGAGGTTTGGAGGGGTGAATTGAGGTTAGTTTATCCACCGAAGCGCCTGTCCACCGAAGCTTTAGCGTAGGAGGAAGGGGTGAATTGAGGTTGTTTGTCGGCAGGTAGAGTAAAACCTACCCACCAAACCTCTTCTGATGCCATGCCCAGGCATGCGAGACAATCGCATTAATATCAGAATAAGCCGGCCTCCAGCCCAGGAGTTCCATCGCTCTTCTGGCATCGGCTACCAGGACAGGCGGATCACCTGCTCTGCGGTCTACCAGCTCCGTTTGAATAGGAAGGCCTGTAATAGCTTTTACCGTCTCTATAACCTCTTTTACTGAAAAGCCCTGTCCGTTGCCCAAATTAAAGATTGAAGAGTCGCCTCCTGACAATAAATAGTCGATTGCTAAAACATGGGCTGCGGCCAGGTCTGTGACGTGAATATAGTCACGCACACACGTGCCGTCAGGCGTCGGATAATCGGACCCGAAGATATTAATATGAGAGCGGCGATTCATCGCGACATCCAATATTAAAGGGATTAGATGAGTTTCAGGCGTATGGTCTTCACCTATTTCGCCATCAGGGTCCGCACCGGATGCATTAAAATACCGCAGGCAAATGGATTTGAGGCTATATGCGTGATGGAAGTCCGCCAGCATTTTTTCAATCATTCGCTTACTCATACCATAGGGATTAATTGGTTCTGCGGTATGAGATTCTGGAATCGGGATTTGATTCGGCACGCCATATACAGCCGCCGTAGAAGAAAAGACAATTCGTTTAATGCCGCCGTCTAAAAGGGTCTGCAAAAATGAAAATGTCCCGAATAAATTATTGTTATAGTATTTGATTGGGTCACGCACGGATTCACCGACATCGGTAAACGCCGCAAAATGAATCGCAGCACATGGTTTATAGGTCTCAATAAGTTCGGCTAAGCGTCCGGCATCAGATAATTCACCCGCTACAAATGGCCCCCACTTAACAAACGATTCATGCCCATGAACAAGATTGTCGTACACGACAGGAATAAACCCCTGTGCAGCAAGCGCTTTGCACGTATGGGACCCAATATAGCCAGCGCCACCGGTTACGAGTATATGCTGGCTCATCGGTTAAGGAATGTTACCTTATTCCCACTCGATCGTGGCCGGCGGTTTTGACGATATGTCATACACGACCCGATTGATCTGATCGACTTCGTTAATAATCCGGGATGAAATGGTCTCCAGCAATTCATAAGGCAAATGCGCCCAGTTTGCGGTCATTGCATCTTCAGACGTGACTGCACGAAGTGCAATCGTGTTTAAATAAGTCCGTTTATCACCTTGAACACCGACTGTTTTAATCGGTAACAACACCGCGAAGGCCTGCCATAGTTTGCGGTAATAACCGGCTGCTTTAATTTCATCCATTACAATAACGTCAGCGTCTTGCAGGATTCTGACACGCTCAGGGGTTACTTCCCCCAAGATACGAATCGCCAATCCAGGACCTGGGAATGGTTGCCGGTAGACGATTTCGTCAGGCACTTCCAATTCCACACCCACACGTCTGACTTCGTCTTTAAAGAGTTTTTTCAAAGGTTCGATAATCTTAAAATCCATCTTTTCAGGCAGTCCGCCTACGTTATGATGGGTTTTAATTTTAACGGCCGTGCTGGAAACACCAACAGTTGCCGATTCAATCACATCAGGATACAACGTCCCCTGCGCTAAGAACGGATAATCCGATTTTAACTCCCGGGCTTTTTCTTCAAAAGTCCGAATAAATTCTTCACCGATAATTTTTCTCTTTTGTTCAGGATCTACAATGCCTTCTATGCGTCGATAGAATCGTTCCTGAGCGTTAATATAAATCAAATCAATTTCAAATTTATCACAGAAAAGTTTTTGGATACTGTCGGCTTCGCCTTTTCGCATAAACCCTTGGTCGATAAATACACAGGTTAAGCGGTCCCCGATCGCTTTATTAAGTAGTGCCGCCACAACAGTGGAATCCACACCGCCGGATAGCGCACACAACACTTTTCTATCCCCTACTTCGGCATTAATTTCATCAATAGCGGTTTTAATAAATGATGTTGCGGTCCAATTAGGCTCTTCTCCGCAAATTCGGAGAACAAAGTTCTTGATCAGGTCCATTCCACGCGGTGTATGAACAACTTCAGGGTGAAACTGAACACCAAAAATCTTTTTAGCCGGATGGCCCATTGCCGCATGCGGGCAATTCTCTGTATGACCGATGCTTTGAAATCCATTAGGCAATTTTGAGACCATGTCACCATGGCTCATCCAGATCGCCATTTCCAACCATAGGCCTTCGAAAAGGTCAAAATTATTATCGATAAATAAATGAGACTTACCGTATTCGTGCTTCTTTCCCCGAATGACTTCGCCGCCTAACTCACGAGCCAACAATTGCATTCCGTAACAAATTCCTAAAATAGGAATGCCCGATTCAAAAATATCGTGGGTGCATTTAGGGGAATCCGCTTCGAAAACAGAAGAAGGTCCACCGGATAGAATAATTCCCTTGGCGCCTTTTTCCTTAATGGCCTCAAGTGTGATCGTATGCGGAACCACTTCAGAATAAATATTAATTTCGCGGATACGACGTGCGATTAACTCGCTATATTGAGACCCGAAGTCCAGAATAATAATCATGATTTTTTGTACATCCCCAACGATTGTGCCTTTTGATAAATCTTACCCTCGGTTAAAAGGGACGGTGCGACGATTACTTCAATTTGATGCATTTCCTGAATATTCTGTGCGCCGACAGTCGCCATACACGTCCGAATGGCACCCGATAAATTTTGGGAACCGTCATCTGTTTTAGACGGCCCACATAAAATCTCATCCAGCGAACCGATAGTGCCGACTTCGATACGGGCGCCTCGTGGCAAGATCGCATTCGGCGTAGCCATTCCCCAGTGGAATCCTAAGCCCGGCGCTTCATTAGCCTTGGCTAGAGGAGAACCGATCATAACGGCATCTGCCCCGCACGCTAATGCTTTGCAAATATCGCCGGAATTCACAATTCCGCCATCTGCGACAATCGGGATATAAACCCCTTCGCTTCTATAATAGTCATCTCTTGCTGAAGCTGCGTTCACAATAGAAGTGGCCATCGGAACACCGACGCCGATAACGCCGCGGGTCGTACACGCCGCACCCGGACCGATTCCAACGAATAATCCCTGAATGCCGGTTTTGAGTAATTCCAGCGTTACAGAATAAGTCGCAGTATTGCCTGCCATTACCGGGATCGGCATTGCCTTACAAAAATCTGCGAGATTGAGAATTTTATCTTGTTTGTTTGTTTTGAAGTGAGTGGAAATAACGGTTGATTGAATCAGGTAAGCATCCGCTCCGGCTTTTGCCGCGATAGGTCCGAGCCACTGTGCGATTTGAGGAGTAGAAGACACAATCGCCGTAACACCGTGAGATTTTATCTCGGTAATCCGTGATATCACCAAATCTTCCCGAACAGGGTGTTCTTGATAAATCGATTGCATCAGAGACACGTAGTCTTTTTTAGAAACTTCTGCGATTTGTTTGAGGACATCGCTTGGATCTTCATAACGGGTCTGAACACCTTCGAGGTTCAAAACACCTTGAGCGCCTAGTTTCCCCATTAAAACCGCTGTCTTCGGATTCACTACGGAATCCATAGAAGAGGCAAAAATTGGAATTTCAAGCTTCAAACCTGCGATGGTAGTAGAAATGTCAACAATATCCGGATCCAGAGTCACCGAGGACGGAACAAGTGCAATTTCATCTAAACCATATGACCTCGTAAACTGCTTTGGGGTGCCAAGCGTCATCCGGAAATCTCCTTCAAATTAAAATTCAAAAATAGGTTATTTTAAGAGGAATTGCTCCCTGTAAAGTGTTGAAAATTTATCAGAGGAACGAGGCAGTGTCAATCAAAGTAGGCCGTCAAAGGCATTCTGTTTCATGTCATTTTTATTCCAAAAACCGATTCTATTGACAAATAATTTCGGCACACCTAAACTGATACTCAGTCTCATTAAATGCGGCGTTAATGGCCTAATTATGTATTATATAGATAGGTTTTCATGAGAGAAAGTATTTAAAAAAAAGCCCATAGACGTCATTCGGATTGGGCTTTAAGATGGAAAACATGACAATTGCAGTTCGCGTTTTTTTCTTATTTTTTTTAATACTCCCATTTATCCGCTGCTACCCGCTTCTGGCAGCAGAGACGGTTTATTTGACGCCCCAACAGGCACTTGAAATTGCATTTCCCGATTCAACAAGCCTTACCCCCAGAACTATTACGCTGTCTGCAGACCTCAAAAAAAAGATTGAACGGCGTATAGGCGTCACAATGCCGGAAGACCGTTTTACCATTTATACGAGCCGGATCGTCACAAAGCCGGACGGATATGCCCTCATTCTAGATGAAATCGGCAAACATCTTCCCATTACATTTATGGTGGCATTCACCCCACAAAAACAAGTAAAGAGCGTCCAGGTTCTGGTCTATCGTGAACGGGTCGGATCAAATGTCCGGCAGCCTAATTTCCTAAAACAATTTATTTCCAAATCCAGCCAAGATTCGTTATCGGTTGGAAATGACATCAATGGAATTACCGGGGCAACGATGTCTTCCTGGGCGATTTCGGCCGGCGTAAAAAAGGCCGCGGTCATTGTCGAGGAATTAGACAACCCACTATGAGCAGACGGCTTCACCGGATTTTAGGAATGATTGCATTTAGTGTCTTATTGCTCCTGTCGATAACGGGGCTTTATCTGAATCATATCGATTTATTGACCCCGGCAACATCTTCTACATCGACGCCTTTTGCCGCAAGAATCACGTCGATGGCCATTCACCCACAAGACCCCACCCAAGTCTATCTCGGAACCCGGGACGGTGTGTTTCATTCCAAAGACAGCGGACGGACATTTGTTAAGATATCGCTCCCTTATCCTGCTCAAAATGTCGTGTCAATTTTCTTTAACCACGGGGCCCTTTCGCTTTTTATTGTTCTTGAAAACGGATTAATTTTGAACGCCACCGACCCGCCTTATATTTGGCAGCGGGTTCTGGCGCCTTCCGATGCCAACATGATCGTGGCGGCAGATGCACAAAACGGGCGATTACGACTCGCTTCGCGTGAGGCAATTTACCAACTTGACCCCATGACTCATGCTTGGGAAAAAACCAGTTTTACCGATAAAAAAAATGCGGCCGACTTGATTTACGACCTTCATACGGGGCAGGCGTTTCCGTATCTTAGGCTCATCAATGATGCTGGTGCTGTCAGTTTGATTATTTTAAGCATTACCGGGCTGATTTTATTTTTCAAAAAAAAGAAAAAAAAGGCTAAAAACAAATGATTTCTATTATTTCTCCACACGCAGCAATCGATACGCTTTATGAGACTTCTATTGCAATTGGCGATGAGCAACAAATTTATCTAACGCCTATTTCACAAACCTCAGGGGGCAAAGGCGTCAATGTCGCCAGGATATTACGGCTTTTGGACACAAAGGCCCGTGTACTGACCTGTATCGGAGGATATCTCGGATACAAGTTCAAATCTCTCTGTCAAAAAGATGCCGTTAAGATCCGCTATATCCGCACAAAAAGTGAGACCCGACACAATTTTATTTTTTGCGGCCAAAGCCCTAAAACCCATCACGAGCTCTCCGCACCACTGACCGAAAAAGACTGCCAAGCCTATTTTGATATGGTGATCGAAGCGGCGAAAGATAGTCCGATCATTGTTCTGAACGGGTCATTAAACCCGGGTTTACCTTCAGATTTTTATCACCGAATTATTGTCAGGCTGTATCAGCAAAATCCTGAGAGCCGCTTTATATTAGATATGAACGGACGTCTTTTACGCAATACATTATCAGACCTTTCAGTACCTATATTTATGATTAAAATCAACCGTCGCGAATGGGAAGACTGGCAGCAAACGTCATTTTCGCAAGCCGCCTTTTCGACGCCTTCAAAACCGTATCATGCCGCAGGTCTTGAGTGCGTGATTGTGACCAATGGCGATCGGGCCATTTATTGTCTTAATGGGACGGACACCTCAGAAATAAGTTCAATCTCTCTTTCCGAGCCGCCTTTGTCAACAATGGGTAGTGGGGATGCCTTTCTCGGAGGATTCCTCTGGGCATTCAAAGCAAAACAACCGATTAACCGATGTCTTCATGCCGGTGTTTTTGCGGCACATTCTTATCTTACAAAATCGCCATGTAATAAAAAAACACTCCATACGGCCTTAGCTTCCGTCACGGCTTAAAACCGGGCAAACCCACATTTCATGATTGTCTCTCGATAAAATTGACTAAGCTTTCATATTATTGATACAGTGGACACCTATGATGTACCCCGTTTATGCAATTTTACTGACGTCAAGTTTCGTAATCTTATTTGGTATCGGCCTGTATTTTCGGCTTAACTCACTTCCCCACCAGAAAGATCGGGCATCGGAATTCTCAGAACTTATTTCGGAAAGCCTGGATGCGTTTTCTAAAAGAATGCTCAGCAGTATTTTCCAGATCATGCTTTATCTCACGGTTGTACTTTTTACCGCCTCACTGCTGTTTGACAAAACATTTTCGTGGACTCAGGTCGGTGCTTTTTTCCTAGGTGCCTTTATGATGAGTTTGAGCACGTATTTAGGGCTTAGACTCTCCCCACGGCTCATCCCCAAAATATTAGAGAAAAGCAAAGGCCCCTTTAAAGAAGGCCTTTCAACGTTATTTAAAGCATGTGCTTCTATCGGATTTTTAATTATCGGCATTATGTTATTAGGTCTCGGCCTTTCATATGCGGTTTTAGGCATTCAAAGTGTAATTGGCTATGGCGTCGGGATGATACTGGCCGCATTTTTCCTCAGAATCGGCGGCGGTCTTTATAAAGCGACCTCCGATATCGCCTCCGATCTGGCCTCTAAGATTGATTTGAAAATCCCTTATTTTGATCGCCGCAATCCTGCCACGATTTTAGATATCACGGGAGATTACATCGGAAAAATTCTCGGATTCGGATCTGATATTTTAAGTTCATTTATTTTTGCGATTATTTCATGTGTTATTTTTTCGTATTCCCTTATCACATTAGGGCAGATTACAGCTGACACCGGATTCAAATTAATAGCCCTCCCCCTATTAATTACTTCCGCAGGTCTGATCGGCGCGGTCGCAGCGTATTTCTTCTCACGGTGGAGACTGAAACAAAAGCCTGAAAACTTCCTGCTTGAAGGGCTGTATATTTGCGCTATTATCTCGGGACTTAGCACCTATCTGATTTCTGGATTTCTTAACATCGACCTCGATGCCTCTCCATTATGGATCGGCGGGCATGGATTTTCGCCGTTCTGGGCTTATTTAACCGGCCTTTTAGGCGCGGTTGCGATTGGATTTACCTCCGAATATTTGACCGCCAGCAAATTTTCGCGGGCTCAACGCATCGCTAAAGAAGCTTCTTTTGGACCGGCATTTATTCTTATTAAAGGAATTGGCAGCGGGTTTAAGAGCAGTGGCGCGTTTTCGCTTTATTTACTTTTGATTATTTTACCGGCCTTTTATTTTGCGGGATTTTACGGCGTGGCCATGGCGGTGTTGGGAATGCTGTCAATCGCAGGCTCAATCTTAACGATCCAGGTATTCGCGCCGCTTGCTTCTCATACTCAGAAAATTGTTCTTTTAGCGGACTTGGATCCGATTACCGCTAAGAATGCCAATCGAATGGATCAATTGGGTCATACCACTGTTGCCATCGGAAATGGATTTGCGGCGGGTGTTGCGATTTTGTCGACGCTTAGTCTTTTCTTCTCACTTCTTCTCATTACACGTGCTAAATTTTCTCACCTATTAATTATCGATATTCCGCTTATGACGGGCATTCTGCTGGGTATCATGCTGTGTATGATGTTTTCGGGCTACCTACTAAGCGGCCTAACAAAAGCGATAGGGGTGGTCGTCGACGAAGTTATTCGGCAGTTCAAAGAAATCCCCTATTTATTCGAAGACAAAGCCCGTCCTGATATGATCAAAGCCTCAGATCTATCATCGGTAAAAGCCATGGATGCCTTGTTAATACCGGGCATTTTGATGCTGGCAATCCCCATTGCAGTGGGCTATATTTTTGGTGTCAAAATGTTGATCGGCCTTGTCGCAGGTACGTTGTTCAGCGGTTTATTTCTCAGCTTTTTCTCTGCCACGACCGGAGATATTATTAATAACGCCAAGCATTATATCGAACTCGGTCATTTCGGTGGAAAAGAAAGTCCGAATTTTCAATTTGTCCGTATAGCTGCTATGGTTGGAGACGCCTTCAAAGACGTTTTAAGCCCTAGCCTCAATATCCTGCTAAAGTCCGTCAGCATTATCGGGGCGTTGATTATGATATTATTGTTTCGCTAATCTGGTGAATTTAGAAAGGATTACTTATGAGTGATCAAGAGAAAATTTCCGACCTATTAACTAAGCTCAAAGAAAAAGATGAGGATAATTACGAACACTCTCTTCGCGTTCAGCGAATTGTAGACAAAATTTTGACTCAGTTCGATATGGATGACGCGCAAAAAGCGATTATTTCAACAGCTGCGGTTTTGCATGATATCGGAAACATCAAGATATCCGATGACCTTCTCAAAAAAAGCGGACGACTGGATATGGACGAATATGAAGAAGTGAAGCAACACGTTGAGTACGGACCTCAATTGCTCAAAGATCTCGATTGTTATTCCGGCATCAAAGACCTGATCCGCCACCATCATGAAAATATTAACGGCTTCGGATATCCAGACGGGCTTGAAGGCGATGAAATTCCACTTGGCTCTCGGATCATTCATGTTGCAGAAGCGTATGATTCGATGACGGCTAAACGGTCCTTCAAAAAAATCGTTTTCACCACTGAAATGGCGCTCAAGGATCTCAAGGACTATGCTGGCCGGATGTACGATCCAAAAGTCATTGAGAAATTCTTAGTCATTCAGCCTGATTTAGAATCAGCCGAAGATTCACAATAAATTAAATTAAAATTCAAGGAGCTAGAGATGAGAAAGACGATTATTGCAGGTAACTGGAAAATGTTTACTACGAAGTCAGAGGCTGAAAGCCTTGCGAAAGGATTGGCCGCTGAAGTCGGATCTGTGACCGAAGTGGAGATCGTGGTTTGTCCACCGGCGATTAATATTGAAACGGTTATCTCTGCAGTTGCAGGAACAAGCCTCAAAGTCGGCGCTCAGAATCTGTATTTAGGAAAAGAAGGCGCCTTTACCGGTGAAACCTCCGCACCGATGATCGTGTCGCACAATTGCAACTACGTGATTATCGGACATTCGGAACGCCGCCAGCATTTCGGCGAAACCGATTCTTCCGTCAATCAAAAAGTTAAAACTGCTTTTGAATATGGCCTCATCCCTATAGTTTGCGTTGGAGAAACATTAGAAGAACGGGAATCCGACCGAACATTTGAGCTCATCGCAACCCAGCTGAAAGCCGGTCTAGCTGATCTTTCAGGTGAGGTATTAACTCAAAACAAACCCATTGTTATCGCCTATGAGCCTGTATGGGCCATCGGTACCGGGAAGGTCGCAAGCCCTGCTCAAGCACAAGACGTTCATGCCTTCATCCGTGGCCAATTAGCCTCGATCTTTAGTGAGGCAAAAGCAGCCTCCATCCAGATCCAATACGGTGGTTCGGTAAAACCGGAAAACAGCAAAGAATTAATGGGACAGCCCGACATCGACGGTGCCCTTGTCGGTGGCGCCAGCCTTAAAGCGGATTCATTTTCAGCGATTATTAAAGCCTGTATCTAAGATTTTACTTCCTCACTTGTCGGCAATGTGGCCTCCGCTACTTGCCGACAGGCCCATATAAAAAGGCCTGACGACCACGCAAATCCTGTTTCGCTTTTATAAAATGTTCGCTTTACGGGTTTTCCCTCATGGTAGACCTCGTAGATGCCGTTGTATTCGATAATTTTTTCGGCGAGCTTTTCGAGAGTCTCGATCGCTTCTTTCTTTAATCCCATTCGGTGTTTAACCACTGCATCCAGGCATCCCAGCCATAGCCATTGCAGGCCATTATGATAGTCATGAAGGTGAATCATAAAAAATAACGGGAAGACATGTTTATTGTCATATTTAGGATAATTGGTTCCGATACAAAAGCCTTTATCCAGCCCGACATAATGAATGAAATGCTGAATTCTCGCCGCCTGACCGAGGGATGCAATATCAAACAAAATCGCCAATAAATTACCATCGGTCGAAAAATAATCCCGCCGCTGATGATTCACCCAGTCGCTATAATAACGTCCATTCCAAAATACAGTATTAATCCGATGTTTGATTTTAGCTGCCAGCTCGACATAGTGTTTTTTCTTCTGATTTGCCCCTAAAAAATCGCAGATCTCAGAAAAAGCCTGGACAGCTTTGCAATGTAAAATATTCGTATAGAGCACGTGTCCGTTTTTTTTTAGGCTATCAGCCCAACCGGCATAGGGACCTTCTTCCATTAGTAGATCTCCGTCTTTATCAGTTGAAAAATTCCAATCGATGATGCTCTGAAGCTTGGAGAGATGATACAGCGCAAATGATTTATCCTGTGTTTTTTTAATATATTCGGCAAATGAAATCATCAAAAGTGAATTACTGTCAGTCGCTTCTGACACATATTTATCTTCTTTAAACCGGGGATACGTATTGCCGTTAAATCCCAGATAACGTAGCCAAAAATGTTTTTGGCCCAGCCTTAAGGGCACATGGCCGGCCGGGCTCGTATGTTTGAGCAATAAAGCTAGATTGCCCTTGACCATCTGAACATCCCCTACTGCCAGACAGCCCCAAGACGCAAAACTACTGTCCCGGGTCCAGAGTTCCGAAAAATGGGTACTGCCTGCACTAATCCCCCCGGAGCCGTAGCGGTTTCGTAAATTTACAAGCGCAATCGTGTAGGCCGTATCAAGTATTTTTTCCATCTCTCATAATATCTGTGATCATCCACTCGTAACGACCTTTTAGAAACTGTGCATTTACTTTTCCGAGTAGTTTGCGATGATGATGACCCATTCCGTTAAAGCGGTCTTCGATAATCTCTCTGGCTTCGGTACAAAACAGATTCACAACGTCCTGAACACTTTCATCCGGATTTGACGATAAGATCATCTCAGCACGGGACAGGCTCGCGGCCATCGCAAATAAATAGGTTCCGATGTCGACATAAGCTGCCAGGATCAGCTGCTCTTTTTCGAGTTTTTGTTGATAAAGTCCCATGGTATGAAAGAGCGATCGGGCCAATTGTTTGGCCGTCCGGTTAATATAATTCAGATGCGAGATATTTTGCCTTGAGAGATGTTTTGTTTGGAAAGATGGGATATTCGGCATCCACTGCATCGGATACCATTTGGTATAAAACAACGCGGCTTTTCCGGCCAGTTTGGATTTTTCTTTGAGTGATTTATGTTTGTCCAAAACACCCATGATATAACGGACATGAATATCCATCGCTTCTCTTGCAATGAAGAGCTGCATAATATCGGAGGTTCCTTCGATAATCCGGTTAATTCTCAAGTCACGCAAAATACGTTCGATCGGGACAGCGTCTTCTCCCCGGGCCCGTAGAGATTCACTGGTTTCGAATCCCCTCCCACCGCGGGTTTGGAGGGTGTCGTCGGCAATTTTATAAGCGACTTCCGATCCAAAGTACTTGGCCATGGCCGCTTCGAGGCGAATGTCCGCGTTTTTCCGATCCGCAAATGAGGCCGTGATAAAACTCACGCTTTCCATCGCAAACGTATCGGCAGTCATTTTGGCCAGCCGTGCGCCGACCGCTTCATGTTGGCCGATCGGTTGTCCCCATTGAACCCGTTCATTTCCCCATTTTTGCAAGTATGTCATACACAGTTTGCCAACACCGGTCGACACTGCCGGAATCGTCAGACGCCCCGCGTTGAGTGTGACCAGCGCGATTTTCAATCCTTGACCCAGCTCTCCGATCATATTTTCCTTCGGCACTTTAATATTATTGAATCGAAGCAGACCATTGGAAATCCCCCGAATCCCCATAAATGAGCACTTATGAACGACTTCAAATCCGGGGCTATCGGTTTCCAGAATAAAGGCGGTAATCTGCTTTTTATCTTGGCCTCGTACTTTTATCGATGGGGTTGCTGCCATCACGACAATTAATTCTGCTGCGGGGCCATTCGTACAATAGAGTTTTTCACCATTGAGAATATAGTGCGCTCCATCTTCCGATAACGTCGCTGTCGTGCTCATCTTAGCCGGATCAGATCCGACATCAGGTTCTGTTAAGGCAAATGCGGAAATTGCGCCCTTGGCTAAGCGAGGCAGATATTTTTGTTTCTGTTCCAAGGTCCCGAATAACGCCAATGGCTGCGGAACACCGATGCTTTGATGTGCTGATAACCATACGGCTGTTGAGCCGCACCAGCTCCCGACCAGCTGCATTGCACGGGCATAGTTAAAGATCGATACGCCGAGCCCTCCGTATTCTTTGCTGATTTTCATCCCAAAAAATCCTTTATCCGCCAAAGCCTTGAGTGCCGATTTCGGCATTTCTCCGGTCCGATCGATTT
Source organism: bacterium UBP8_UBA817 (assembly GCA_945888995.1). Classification (GTDB taxonomy): domain Bacteria; phylum Margulisbacteria; class Marinamargulisbacteria; order CAMDBA01; family CAMDBA01; genus CAMDBA01. The sequence goes on along the minus strand of CAMDBA010000011.1, from coordinate 22,398 downwards.
TTTCGGGATCGATATGTTTTCGAAGCACTGCTTCTAGGTCGACTAAAAGTTTGTCTCCAATGGCTTTATCTTCAGCGCTTTGGTCCGGATACGGATGAATCAGATCCCACCGAAACCGACCTTGAAACAATTCGGCAGTAAAACTCGGTAATTTCCAATCCTGTTCCCGGGAATCTTCAGCGACATCTAATGAGTGTTGTTTTTCTTTATTATCCGAAATATCCATGTTTTAAACCCCTTTCATTCGCCTATTTTAGGTATAGTCATAAAATGGCGTATACTCTCGGTTCATCTCTAAGAGAAGCCTAGCCGGTTCAAAACGCGCGCCATATATGTCGGAATATCGATGCAGGGTTTCGACCACAACATCTATTCCAATGGCATCTGCATACCGGCAAACACCGCCCCGATACACCGGAAAACCGGTTCCCATCAACATGGCCATGTCCAGATAGGCCGGCTTTTCGACGGTGCCTTCTTCCAAACATCTGGCGGCTTCATTTACCATTAATAACACCATTCGAGCGACGATATCTTCATCCAAAATCGTAGCCGGTTTGAGACCTGATTCGGCCTGATACGATTGAATAGTTCCGGCTAAATCCGGATTCGGTCGTTTCTTTTTATCCTCATAGAGATAGAATCCCTTTCGGGTCTTTTTTCCAAGCATGGCAGGATACTGATGAAGATACTCGAACAAACCGGATACCTGCATCCGATCTCCAAAGCCTTCTTCAAGAATCTTTGCGACTTTATAGCCAATATCGAGCCCGACTTCATCCGCCAAACTCAGCGGCCCTAACGGCATTCCAAAGTCTTCCATCAGCGCATCGATTTTAGGTAAAGGCACACCTTCGGCTAATAATCGGACAGCTTCATTTACATATGGGATTAAGATACGATTTACCAAAAATCCCGGTCCATCTTTTACGACGATCGGTGTTTTTTTAAGTTTTATCGCTAACTCAACCAATCTGGCCACCGTATGATCGGATGTTTTCTCGCCGCGAATGACTTCCACTAATGGCATTTGATGAACCGGACTGAAAAAATGAAATCCAGCAAATCGTTCCGGATGTTTCAGATCGGATGCCATCTCGGTGATCGATAATGAGGACGTATTGGTTGCAAGTAACGCAGTTGGTGAAACCACGGTTTCCAATTCGCTGAAGACGGATTTTTTGAGCGCCATATTTTCTACGATGGCTTCGATCACCAAATCTGTTTTCGCAAAGCCGCTGTAATCCAGGATACCGGAAATTCTGATAGTGGCCATATCCGCTTCGTGAGTAGTTACTTTTTGCCTTGAAATTAATTTTTTTTGAATGTTTTTGACGGACTCATATCCTTTCAGAATAGCTTCCCAGCTAATATCTTTCATACGAACTGTATAGCCGGTATGCGCCAGAAGCCAGGAAATACCACCCCCCATCAACCCTGCACCGACAACCGCCGTCGATTGAATCGGTTTTTCGGCCTTTTTAGGCGCGGGGCCGGGATATTTTTTAAGGTCTTCTCTTGTATAAAATAATTGAATCAGCGTTTTAGCTTCGGGTGTTATGACGAGCTGTCCAAAGGCTTCAGCTTCGACCAGGTAGCCATCGTGCGCAGTCTGGCGATACGTATCCCTAACGACATCCAGCGCCAATAACGGTGCGGGATAACGGCCTTTTGTTTTGGCCATCAATTGCTTTTTTGCCAATTTAAATAAAATAAAGCGGCCCATGGGAGTCTTTTCCGATAGGGTTTCCAAACATTTTCCTTGTAACTTTCGATTCACAAACGGATGCCCGGCTGCGACGTCTTTGGCAATCAAATCGGCTTTCTCATTAAGAAAAGCGGACGAATAGCACGCATCGGCCAATCCGATCATTTCCGCTTTTCGTCCATCAATCATTTTTCCGGTCAGAATTAGGTCTAGTGACGCTGAAACGCCAACGAGACGAGGCAAACGCTGTGTTCCCCCGAATCCCGGTAAAATGCCTAAGGATACTTCGGGTAAGCCAAGTTGGGTTTTGGTATTGTCCGACACCAGACGATACCGACATGCAAGTGCCAGTTCCAATCCGCCGCCTAATGCAGGTCCGTCAATAACGGCAATGGTCGGAATTTGTAATGCCTCCAATGACGCAAATACATGCTGACCGTCACGGGCTTTCTGTTCGCCTTGGGCCGCAGAGGTAATATTCCGGATTTCGGCAATATCTGCACCTGCGATAAACATATTAGGTTTTCCACTTTTGATCAGCAGCACCCTAATATCGGCATTATTCCGGATCTCGGCGATGCAGGCCGCTAGCTCAGTCATGTTTTTCGGCGTGAGTTTATTGATTTTTTCGTCCGCTGAATCGAATTGTAATGTCGCAACCCCTTCAGACGTAGTCAAAAGCGTCCAAGCTGCCATTTTATTGACCCTCCAATAGAAGTGATGCTCCTTGCCCGCCACCTACGCATAAAGTTGCCAGACCGAGGTCTAGATTCCGACGGTTCATTTCTTTTAATAAGGTCGTCACTAACCGGATACCGGTCATACCAACAGGATGTCCTAATGCAATCGCACCGCCGTTCACATTCAAAATATCTGGATTAATAGCACCGATAGCACGGGATTTTCCTAAATAGGTTTTGGCAAATTCCGCTGATCCAAATGCATTCAAATTCGCCAATACCTGGACAGCAAAGGCTTCGTTCAGCTCCACAAGCTTAATGTCTTTTACTTTTACTTTTGTGGCATCAAGAACTTTTGACGTCGCATATATCGGCCCCAGCCCCATACGGCTCGGTTCCAGGCCCGCATACGCATACGCTTTTAAATAGCCGATCGGCTTGTATCCAAGTTTTTTTGCGTGAGATTCGGTCATCACCAGACAGGCCCCTGCCCCATCGGTCAGCGGACAGGAATTACCAACGGTCACCGTACCGTTTTTATGATCGAAATACGGTTTTAATTTGGCCAGGGCTTCAATCGATTGATTACTCCGAGGGCCGTCGTCTTGGTCTTGAAGAAAATGATAGGCGGGAGGTAATGGAATCGGCACCATTTCTTCTTTAAAAATACCCGCGTCCATAGCTTGAATCGCCTTTTGATGGCTTCGGCATGCATATTCATCCTGGAGGTCACGGCCGATACCGAATTCTCTTGCGAGATTCTCGGCGGTCATGCCCATAATCTGATTACAAATCGGGTCGGTTAAGCCTTCGATGACGCCAACAACCGGCTTTAGAAAAGAGGGTCTGAACCGGGAAAGCGCGGTTAATTTTTGAACAACCGTACGGGATTTCATGAGATTGGTCATTAATTGGGTCATTTCACGGCCGAATAATAACGGAATCCGAGACATAGATTCCACGCCGCCTGCGACGACGACTCTCGCCTGACCTGCCCAGATCTTATCAGCAGCGCTGGTAAGGGCTTCCATTCCGGATGCACAATTCCGATGAACGGTGTAAGCGGGGACGGATAATGGCAATCCGGCCTTTAAGGCGATCACGCGGGCGATATTCATTGCGTTGACCGGTTGGGCAACATTGCCGATGATCACCTCGTCGATTTCGTTTTTATCGACGTCCAGTCTGGCGACGAGCTCTCGAACGATAATGGCAGCAAGATCATCAGCGGCGATGTTAGCGAAGGTGCCGCCGGATTTACATAGTGGGCTTCTTAGACCGTCTACAATGGCAATGCGTTCTTTCATGGTGTGGTTATCCCCTTTCCTTATTTAGAATTATTCCCTGAATTTAGGTTACTGAAACAATTAAATGAGTTAATGGGTTTATAGGTTTATAGAAATGCCAAGGGAGGAATCCACCTTCCTTGGATTTACTATTCGTAGCGCGTGAAATTTTTTAACGGATGCCGCTTTCTTCAACTCCCTAAACTCGCTTCGCTCAAACAGACGGAAATTGAAGTGGCGCTCTATCCTAAAATTTCAATGTCGCGGATCACGATTCAATCGGTTGACACTCAATTAGAAATTAGGCTTTTTAGGTGCCCTTATCGAGTCAAATCTCGTTCGACGTTGATGGCGGCGATCATTCCGTCGGAGACGGCGGTGGGGATTTGGCGGATTTGTTTGGAGCGGACATCACCGGCGGCATAGACCCCGGGGATATTGGTTCGCATGTATTCATCCGTAATAATAAAGCCCCCTTCATCCCGCTTGAGATTCAGATTTAAAATCTCGACCGGCGGGATTCGTCCGGCATAGATGAAGATTGCATTGACGTCTAACCAGGTATATTGGTCGTTGAGCATATTTACGACTTTAATTTTTTCAACCTTATCGATCCCAAATACTTCGGTGACTTGGGAGTCCCACATTAAATTGATAATCGGGTTATTAAAGATTTTTTCTTTGAGGGTCATAACGGCCCGAAGATGGTCTTTTTGGTGAATCATATAGATTTTTTTTGCAAATTGGGATAGGTAATCGGCAGCATAACAAGCGCAATTTCCGCCTCCGATCACAGCCACAACTTTGCCCGCATAATTAGCGGCATCGCACTGAGCGCAGTAAGAAATTCCCCGACCTAAAAACTGGCGTTCAAATGGCATGTTTAATTTTTTTGGTTCTAAACCCACCGAGATAATAATGCCTTTTGTGCGATACAAATTGTTTAAATCAGTTCTAACGACTTTTTCTTTTTCATAAATATCATTAATGGTATCGACAGACTCACAAGTATGGTAAATCCCATACTCGAAGAGGTGATCTTCCATTTTTTTGGCGAGATCTGCACCGAGAATACCGCCTGGAAAACCGAGGTAATTATAAATATTACACGCTGTTGTAGTCTGGCCTCCAGGTAACGCTTTATCGATAATAAGCGTTTTTAATCGGGCACGTCCCGCACCTAATGCAGCGGACATTCCGGCAGGTCCTGCACCGATGATAATCACATCGAAGACATCACCTGATTTAGGCACTAAGCGGTTGGGTTGTAGTTCGGTTGCGGTATCTGGCATTGTTATTTAAACCTATCTACAGACAATAATACTTGAGTTTGACCTTCAGTTACAATTTTTTTCTTATCCAGATAAATAGTGATGGTAGATCCTGAAATCTGATCCGTCCCGCGCCATGCTTTAGGATTACCGGTTAAAACGACTTTTTGGTTTTTGAGCTGAATATTAGCAGTATTGGATTCTCCACGAATTCCGGCAAATGAAAACTTTACTCCCCCCTCAGCGAAGATGCGTTCCTCCTGAGTAAAGGCTGTGATCCGATTGCAAGTTAAGGCAATATCGCCTTTGACCGCTTGCACATGGCCGGTGACTTCAATTTTTTTGACATCCTGGTCGTATTTCGCCATATCGCCATGGACTTTAAGATTATCTTGAATCATCAACACGTTTCCGGAAGCCACAACTTGTTTTTTTGCGCCATCCAGTTCGAATACATCCGCAGTGATTTTAATATTTAACTTCTGAGCAGCCACAATAGCACCACTCGAAAAACCAGATACCATTATTAGAGCTAGCAAAATAAATGCCGTTAATTTTTTCATACAGCAATAACTCGACAGGCGAAATAAACGTGCACGCTTATGTCCTCTCTACAGTTTCGGACTGTTTTGCCGCGCCGATAAAATCTCTAAATAACGGATGTGCACGCTGCGGCCGACTCTTGAATTCAGGATGGAATTGGCAGGCCACATACCATTTTTGATTGGTCAGCTCGATAACTTCAACTAATTGTTCATCAGGAGAGGTTCCTGAAAAAACCATTCCCTGTGCTTCAAAATCCGCACGATAAGCGTTATTAAATTCGTACCTGTGCCGATGACGTTCTTCGATTAATCGGGTCTTATAAGAATCAAATAATTTGGTTCCGGATTTAATCACGCATGGGTAAGCTCCCAGACGCATTGTTCCGCCTTTTTGATTCACTTTACGCTGCGTATCCAAAAGATCAATAACCGGATGCGGTGTTTTTTTGCTGATTTCAGAGCTATTCGCGCCTTCAAGGCGAAGGACATGCCGTCCGAATTCAATGACTGCAATATGCATCCCGAGACAGAGCCCTAAATAAGGAATATCTTTGGTCCGGGCAAATTGAGAAGACAAAATCTTACCTTCTACACCTCGACTGCCAAAGCCGCCTGGAATCAGGATCCCGGCTACATCCGATAAATAGGCTTCCGGACCATCGCGCTCGATGTCTTCCGAATCGACCCACTTAATATCCACTTTGCAATGATGGACAGCCGCCGCATGCTTGAGGGCTTCCGCCACACTTAAATAGGCATCCGCCAAACTGGTATATTTTCCGACCAACGCGATTTTGACAACTTCAAGATCAGGGGTATGAATGACTTTAATAAATTTCTTCCACTCCGTCAGCTCATTCGGATGTTTTTCTAATTTTAATTTTTCTAAAACGACCTGATCTAGCTTTTCATTTTCTAAAATCAACGGAACGTCATAGATACTATCGACGTCTACCGCTGTAATAACCGCATCTGTTGTCACATCACAGAATAAGGCTATTTTTTGCTTCAAATCATAGGTTAACGGCTGAAACGACCGGCAAACAATCACGTCAGGATGAATCCCGATTGCCCTTAATTCTTTAACGCTGTGTTGGGTGGGCTTGGTTTTAAACTCACCGGAGGTGGTGAGATACGGTACCAATGTCACATGAATTTGGATCGAATCATTTTTATGTTCGAATTGAAACTGGCGAATCGCCTCCAGAAACGGAAGACTCTCGATATCTCCGATCGTTCCCCCGATTTCGGTAATCACCACATCAAAATGTTCGTTTTCCAAAGCAGCGGTGATACGGGCTTTAATTTCATTGGTGACATGCGGAATAATCTGAACCGTATGACCGAGGTATTCCCCTTTTCGTTCTTTGGTTAATACATCCCAAAAAATCATACCGGATGTCACGTTATTTAAGCGTGTCAGATTCTGATCGACAAACCGCTCATAATGGCCAAGATCAAGATCGGTTTCGCATCCGTCTTCGGTGACAAAAACTTCCCCATGCTGATACGGACTCATCGTCCCGGGATCCACATTCAAATACGGATCAAATTTTTGGATGGTCACTTTCAGACCTTGGCTTTTTAACAGCATACCCAATGAGGCTGCGGTAATGCCTTTTCCTAATGACGACACAACGCCACCTGTAATAAAAATAAACTTAGTTGGATGTATGCTCACGAGTGTTCCTTAAAAAAACTTATGTAGTCAAATTCGCCTTGAAAAAATCACGGTTCATCAGGTTTATATTAGCGACCTTAATTCCCTTCGGGCAAGCCGCTTCGCATTCATATTCATTTGAACAGTTTCCAAATCCTTCTTTATCCATCGCATGCACCATTTTTACCACCCGCTTAAGACGCTCGGGTTGACCTTGAGGCAAGACGGCGAGATGGCTGATTTTGGCTGAAACGAAGAGCATCGCAGATGCGTTCGGACATGCGGCCACACATGCGGCGCATCCGATACATTGGGCGGAATCAAATCCTTTTTCCGAGTCCTGCTTCGGCACCAGCATCGAATTGGCTTCGGGGGCGCTTCCGGTCCGAACCGAGATATAACCGCCTGCCGCAATCACTCGGTCAAATGCCGACCGATCGATCACCAAGTCTCTGACAACCGGAATCGCCCGAGAGCGAAACGGCTCGATTACAATCGTGTCGTTGTTTTTAAAATGCCGCATATGCAGCTGGCATAATGTCGTCGTCTTCAACGGCCCATGGGCCCTTCCGTTGACAACTGCACCGCAGGTGCCGCAAATCCCTTCTCGGCAATCATGATCAAAAGCAATCGGATCCTGACCTTTTTGGGTTAATTCTTCATTAATCACATCCAGCATTTCAAGAAAAGACGCGTCCTCATCAATCCCTCGTGCCAGATAAATTTCAAATTTACCCGGAGAATTGGCATCTTTTTGGCGCCAGACTTTTAAGGTTAAGTCGAGTTTAGACATTAGCGATAACTCCTTTGAGTAAGGGGTACGGATTCAAAAGTTAACGGTTCTTTATGTAGTGTAGGTGCCGCGTCGACCCCATTAAATCCCCAAGCGCCAACATAACAAAATTGGTCGTCATTCCGAGCGGCCTCACCATCCGGTGTCTGGCATTCTTCTCTGAAATGTCCGCCACAAGATTCTCGTCTGTGCAAAGCGTCTTGTACCATTAATTCTCCGAATTCCAGAAAATCAGCCACTCGTCCGGCACGTTCCAAGGTTTGATTAAGTTCACCTTCTGAACCGCTTACGGTCACATTTTCCCAGAATTCCTGACGGATTTCAGGGATTTTCTTCAAAGCTTCGGTAAGCCCCTCTTCGTTACGTGCCATTCCACATTTATCCCAGAGTAGTAGGCCTAATTCTCTGTGAAAGGCATCAACGGTTTTCTTTCCTTTAATGCCAAGAAGCTGCTTAATTTTTTTGGAGGCGTCTTCTTCAGCTTGCTTAAATGCCGGATGATCGGTGGTCACCTGTGAAAGAGAAGACCCTGCAATATAATTAGGTAGCGTAGATGGAATAACAAAATATCCATCGGCAAGACCCTGCATCAAGGCGCTTGCGCCGAGACGATTTGCACCATGATCTGAGAAATTGGCTTCTCCCAAGACGAACAAGCCCGGAACTGTGCTCATCAAATCATAATCCACCCATAACCCCCCCATTGCATAATGAGGTGCCGGGTAAATTAACATCGGTTCTTTATAAGGATCGCTACCGGTTATTTTTTCATACATTTCAAATAAATTTTCATATCGCGACCGAATGACATCGGCGCCAAGCCGTTTGATAGACTCCGAAAAGTCGAGACAAACCGCAAATCCGGTTGAACCTAGGCCCTTACCTTGATCACATTGTTCTTTTACATTTCGAGATGCTAAATCCCGTGGCACGAGGTTTCCGAAGCTCGGGTATTTGCGTTCCAAAAAATAATCCCGCTCTGCTTCAGGAATCAAATGCGGCGGACGGCGATCTTCTTTTACTTTCGGGACCCAAACACGGCCATCGTTTCGCAGACTTTCGCTCATCAACGTCAATTTAGATTGATATTCTCCGTGAACCGGAATACATGTCGGATGAATTTGGGTGTAGCAAGGATTGGCAAACAAAGCGCCTTTTTTATGGGCACGCCAAGCGGCGGTCACATTACATCCCATCGCATTGGTTGAGAGAAAAAAGACATTCGTATAGCCTCCCGTTGCCAATAAAACAGCATCGGCTGCATAAGACTCGATCTTACCGGTAATTTCGTTGCGGACAATAATACCTCTGGCTATACCATCGATTACCACGAGATCCACCATTTCACGCCGTGTATACAATGTAACGTTGCCGTTATCGACTTCCTTCATTAATGCGCTGTAAGCCCCTAATAAAAGCTGCTGTCCCGTCTGCCCTTTTGCGTAAAACGTTCTGGACACCTGAGTTCCACCGAATGACCGGTTTTCAAGATATCCGCTATATTCACGCGCAAACGGTACGCCCTGAGCGACACATTGGTCGATGATATTGGCACTGATTTCTGCCAGACGATGGACGTTGGCTTCACGGGACCTGAAATCTCCGCCCTTAATCGTATCGTAAAACAAGCGACGGACGCTATCGCCATCGTTGCAGTAATTTTTGGCCGCATTGATTCCCCCTTGAGCTGCGATACTGTGGGCTCTGCGCGGAGAATCATGCATCGTAAAGGCTTTTACCTGATAGCCCTGTTCCGCCAAAGTCGCGGCTGCAGCGCTTCCGGCTAACCCGGTTCCGACAACAATAATCGTATGCTTGCGGCGATTAGTCGGATTGACGAGTTTGCTTTTGAATTTATAGTTAGACCATTTCTCTTCGAGCGGTCCTTCGGGAATTTTTGCATCTAATACTGGCATAATGTCTCCTTAATTAAAAAATGACCAAAAATTCCGATGAATCATAATATAGATAGGAATGCTGCTGAAAAGAACCGTAACCACAATTCCCAACCCGATACTGCACCGGCGAATAAGCGGTTTGTACTTAGCCGGCATCAATCCGAACGTCTGAACCAAGCTTTGAGCCGAATGACTGACGTGAAGTCCGACGGCAACCATTACCAGAATATAAAAAATTGACCGAACGGGATTCAAAAATGAATTATAAACCAGCCCGTAGAGCCCGAAATTAATATCCCGGATTTCGCTGGCCTGGCTATACGGATCTGCAAAAGTGAAATCCGCAAGATGAAAAAATAAGAAAAGTAAAATTAACGAGCCAGAATATGCCATCATTTTGGCCGCAAAAGACCGGGTTTCCGATGCATCACTGACGTTATAACGTTCACTTCTTGCCCATCGATTTTCCATGACTACTTTGGCAGTAAATCCAATGTGAATAACAAAAACCGACGCTAAGCCAAATTCGATAAGCCGTAAAACCAATCCCAAAGAATGAAGTTTTTCGGTATATCCGTTAAAGGCATCCGGGCCGGCAAAGATTAAGAGATTACCAATTAAATGCAAGACCACATAAACGATCAATAAAAAGCCTGAAGCCGCGATAATCTGCTTTTTACCAATAGACGATGAAAGATAGCGTTTGACTGCCGACATCTGTACTCCTTAAACCAGAGATAGCTTGTTGATCAAGGCTAAGACGTCTGAAGCGGAGCGCTGAAGCGCTTGCTTATCTTCATCATTGAGTTTGATTTCGATGATTTTTTGAACACCGGTCGTGCCGAGAGCGGCAGGAACACCACAATAGAAATCATCCACACCATATTCGCCGGTCAAATACGCACAAACAGGTAAAATACGATTAGAATTCAATAAAACCGCTTCAACCATCGCCGTTACCGATGAAGCCGGCGCATAATACGCGCTACCGGTTTTTAACAAGGCTACGATCTCAGCGCCACCGTTACGGGTACGGGTATTGATCGCTTCGATTCGTTCTGCCGAAATAAGCTGTGTAATCGGAACACCGTTTACAGTGGAATAATCCGGAACAGGGACCATTGAATCGCCATGTCCACCCAGAACCATCGCCCGAACATCTTTAATTGAACAGTTTAATTCCTGCGCGATAAAACATGCATATCGTGCAGAATCCAGAACACCGGCCATCCCGATTACTCGCTTCGGATCGATTCCTGACTTTTTCCAGGCCAGATATGTCATAACATCTAATGGATTAGTGACCACAATCACAACAGCATTCGGAGAGTGAGGAACGATCTGTTCGATAATACCGCCCACAATCGAGGCGTTTGTTGTCAAAAGATCATCACGGGACATCCCAGGTTTACGGGCAATTCCCGCCGTAATCACGATAACGTCCGATCCGGCCGTATCCGCATAATTATTTGTTCCAGTAATTTCGGTATCAAATCCTTCGACGGCAGCCGACTGCATCATATCGAGGGCTTTTCCCTGAGGCATTCCTTCAACAACATCAATTAAAACAACGTCTGCGAGTTGTTTTTCCACGATTCTTTGAGCGGTCGTCGCGCCGACAAATCCGGCTCCGACAACAGTTACTTTCTTTCTAGACATGTGATTTTCCTCCAAAAATAATTTTATTTTACCAATATTTAGATAATGTCGGATCTATTTCCTGAACCCAGCTCATCATTCCACCGGTCAGATTCTTTACATCGCCAAAACCTTGTTGCTTGAAATAAGACACCGCAGCAGCACTTCTGCCGCCGGCTTTACAACAGATCACATAGGATGCTGTTTTATCGAAATTCCCGACATACTCCGCCAAAGTCTGAAGCGGAATTAAGCGGGCCTGCTCAATTTTACAGATCGCATATTCTTCTGGTTCACGAACATCGATTAACAGCACCTCAGACCCATTATCGAGTTTCGATTTTAGCTCAACGACTGAGATTTCATCTACCTGCATGACCTAGGCCCTTTCTCTGACATCTCAATTTTGCATACCGCTCTTTGAACGAATCGGATGCCGTGAACTTGGCTGAATTGCCCTAATTATATCGATATCTCAGCCCAGGGTAAAGCGCACGTTTGTCTCTTTATGATAAGCTCGCCTATCGGCAGAGGCATTCCTCAAAACATTTCAATTTCAAAGGTTATGAATTGAATTCTTTTTGTGCTGTTGCGAGTGCGGACGCGATCACCTGATGCATGTCATAATACCGGTATTCGGCCAGACGTCCGCCGAATATAACGTGAGCAGAGTCGACTTTGAGCGCGTCATATTGATGATATAACTCCATATTCCGTTTATCATTAACAGGATAATACGGCACTTTAGAGCGGTCCCACGCATCAGGATATTCCCAGGTTACAACGGTCTTCGGACCTTGCTCGAATTCGAAATGCTTGTGTTCTAATATCCGGGTATACGGTGTATCTTCATCCGTATAATTAATGACCGCATTTCCCTGATAGTCCGGCATATCCAGCACTTTCGTATCAAAACGAAGTGTCCGATATTCCAGTTCGCCGAACCGATAATCGTAATATTCATCGATCTTTCCTGTAAAAACCACTTTATCCGCTTTGGCTTCCCATGCGGCCTGGTCCGCGAAAAAATCGACTCCTAAGTGAATATCCGCACCTTTAGTCATGGCCTCGATAATCGGCGTGTAGCCCCCAATCGGAATTCCCTGATACGGATCGTTAAAATAATTATCGTCAAAAGTCAGCCGAATCGGCAGGCGTCTGATAATAAATGTCGGGAGCTCTGAGGGCTGCCGCCCCCATTGTTTGGTGGTATATCCTTTTATAAAGGTTTCGTAAATTTCTTCACCGACCTGAGAGAGTATCCATTCTTCGAGGTTTTGAGGATGCTCGATTGGAACCCGAACAGACGCGAGCTTGGCTTCTGCTTCGGCCGGAGTTGTCACGCCCCACATTTGATAGAGAGTCATTAAGTTAATGGGAAATGAATAATATTTGCCTTTATAGTTTACTTTAGGACGGTTTACATAATGATTAAATGTGGCAAATTGCCGTATGTAATTCCAGACAGCTTCGTTGCTGGTGTGAAAAATATGAGCGCCGTATTTATGAACATTGATCCCTTCTGTGGATTCCGTGTAGACATTGCCGCCGATATGAGGACGTTTATCGATCATCAGAACCGATTTTCCATTTTTCATCATCTGCTCGGCAAAAGTCGCACCGAATAATCCGCACCCGACAATCAAGTAATCATATTTCATTGTATTTACACACTCCGTCTATCTAAAATGATACTCCATAGGTTAAACTTAATCTTACGCTTTATCTTTACACCGGAACTTTTAGCATAACATGGTGTCTAAACTAGCAGAAGGCAAATACGACACCTTTTACTATCACTATTACCCTCAAAAGGAGACCCGATAAATATGTACAGACTATCCAGACTCTCAATGGCAGCCGAAAATTACGCCAAGAACAGGTAAGAGACCGCATGGTGTCTATTCTAGAACAAAAATTAGAACAAAAAAAACCCTTCTCAAAGCGCTTCAAAGTGCGCTTGATCAACTGGATTTCAAATCCCGGCACATTTTGATTTTGAGAGCAGATTTATTATTAATGTAAATACAGATTAGCGGGAAAGGACGATTATGAAAAACTTTCTGATTGAAGCTGTCTCGACCTTTGTAAGAGACCTTGAAAACCTCGTTCGTCACATCTTCCCGGGCTTTTTTGCTGTGACGCTTTACAAGTGGCTCATCAACAACAACGGAATCTCGGCGATTATTTCCGATTTCACAGTGAAGGAAGCCTTCTTTGCTGCGTTTCTCGGCATCATGATCTATGCGATCCATAAAGTCGGTTGGAATCTCATTTATTGGATACGCGCCGATAAACAAACTTACACTCAAAACCAGTTAAAACATAGCCTGTTAAAAGCAAAAGGACTCTTAGTCGATATCAATTATCAATGGGCACTTTTACATTTGCTTCTGATGTCAGCGGAAATTATTTTATTTATGGTGATGTGGAAGCTATTCGCATTTGAGCAACCTCGAATATTTTGGATGGGCCTTACAGCCATTAGCTTTGCGCTTGTGAGCATTTGGTACTATGCGGTACTTTCAAAGGTTATGACGGAGCTTTATGTACCCGATAGTGCGAACGACCAACTCATGTCGGAAGTTGACCGGCGGAATTTGGGAGGGATGGAGTAAGGGGGCTTAGAGACAGTGGGGTAAATCTTTAAGGTCACAACTTTTGATCTTAAGCCATGTCCTTATTTTGCAACTAAACCAACCTAAACAGCCAAAAGACAGGTAGTTGTTACTATAGCGGACAGCCCCAGCTGGCGCGCCAGCCGTAGCCTTGGCGAAGGCTGGTGGGGCCAATTGATTACTGTTCCGCTCCTAATCGAGTACAATTCCACTTCAATTTGTACTGTGAAACGCTAAAAGCGGCTTAAAAATTCTAACTACACCTAAAGTACTCGTTTGAAATATTTTGTCGCTTTTGAACATTGAACAAACTTAGCATCTAACAACATGTTTTTTTTAGGGATCCAAATTGCACGAGCTTCGTTTTGATATTCAAAACGAGCCTCCTTTAATAGTGCGGGATGCGACTTTGGTGATTGAGTATAGTGAATTGTGCGATCTCCATAAGATACAGAATGTAATCCCTTGTATTCAGCAAGAGTATTCAAAGCAGCACTAATTTTGCAAAGAAAAGCATTAGGATTAGTTATTTCAAAACAAGCGTCGTAACCAATATCATTCATATCCTTGTCATTACGAGTTTTAGAAAAACACAGCACAAACAAATCTTCAGAAGATTCTGACTTTGCAAAAGTGCAATTTATAAACTGAGTATTTCTGTTTTCACCTTCAATTGTTATGACGTCCCTCATTCCCCATTCTCTGTTTAATTCATTTTGATTATTAAAGGTACCATTAACAGTATTTACACGAGTTAAAATACCCTCCTCGTTATCACCAATATCTAATTTGTGTTGCTCTATATTTCTATACCCAAACAAAGTACCTATTTTTATTTTCCCCTTAAGAAATGAATCAACATCCTTAGATTCAAGATATTTAAAAAGAGGAGCACTCACAATTTCATCCACTTCGCCCCACGCCCTCTACCCTGCAATACAATCAATCTTTCAGTCTTCAAATCCGCTAAAATTAGCTTAATCATATCCCGTCCAACAGTCGGAAGTTGATCCTGAATATCTGAAATAGAAAACGGTCCAATCATCGATTTTACTGCTTGCCGGATCATCTCCGTTTTAGAGCCTTTTCCGCCTTTAATATCAGAAACCTTCTCATCTAGCTCACGATAAGCCTTGATCAAAATCCCCCAAAAATAATGAAGCCAGGGTTTTACATCATGTTTGCCTTCATGCCAGCCCTGCGAGCTTTTTTGCAAAGTCTCATAATAGCTTTCTTTGGACTGTTCAATGACTCTTTCCAAACTGATATAACGGCCAACCTGATAGTCTGATTTATACAGCAAAAGCAATGTAAGTAAGCGGGAAGAACGTCCATTTCCATCTAAAAAAGGATGAATACACAAGAAATCTAAGATCGATAGAGGCACTACGATCAAAGGGTCAATGGCTTGGATAGCATCTCGATAATAAATCTCCCAATCGTTCATCGCATGCGGCGTCTGAACCGCCGAAACAGCTTTAAATCGGATTTTCTTTTCCCCTGTGGAAGACGTTTCAACAATTTCATTATCTGTAGATTTCCATCGTCCGCCTGGGTTTGATGAATACTTACAAATCAAACTATGCAATTGCAAAACAACATTGCTACTAACTGGTATATGCTCAGCAGATTCATGTATGAGTTGAAGTGCATCTCGATAACCAGCAACTTCTTGCTCAGACCGATTTTTCAATAATTCTTTTGGGTGATTAATAATATCTTCAACGCGCTGCCTAGCGACGACAATACCTTCGATTCTATTAGAAGACTCACTGGATTCTATCTTCGCAACCGTTCTCAAATTCTCAAGAATTTCTGGCGACTGTTTGGCATATAAATCTTGCTTCCCACGATATTCGCCGATAGCACGAATAGTCGCTAGCTCTTCCGAGCTAAATGAAAGCTGATTTAAAAGATTTGGGGAAATCGATAATGTGTCCATTAATGGAGTAATATACCATTAAATGGTGTAATATCAAGTAGTTATTACGCCATTTAAGGCTGGTGGGCCCACTAGGACTTGAACCTAGGACCTGCCGGTTATGAGCCGGACGCTCTAACCAACTGAGCTATGGGCCCCTAAAGCAAGCTCAAGATTACCACAACCAGAACAGGAGGCGCAATATTTACGCCTCCTGTTTTTATATGTGCTGAGCAATTAAAATGTAGCGCCTAGAGGTAATCCTCTAACCGTTTACAACGCCGAGGATGGCGAAGCTTGCGGATAGCTTTGGATTCGATCTGGCGAATGCGCTCACGGGTGACGTTGTAGATTTTACCCACTTCTTCCAAGGTCTTCGGTCTACCGTCATCAAACCCGAAACGCAGCTTCAAAACACTGCCTTCCCGTTCGGTTAGCTCACCTAAGACCTGCTCCAGATCTTCTTTAAGAGAATCTTGGAGCATGCTGACTTCGGGCAATTCGGATGAGGTATCTTCAACTAAATCCCCTAGTAAGTACCCTTCCCCATCGCCAACCGGCATTTCAAGGGACAAAGGAACTTGAGCGACTTTGATAATTTCTTTTACTTTTTCAATATCGATTCCTGAAACTTGCGCAATTTCATCTTCGGTCGGCTTGCGGGAATACTCCTGCATCAGCTGACGGGTTACTTTTCGTACTTTATTGATCGTTTCCACCATATGAACCGGAATTCGGATTGTCCGGGCCTGATCCGCGATTGCTCGCGTGATCGCCTGACGAATCCACCAGGTTGCATACGTGCTAAACTTATATCCCTTTAAGTAATCGAATTTTTCAACGGCGCGCAAAAGACCCATATTGCCTTCCTGGATCAAGTCCAAGAATAGAATCCCGCGACCGGTGTATTTTTTTGCGATACTCACAACGAGACGTAAGTTAGAGACGGCCAATTTAACCTTGGCGTCCATATCGCCTTCGGCAACGCTTTTAGAGACATTGTACTCTTCATCTTTGGTTAGCAGCTTTACCCGCCCGATTTCTTTTAAGTACATTTTTACCGCATCTTCGCTACTCAAATCTTCACTTGAGTTTACGGCCATGCGTTCAATGCTTAAAATTCGGTCTATTTCATCCTGAAACTCTTCAGAAACAGACTCCACCTCGGCTTCTGCTTCTGCAACAATCGTTTCTTCCTCTTCCATAGAGATAACAATGTCATCCGTTAAAGCAATTTCTTCTTCTGTAACAGGTTCCACTATAATGGCTTTTTTTTCATCGGTTTGTGAAACGGCCATCTAATCCTCCTCATTGTCGTTTAGGATCAAGCTACTTAATTCAGCCAACAAGGGCTGAATATCTTGGTCAGATTGGTTATTTTCGAATTCTGCTATTTTTTGTTTGATCTCAGCTATTTTTAACTGTCGTTTATTCGATTTTAAGGTCTTTACTAATTCGACCCAGTCTTTATTGCCCGTTGGTAATGGGTATAATCCTTGTTCTCCACGAACAAGTAATTCACTCAATATTCTTTTTTGCTCACTCCCTTCAAAAATAGGTAAGAGATCCTGGTTTAACACCGAAACTTTGGATAAAGCTTCCATAATTTGGACATACTCATTTTGAAGAAAGTCTTGCGGTTGTAGCTTTTCAAGGATCAACGTCCTTAGTTCAAGGCTGGATGCAGCCAAATATGTTAAATGCTCAACTGCTTTTAGGTACTTATCCTTTTTATTTTTTATAGGTACAAATAGAGCATTATTAGTAATGTATTTGTTTTTTTTCAATTTTGCAACAATTAATTCAATATTAATATTTAAAGCGCCGGCTATTTTTTTAATATAATAATTTTGGATGACCACATCTTTTTCGGCTCTTAATATCGGGATGAGCTGGTCGAGCACCCCTGCCGCCTGTTCAATACGCGTTATGGGGGCCGCTGCGAGCAAGCGATTGAGCTTGAATTCTGCCATATGGAGAGGTTCTGCCAATAGTGAGCTGAAGTATTCGGGCCCCTGTGAAAGCAATACATCTGCCGGATCTTGATTATCAAACTGCAGCACAAAAACATTAAAACCCAGCTGGCGAAGCAAGTCATAACTACGTTCGATCGACTTCTGGCCGGCCTCATCGCCATCCATTGCGACCGTGACTTTATCGGTGAATCGTTTTAATTTCTGGGCATGTTCAGCGGTCACAGCTGTTCCCATAGTGGCAACAACATTTTCGAAGCCGTATTGGTAGGCCATCATCACATCCATAAATCCTTCCATCAGAATGACAAAGCCTTCTTTCTGAATGGCGTTTTTAGACTTATACAAACCGTATAAGAGCTTTCGCTTACTAAACAGCGATGATTCTTCAGAGTTCACATATTTGGCAACACCGGCAGCCGCTTCGCCCATGAAGCGTCCGGAAAAGCCGACAGTACGGCCACGATAATCCAAGATCGGGAACATAATCCGATTCCGGAATCGAGAGACTAGGACGCCCTGGTCACTCTGATAAACCAGGCCGGACCTCTGGATCTGGTCTTTTGAAAAACCTCGGGAAAGAAGATGATCCAAGATATTAGAACCGGCCGATGCAAGTCCTAACTGGAAATCCTGAATGGTTTTATCGGCAAGACCACGGCCTTTTAAGTACAGGTATTCTTTAGTAGCGGGCTTTAAGAATGAGACGAAATAGTCTTTTGCAATACTCAAAATTTCCCGGAGAACGTCCTGGTCGAACCGTGCGGCTTGAGAGGCGGGCGTCTCATCATAGACAACCGTAATACCTGCTTTTTGCGCAATATGCACAATGGCTTCCGCAAAGCTCAAATTGTCGACTTTCATCATAAAGCCGATATGATCGCCGGACTCATGACAGCCGAAGCAATGCCAGATTCGCTTTTCGGGACTCACCGTAAACGACGGCGTTTTTTCGGAATGAAAAGGGCAGAGACCTAAATAGTTTCTGCCCTTTTTCTTAAGGGAAATATAATCCGAAATAATGGTAACGATGTCAGGGTAGGCCTTGACCTGCTCGACGGTTGCTTGAGCAAGTATCATAGACCTACCTGACTGCTACTCAATCTTATTTTTTCTCACGCAGAGCGGCTTGCGCAGCAGCTAAGCGGGCGATAGGAACACGGTAAGGAGAACAAGACACATAGTCAAACTTTTTGCGGTGACAGAATTCAACGGAGCTAGGATCGCCGCCGTGCTCGCCGCAAATACCGACTTTTAATTTCTTTTTAACGCTGCGGCCTCTTTCAATTCCGATTTCGATTAACCGGCCAACACCTTCTTGATCCAATACTTGGAACGGATCGTCTTTCAAGATGCCTTTGCTGACGTATTCAGGTAAGAAAGATCCTGCGTCATCGCGGGAAATACCGAAGGTCAACTGGGTTAAATCGTTGGTTCCGAATGAGAAGAAATCTGCTTCTTTTGCGATTTCGTCGGCTAATAACGCCGCTCTTGGAATTTCGATCATGGTTCCGATGGTGTATTCGATATCTGAACCGGACTGGGCGATAATGGCATCAGCGATACCTTTGGCGCGTTCTTTTAAGAATGTTAACTCTTTAATTTCACCCACCAATGGAATCATAATTTCAGGAGAAACTTTAATACCTTCTTTATCGAGCTGAACCGCCGCTTCGATGATTGCGCGGGTCTGCATTTCACAGATTTCAGGATAGGTTACGGCAAGACGGCATCCGCGATGTCCCAACATTGGATTGAACTCGTGAAGCGCTGATACTTTTTGGCGAACCTGATCAACTGAAATATTAAGCTCTTGAGCCATTTGGCGAACGGCTTCTTCTTCGTGAGGCAAGAATTCATGTAACGGAGGATCCAATAATCGAATGGTTACCGGCAGTCCTTGCATTGCTTTGAAAATTCCGTAGAAATCGCCGCGTTGCATCGGCAACAATTTATCCAGCGCGATTTGACGGCCTTCTAAATTGTCGGCAAGAATCATTTCACGAACGGCTTTAATTCGGTCGCCTTCGAAGAACATATGTTCTGTCCGGCAAAGACCGATTCCTTCAGCACCAAATCCGCGAGCGATTTCAGCATCAAAAGGCGTGTCGGCATTGGCTCTTACTTTAAGTTTTCTGAATGAGTCCGCCCATTTCATCAATTCGCCGAATTCACCTGACAGGCTGGCTTTGATCAAAGGAACCTGACCGCTGATGACTTCGCCGGTCGATCCGTTCAAGGTCAAGAAATCGCCTTCACGTAATACAAGGTTGCCGATGGTTAAGGTTTTGTTGCGCTCATCCACCCGGATAGAACCGCATCCTGCCACACAACATTTGCCCATTCCGCGAGCCACAACGGCTGCGTGACTGGTCATCCCGCCACGTGCAGTCAGAATTCCGTCGGCAACAAACATACCGCCGATATCTTCAGGAGAGGTTTCAAGGCGAACCAGAATAATCTTTTCGCCGCCGTTCACCCATTTTTCAGCTTCTTCAGCGGTAAATACGATTTTACCAACTGCTGCGCCAGGAGAAGCAGGAAGTCCCTTAGCGATCACCTCAACGTGGGCTTTAGGATCGATATTCGGATGAAGTAATTGGTCGATTTGGTTGGCCGATACGCGAAGCAAGGCCTCTTGCTTAGTGATCATGCCTTCTTTAACCATATCAACTGCGATTTTGACAGCAGCTGCTGCGGTACGTTTTCCGCTTCTGGTCTGAAGAAGGTAGAGTTTTTTATCTTGGATGGTGAATTCCATATCCTGCATATCCAAGTAATGCTTTTCGAGCTTCAAATAAATGGTTTCGAGCTCATTATAAACGACCGGCATGGCTTCTTTAAGCTGGCTGATCGGAAGAGGTGTCCGGATACCGGCCACAACGTCTTCTCCTTGCGCGTTCATCAGGTATTCACCGTAGAACACATTGTCACCATTTCCAGGATCACGTGTAAAGGCAACACCTGTTCCGGAAGTATCACCTAAGTTACCAAATACCATCGCCTGTACGTTAACCGCAGTTCCCCACTCAGATGGAATACGATTGATTTGGCGGTATTTTGCCGCACGGTCGGAATGCCAGGAATCAAATACGGCACCAACCGATAATTTCAATTGTTCTTTAGGATCTTGAGGGAAGATGATCCCTTTAGATGCGATAAGGGCTTTGTATTGTTTAACCAAGTCTTTTAAATCGTTGGCATCCATATCGGTATCTTGAGCAAGACCGCGTTGGTGTTTTTTAACATCGAGTAAATGCTCGAAATCATGATGCTCAACGCCTAATACCACGTCTCCGAACATTTGGATAAACCGACGGTAGCTGTCCCAGGCAAAACGCTCAGAACCTGAACGAATCGATAAACCTACTACGGAATCATCAGTCAGACCTAAGTTCAAAACAGTATCCATCATCCCTGGCATCGATACACGAGCGCCAGATCGGACAGATAAGAGTAATGGATTTTTGGCATCGCCGAATTTAGCGCCCATCACTTCTTCTACTTTGGTGACGCCTTCCAGAATTTCTTTCATTAACTCGTCTGAAATTTTCAGACCGTTTTCGTAGTAACGAACACATTCTTCGGTTGAAATAGTAAATCCGGCCGGAACAGGAATTCCTAATGTGGTCATTTCAGCTAGATTTGCGCCTTTTCCTCCCAAAAGTTCGTTTGAAAGAACTTTAGCTTCAGCTTTTCCGGCACCAAAAAAGTAAACGCTTTTTGTCTTAGACATTGTTGGCATGTATGGCTCTCCTTACAGGTTTGTGATTTATGATTAAATTGAATTGCTCTCATAATAAAGGCAAAATAGACGGGGTTAAGTTTACTAAATGTTTTGTGAAAAGAAAACCTAAGAGTTATCGTCCCCATATATTTGTATACCGCTACAAATCAGAAAAAAACCGATAAACCTATGTTTGGGCAACGCAAAAGTAGGGCATAAGCCATCAGGGGCCATCCCGACTTCATCCCTTGACTGCCTCAAAGCCTTGAGGCGATCAATTTGTACCTGAACTAGGGGGCCAGATGAAATTTTTATTAGCCGTAATCGATAATGTATTAAAGGTAGGCGACGGTTACACAGCAAATTCAAAATCCAGGTTTAACAGACGGTCGTTAATGGAATTGCCTTTTTCCACGATGGCGATTCTTGCGAATCACTCTTTCACAATGCCCCTACTCGAATAAGGAGCCTGCCCATGATCATGTCACATAAAATAGTCGCCATCTCCGTTCCGTTCACCGCTCTGTCCGCTTCTGGAATAGGGAGTCTGCTTGCCCACCTTAGCAAGGTGCTCCCGAAGGCGGATGCTCCATTAAATAGACCTGCATTAAAAAGTGCGTTAACAGCGTTACTTCAGTCTCTTCCTGAAGCAGATTATTCGACACTCCAGTGCCAGACTA
>CAMDBA010000010.1 GCA_945888995.1 bacterium UBP8_UBA817 | reverse complement strand
ACCAAACGCTTTTGGATGCGAAACATATCGCATACGAAAAAAATCCAACCATGTTGAATTCTATTCATAAGGAGGTGTATAATCCATCCGCTCTCTCGGATCAATCTGACACTCTTAACGTGTCGTACATTTAATACTGTCTGTCAGATCAAGTGTAGAGTTTTACACATCGATTTCAGAATGGGCGGCCTTGGCGTCATGTTCACTCATAATCAGAATCGATTTTTTGAGATCCTCTTTGATGCTGGTGTATAGCCCTGTAAAATCAGGCACTTTCCCAAGCTTTTTGTTAATGGCCTGGAGCAGCTTTTCTTGTTTTTTGATTTCTTTTTCTGCTTTCGCGATCGCTTTTTTATCGGCGGGCAACATGGTGGCCAGGCGTCCTTTTTTATCGGCGGGCAACATGGTGGCCAGGCCTCTTTTTTTATTGCTTAAGTCGCCGGTAATTTTTTCCTTTTCAGCCGTCAATTTCTCACGGCTGCCTTCTTTATCCGCTTTTAGCTCGGCACGCACCTGCTTCAGCTCCCCGGCATCGCTGAAGCCTAGTGTATTTAATAGACGATTAAAAAGACCTTTTTCTTCCTTGATTTTGGTCTCTAATTCGAACTTCTTCTCCATCAGTGTCAGTTTTTTCTCCATGTTGGCCCGGTACATCGCGACTTTTTTGTCGGTGACAGTTTTAGAGCTTAACGTCTGGTCGCTTGATGTAAATAACGTACGCAACGTGTCTATCTGTTTTGCAACTTCTTTTTTAGCCGCGATTACCTGGTTTTTTTCCTCCGGCGTGGCAGCGGCTTCGAGCTGACCCAGCTGTCTGGATAGCGCGTTGAGCTGACCTAGTTGCGCTTCCTGTTCTGAAAACAACGCTGTCGTATGGGCAATATACGCGGCTTTTGCATCTTTAAGCGCTGAAGTGATCACCTGTCTGGCACCTTTGATTTCCTGAGCGGATGTAAAATTTCCGGATGTTAACGAGACATATGCATCCACCTGCTTACTTTGAAACGCATTGAATGATGTATCGATGTTTCCCTGCAATGTCTGAGTCGTCGATGTAATATTCGCCATAGTAGTAGTAATGTACGATAAAGTAGTAGCAGAGACTTGGTTAGCGGCAGCCTCAACGGTTACCGTGAATACTTGGATACCTGCCGAGGTAGGGGCCGGCTGCGGACCGACTGTATGAGCACCGATTCCACTCAGCTTAGCCGTAATAGCATCAGATTCATTATGGGTCGGTGGCTTGAGGGTATTCAAAGCCTCTGGATTTCCAGGTCCCAGCAACTTTTTAACCTCATTTAAATCAACAGGGGTGGGTGGTCCCGAGGATATCGAAGTTGTAGGAGAAGGAGAAGGAGAAGAAGATGAAACTGACAAACCACTCATAGTAGGCTCCTTATTGTTCTAAAATTACAAAATACTACCAATAATAGAATTCCCGTTCAAAGTCCCGTTCAAACCTTTGATCGTTTATTCACAAAAAATCCAAGCCTCAAGGTATCTTGTTAGACACCTCATCCGCCGATGGAACCGCGACTATCCGAAAAGAGCTCGATCGGCAGTTAAGGTCGAAGAAGCATTAACGTGTAACAGCCTACTTAATTGGCTGAAGGCGGCTTTTTTTATAATGGTGCGCCCGCAGGGAGTCGAACCCCGAACCTTCTGATCCGTAGTCAGATGCTCTATCCATTGAGCTACGAGCGCTAAAGATGGAGAAAGTATAGCCCAAAGCGGTGGGTTTTTCTACCCCTGATGTGGGGGAGAAAAAAATGAGGGGTTATGACGGGATCGAGCGCAGGACGGAGTCGGGGATATGTCCGGGGTGGGATTTATCCAGATCTTGTATGCGTCTTAGAATCCGGTGGGCTTGTTGGGTTTTGCCGTCTTTGAGGTAGGCTTGCGCCAAGGCAATATAAAGTGGCCAGACTTCATTATCTTGTGAATAGCGGATACATTTTTTCAAGGCGCTTAGCACTGCTTTATGGTTTTTCTGACTGAAGTAGTACTGCATCAATTCCCAATACGGATCCTTCAGATAGGGCGCCATTTTGATAAATTTTTTAAAATTCACCAGGGCTTTCGAGTGCTGGCCCATTTCTTGATAGCATAATCCGATCCTAAAATAGGCGCGTGCTGCCACATGACGGTATCCCTCTAAGCTCTTTTTGGTATAGTAAATGGACACCTTCCACGCTTCCCGTTTAAAAGCAAAAACCGCTAGCCGTCCTAAAACGTGATGATTCACTCGTTCATATAAAGGTAGCCGTCGATGATACTTCAGAACGGTTTGCATGGGGTCTTCGGGGGTGAGCCGGGCAAGGCGTTTTTCAAATACAGCGTGAGCGCTCACCTTATGCCGATGGCTGGACCAATGCCGTTGCACCAATAATTGCTCCAGCAGATCTATAGATCCATCCGTTAATCGAATTTGAATCTGGTCATAGATGTCAGGAAAGTGCTGCCGGAGAAGTGTTAAAACATGCCACGACAAAATCCCGCTCCCCACGCCATATTCCGTCATAGAGGAGAAAGTCCCGTGATCGTTTTCGGCAAAAAATTTGAGGAGTCGGCACAAACGGTAGGCCCGGTCTTTTCCTGTTGAACTTGCAAAAGGCACCCCTGCGATATCAAATATACCGGGCCCAAAACGCCATAGCTCATTAGACAGGCTAGTTCTTAATGATTGGGCTACGGATACAGGCGCATGAATTAATAATGACGTCATTATTCGATAGTGACGCTACTTCTCATACGAGAGCATCCGGCATTAATTATCCTGCATCTTCTTAAGTTCTTTTTTTATTTTCAGAATTGCTGATTTATAAATTCTCGAAATCTGAGATTCTGAAATATTTAACTTTTGACCGATCGTCTGGAAGGTTAAATCATCTCGTATATAGGCATTCACGATTTTCTTTTCGCGGAGATCCAATACTTCCATGGCTTGTTTGAGATGCAGACCGTTTTCAATCTGATGCTCAAAATCCGCCCGTTTATTCACGGTAAGATAGACATAGGCGGCATCGGACACCCATTCATAAAATCGGGACGGGTCCGACTTGGTAATATAGCGAATATGGTCTTTCATCGCACCGGTAATGCGGACATACGCCAATGGCCAGATTTCTTCTGACTTGCTGGGGTTCCATACTTTGAGTGTTTCCAAAAACTCTAATTGTGCGATGGTTTTGAGATCATCGAGCTCACTTTCCGCGACATAGCTAGGTAAATAGCGAGAATAGCGTTTCACAACGGAGTCAATTTTAGGATTATAGTGGCGCAGAATCTCAGATGGATAATGGCGCAATAAATGGACTTTAATATTATTAAGAACTTTTTCCCCGATTTGGTCCCAAGTGGTGTCAATCGTACTCATCGAAACTCCTAAGACAGGTGTAGTCTTTGAAATATTTTCTTGAGATGGCCATCTTTATGAATGGCCTCTATCCGACGTTCCGGAAATAACAATCGGATCATGTTTTCACTTTCCAGGGTAATCCGGGCTTTTAATTCAGGTACAAGAGAGGCATCCAGTTCTACCGGCTGCAAATTCAAGTCAATTGAATGCGCCTCCCGTTCATCGGAATGATGCTTACGGTAAACACTCTGAGGAAAAAAATTGGCCGAAAAATTATCGTCCGACATTAATAATCTTCTCCGGAAATAATTCCGATAGACTGTACTTTCACCTGAGGAACGATTTCATTGTAGGATAATACCGCCAAAGAAGGATAATTACGTTCCGTAAACCGTTTAAAATGAGGCCGGAGGCGCGGAGAACAGAGTGCGACAGGGGACTTGTCCATCTTTCTGAAATTCGTGACATGCTCACCGATTTGGTACAGAATCTTTTCGCCTAAATGCGGATCAATTGCCAGGAAGGAGCCGTATTCGGATTGATGC
Organism: bacterium UBP8_UBA817; assembly: GCA_945888995.1. Taxonomy (GTDB): domain Bacteria; phylum Margulisbacteria; class Marinamargulisbacteria; order CAMDBA01; family CAMDBA01; genus CAMDBA01. The sequence goes on along the minus strand of CAMDBA010000010.1, from coordinate 38,775 downwards.
ACGGAGCCGATCATATTTTCTTCTAAACGAGGGTCGATTGTAAATACCGTCACGGTGTCTTCACGGTCCATATACCGGCTGCAAATCTGCCGGGCTAAAGACTGGCGTACATATTCTGCTAATAGATTGGTATCCCGTGATACATGCGCATAATCCGCAAGTCGCTCCAAAATCGTGGATAAATCTCGGATTGAGACCCGTTCTTTAACCAATGCTTGTAATACTTTATGAACCTGTCCTAATGACAACATATCCGGAACTAATTCCCGGACGATCGCCGCGTTATTGTTTTTAACTAATTCGAGCAGAGACTGAACATTTTGACGCGTCATAATCTCATCGGCGTGCTGTTTAATAATTTCGGAGAAATGACCGGCAATATAATCGGTAATATTTTGAACCGGGATTGCATTTTCCTGCAGCCGTTCGACCTGATCTTCAGATACCCAAGCAGCAGGCTGCCCTGTAATAGGATCGACCGCCTCAATGGCATTAATGCCTTTTCGCTTTAATTCCGAAATCGATTTAACGACAAAGAAATGACCCGGCAATGCTTCGCCAAGCGCGATCTTAGTTCCACGGATATCCATTTCATATTGATTCGGTGGCAGGCTCAGGTCATCCATAACACGGACACCCGGGATAACAAATCCCAACTCTTGCCCAATATGGTATCTCACCAAGGTAATACGCTCCAAAAGCGGGCCATTCTGACTCGGATCGATCAACGGAACAAGATTCCGTCCGGTTTTCAGGCTAATCGGATCCAGATTTAAGGTATTTAGTAGATTTTCAGGCTTTTTCATTGCTTGCTTAGCCGAATCCTGTTGTGTTTCAGCGGAGGTTTCTTCCAGAACCTGCTTGGCCTTAATCAAAGCCACTGCGAAAAAACCGGTTGCGCCAGACATGACCATAAATGGGAATCCCGGAAGTCCGGGTACAATAGCGAAAAGAAACAGAATAAACGAGGTAACTGCAAACGCACGCGGCTGAGAAAGTAACTGCGCACTCACATCCGCGCCCAAGCTTTCATCGGACACCGATTTAGTTACGACAAGACCGGTCGCAATTGAAATCAAAAGTGCGGGCACCTGGGAAACCAGACCATCCCCAATGGTTAATCGGGCATAGGTTTGAAGTGCATCGCCCATTTCCATTCCTTGCTGAAACCGGCCGATTAAAATCCCCCCTGCTAAGTTAATTATCAGGATAATAATACCGGCTATAGAATCCCCTTTTACGAACTTATTCGCACCGTCCATCGAACCAAAGAAAGTAGATTCTTTTTCGAGTGTCTTACGGCGAACCCTGGCTTCATTCGCATCAATCAATCCGGAATTCAAATCCGCATCAATACTCATCTGTTTACCCGGCATAGCATCCAAGGTAAAACGTGCGGAAACTTCCGCAACTCGCTCGGACCCCTTAGTAACAACCATAAATTGTACAAGCGTGATAATACAAAACGCGACCACACCCACGATAAAATTTCCGCTTGTAACAAAGTCGGCAAACGCTAAAACAACGTGCCCGTCAAAGTCAGCTCCAAGAGATAAAATTAATTTGGTGGCCGACACGTTTAGCGAGAGTCGAAATAAGGTAGTAATCAGAAGAAGAGATGGGAAGGCAGCGAATTCCAAAGGTTTCGTCAAATACATCCCCATCATCAAAATCATAACCGAAATGGCGATATTGAGCGTCATCAATAAATCGAGAAAGAACGTTGGAATCGGGATGATCATGAGGCACACGATCACGATAACAAGAGCTGCTAAAACGATATCTGAAATGCTAAATAGACTTTTAAATTGTTGTTTTATGATTTGGAACATTGATTGGGGTGCTACAGATTGCTGTTGCGGCGCTTTCTTTTTCTTTTTAGATTATACACAAATGCCAATATCTCTGCTACTGCCTTATAATGTTCGGCTGGCACTTCCGCCCCAGCGGTCGCTGTCTTAAAGAGTGCCTGAGCTAGAGGCGGATTTTCAATAATCGGAATGTAATGCTCTTCGGCGATACGCCTGATTTCGCGTGCTACCATCCGCTTACCCATCGCCACTACGATAGGCGCTTTCATCATATTGGCTTTATACTCCAACGCAACCGCGATATGAATAGGATTGGTCACCACCACATCGGCCCCTGGAACCGCCCCCATTTGGCGCCCTTGGGCCATTTGCCGCGCGGCGTCACGTTGACGCTGCTTGATCATCGGATCGCCTTCCAGACGCTTATACTCATCTTTGATCTCTTTCATCGACATCTTCATTTCTTTATTATGTTCGTATTTTTGATAAAAGAAATCAAGCGCGGCCATAATAACATAAAAAATCCCTAGTCGAGTTACCACCGTCATCACGATGTCCGCAACCGTACTGATGATCTGAGTTAGACTCATCGATTGAGACTCCAGAACCAGGTAAAACTTCTCTTTTAAGGCCCCGTATAAAAGCCAAATTACAACCACCATTTTCAGGATGGACTTGAGCAATTCCACATATTGCTTCATCGAGAAAAATTTCTTAAATCCTTCGATTGGATTGAGTTTCTCCAACTTCGGCATCAATGGCTCAAGTGTTAGCAAGAATCCTGTTTGCAATGACTCAATAAAAATCGCCACCAACATTGTAACGCCAAAAATGGGGCCTACCGCGATCAGCATGGTCAGCATCGCATCACTCAGAATTTTTCCAACGATAGGGATTGAAAATTCATAGGGAATCTGATCATAGGTATGCTTAGAAATCTTAACCATGTTATCCCAAACAAAGCCGCCTGTAGCCTGTAACGTATAAAACGAGGCAAAAAGCAACGCCGCCCCAGTAATATCTTTACCTTTTGCGATTTGTCCTTTTTTTCGAGCTTCCCTTAATTTATGAGGGGTGGCCTCTTCTGTTTTTTCGCCTGAATCTTCACCCATGAGTTTGCATCACCAATAGTAATTTAAGCAGAATCCCTGCGACCTGCTCTAATAACGCATAAATACCGTCCACTAACCCCGGAACGATAGCCAATAAAATAAAAATACTAATAATCGGTTTCACCTGAAACCCAAGCTGAAACACATTTAATTGCGGTGCGATTTTACTCAGCATACCAAAACAAAAATCAATTAAAAACACAACAAATAATATCGGGGCGGCAAATTGCAATGCAATCGCAAAAATATTGGTTCCCAGATGCATCAGCATTTCTGTCGCCATAGGGAATTGCACAGGTGCTCCGATAGGCAAGAGCTTATAGCTTTGGAATACTGCTGCCAAGAGCATGTGGTGCCCGTTGATTGTCAAAAATGTAATTAAGGCAATTTTGTTCAATAAATTGGATAAAATAGTCACAGATCGACCTGAACCGGGATCTAATAATGATGCCGCACTAAGACCTGCCTGAGTATCCATCAAACTTCCGGCAGCTTCTATCCCGACGACCAGCAACTGAGCGGCAAATCCTAAAAGAGCCCCCACCAAAAATTCCGATGTAATCGCTAACCCGAATATAATGGGGCTATCCGGTAAAGACATCGGGAGCGGCACAACGAAAATTAACAAAGAAGATACCCAGAAAATGAGCATCACTTTTGCCACGCCGAATACTTCCCGGTTATTAAAAACCGGAGCTAATTGCACCAGCCCCGCAATACGGGCAAAAATAAGAAAAAATACAGTTAGCTGTTCAAGAGTGATCATCTGGAATAAAGCGGTATATTAGTCCATAGTTGCAAGGCTAAATCCATCACAATATTCGACATCCAGGAAAAAGTCATTGCAATGACCAACATTACCACAATCATCTTTGGAACGAATGTCAGGGTTTGTTCCTGAATCTGGGTAACCGCTTGAAACACCGCAATCAAAAGTCCGATCAACAGCCCTAACATCGTACTTGGTAGAGAGGCCATAATGGTTACCTGAACTGCGTCGTTAATAATACTGCTCACATTATCTAAGGTCATCGCATTCTCCTTTAAATTTTGCTACTGGAAGCGGATATCGGAATTTCTAAGCATTAAGCGTACCGGATAAAAAGATCCTCCAGCAGGAATAGTGAGCAAAGACACAGAACGGCTTTGCCTAGGCGCAAGCGCTACTTGATAAAACTTTTCCGGTCTTAATTGAGTACTAAAATCAACAACGTGCACTTCATAAAGCTGGGAATCAATCAAAAATGCCCCGCGTGCAATCCCTGCCGTCGGCGAAAAATAAAATTCTACAGTTCGATAAGCCGTCGTCGGATTCGTCAATTGAATATCCATTAAGTACACAACGCCGTAATTCCCGGCTAACTTCATGCCATTACGCGAATCTTTAAGAAATGGCTCATCCCCTATAGATATATCATATACTGCGGGCGTTCCATTATATTGCACTGTTACCCTTTGCAAGGCCTGGGGAAATAAGCCGTAAGTAAATTTAGCACGGCCTACCGGCATATGATTAAGCGCCAAGGACATTAATTCAGGATCCACGACACGCAATTTCACCGTAACCTCGCCGGGCTTTACGGGATTTAATAAAACCAATCCTGAGGAGACCTGAGCTTGGCGGAGTGGTTGTAAAAGAACAACCTGTGTCGCCCCGGGAGCTAAAATAATTTTTTCAGGATCCTGGCCTAAAAAGCTCAAAAGAAACTCTTTGCTGGCTCTATGCCCGACGAATAATTCATCGGGGCTCGGTCCGGCCATACTTTTTAGCACGTTGATCTGAACAGGTCTTGTACCTGTATTTTGCACCGTTAAGGCAATCGAAAATGCTGTAGTTGGGCCACCCTTATGATAATAAAGAATTCGTAACGGAACTTCACCTAGTTTCTCATCAACAATCAAACCCGGCGCAAATACTTCTTCCGGATAATTACTGACAATGAGAGTTTCATCACTCAGCGCATCCCATACCGTCCCCCCGAACGCCGATGTAACCGTACTAATTAGAAGAAATAGGCAAAAAAAAACCGTACAACTATCATCGGAAACTTAACAATAGGCCTCGGGTAATTAAATTCCAGCCGTCAGTCAAGACAAACAGCAAGATCTTAAAAGGTAAAGAGACCATGACCGGGGACAACATAAACATCCCTAATGACAGTAAGATATTTGAAACAATTAAATCGATGACCACAAATGGAATAAAAATTAAAAAACCGATCTGAAAAGCGGTTTTCAACTCAGAGATAATAAAAGACGGAATAATCACAAATACAGGAATCTCATCCAGACTTTTAACATTCTTAATGCCGGCAAATTCTAAAAATAATGCTAAATCTTTTTCCCTGGTAAACTTCAACATAAACGTTCGAAACGGTTTTATTCCACGATCAAACGCTTGCTGCTGAGTAATTTTTCCTGTGGAATAAGGTTTTATTGCGACATTATTTACTTCATTTAAAACCGGCGACATCACAAAAATAGTCATAAATAACGCAAGCGAAATAATAATCGGGTTAGGCGGGCTTTGCTGAGTTCCGATTGCATTCCGAATCATCCCCATTACAATAACAATCCGAAGAAAAGATGTGGTTGAAAGCAAGAAAAAAGGAATCAGAGAAATAGACGATAAAATTAATAATAAATTGATTGAAGGGCTGAAATTCACACTCTTGGTATAAGGTGCAATATCTAATTGATAATCAGCAGGAACCTCGGCATTCGCCAAAGCCGGAGCAAATCCAATCACAGCCATACATACTAACAATAAAATCCATTTTTTCATTATAGCTTCTCTAAAATCTTAATATCTTTTCCGCCAATACTGATCAGATATTGCTGCGCACGCACTTCCACAATAAGCAATGCGACATTTGCATCAATACCCAGCCGATCCACGATTTTCATTTCCCCGGCATACGTCCGCTTCTGTATATATTTCGCGCCCCTTATAACGCCGTATAATACTGCGCTAAGAAGTGCAAGCGTCACAATAACTTGAATGTAATATCCGATCGACATTTATTCAGTGCGCGAGACGATATTCGTGAGACGTAAGCCATAGCTGTTATCGATAGCAACAACCTCACCTTGTGCGACCGTTTGACCATTTACCACTAGATCTAAAGGTTCGCCAACCAAACGTTCAAGCTCAATGATGGAGCCTTCCGTTAACTCAAATACTTCTTTCAAGGAAATTTGCGCCCGTCCCAGTTCAACTGAAACTGTGACCGGAATATTACCAAAAATATCATTTTCAACTTTTTTACCGCGAATTTCATTGCTCATCGGCGGAAATTGAACCTGAGAAACGGTTGGACCTTCATCTGACGAGCTTGTACCTGCGTCAACTGAAAATGCCTGTTCTAAAATTGGATCAACCTCATTTAAAGGGTCATTAAATTTTTTCTTATTCACCATCTAAAAGCACCTCTTCCATCAATTTTTTAAAATCTTGTACTGATATTGAACTCGGATCAAATTCAAATATTGTCTGATGCGCGCCCGGCGCTTCCGACAATGCGTCTACAGCTCGAATCGGCGTCGAAACCCGACCGGGAAACACCCGCTCCAAGCTACCTATAATGTCTTTCGACTTGTCATATGTTTCACTAAAAAAAGTTGGAATCACACGCCTGACGCCAATATCACTTCGGAATAGTCTATTCACGATCTTGATATTGTTCAAGAGTTGTTTGATACCAACCAGTGACATATATTGCATTGAAACCGGCAATAAAATATTGCGGGCAAATAACAACGAATTCTGATTTAACAAATTCATCGACGGAGGACAATCAATCAATACATAGTCATATTGATCGACATTATTCAACCGTTTTGACAAAATCAGCTCCCGGCCTTTATGCTGGCTCAATGCCATTTCAGCAGCGAAAATACGCTCATTAGAACACACAACATCCAAATTAGGCCGGGCCTGAACCGTACAAGCCGCCAATGGATGTCCGCCCATCAATAAGTCATATAAGGTGTAACGAGGCTTCAACCCCAAGGCATGAGCTACAGACCCTTGAGAGTCGGTATCGACCAACAATACTTTTTTACCCTCTAAAGCTAAAGCATGCGCCAAGTTTACAGAGACCGTGGTCTTGCCTGTACCACCTTTATAATTCATAACAGAATACTTGATAGTCATTACTTAGCGTTTATCATCAAGATCATCCCAAGAAAAATCATCGTCATCCGTTGATTCCTGAGTGAGGTTACCTTGCCCTTCTTCTTCATTTACATCCGTGTCTGCAAAATCATCATCGGCCTCTTCCTGATCAGAAGCATCCTCCTCTTCTGATATAGCTTCAACCTCTTTGTCGCCAAAATCGATATCAGTGTCGTCATCCTCGGCTTCATCAGACTCAGACTCAAAATCATCCGATGCCTCAACCTCGGTTTCGGTTACTTCATCCGAAAAGGTATCGTCATCTGGCTCGACGTCTTCTACAAAAGCCCTGGACTCCTGAGCTTCATCTTCGGAATCAAAGGCTACGACTTCCGGCTCCTCTATTAAGGGCTCTGCAATGTTTGTAATCTCTTCTGAAAAATTTTCCGGCCTGGAGAAACTGGCTGGAGCAGACATGGTCTCTCGAACCGTGCGCCCAACATACGAGACAGAAGACGCGGCATCTAAAATCACCTGCACACAAAGTTTTTTACCCCGAGTTCCAGGCTGTCCCGAAATCGCACCGTCCCCAACTTGTATACTGACCGGCGTTGAAAGGCTCGAATCCAGAGGAATAATATCCCCTTCCTGCAAGTTCCGAAGTTCATTCATGGTTAAAGTTGCTTTCCCCAAGGAACAAGTTACGGGAATCTGTATTTCATTTAATACTTGTTCAGAAAGTGAAACTCTTGTCTTAAGGGGATCCGCCTGTTGTTTTCTAAATAACAACAGCTTACGCAAGACCTGATTCGGATAGGCCCACATAATTTTACCGAGCTTATCTTCCCCAAAATAAAAATAAAATGTATAAAAAATATACGCTTCTCTTCGAGATAATTTTCGATCGGAAACGTAATTCCCACAAAAAAATTCTAAATTAAGCTGAGAAGGATCAATCACTGATCTCCACATATCGGTAAAGGAAGGCAAAATCTCTTCAATTTGAGCTTTTAAGATACCCGCTTCCAAATCAGAAAACTGATCAACTCCGCTGACTTCGCCATCACCGCCTGTTAGACGATTAACGATTTTATCCGCAAGCGCCCATTCTATAATGACATTCGAGCGTCCGATATTCCCCATAACAAGATCAGCTTGTACGACTTTATCCGCATTCAGGGCTAAAAAATCTTCATAGGCAATTTGAGTAGCCTTAACCGTGTGCAGCTCTACTTTAATATTCATATCCTGCGCAAGCTTCCGTGTCAGCTTTTCGGCTAACCGGTAATGCATATAATGAGTATAAGTTAAAAGGTCTTCCGGCAAACCGTCAAATCCTATATTACGAACCTGGCTAATATTGACTTCCTCTATCCCGACATCGTGATTTACAGGAAGCGTCCAGTCACCTATGGCCGGGCCTAATTTAATTGACCGCGAAAAATAAAATTGATTTCGTTGTGCCATCGGTTACATCCCCACCAACGACAGCTTCACCGTCGTACCATCTGTCAAAACTACGCGCTGACCATCCTGAACAAAACCTACTGTACCGGTTACCATAGTGCCATTTTTCCCTTGATATTGAATTTGTTCTTTAGCGCCGGCTGCTGCAGAAGCCGGCATGTCAGATGCTTGAGGAAAATAAGATACCGACTTATTTATCTTATCAGATCTCGTCAACAACGGCATCATAGACGCCGTCATGTTTTGTTGAATCAAATATTTTTGATACGCCTGGTTAGGCGATAAATTCGCGGATGTTGCAGCCGTGAGATCCAACCCGAACGCGGGCTTAACCTTGACCCCGTTTTCAAGATTCAAAACATAGGTCCCATCCGAATCCAAAGAAAAACTAACCGCTTTTGAAGTTAGAATAGCTTTTGTAGTTGGATCAGCATACGAAACTGCATGACCGATCAAAGATCCCAAATAGGCAGCAAGAGACGTTTTTAAACCGGCCCCACCGGACGTTCCCTTCCCAGCCATTTTTGCGTGTTCTAACTGGATCATCTGCTGATTATATACCGTTAGGAAATCAGTTCCCTCTCCTAAGGTGGTATTATTCAAATTAGAATCAAATTGTGTTTGCGGAATACTTTTATTGCTTAACGGTGATATGGTCATAACTAGCGTCCTTATAAAAGATTTCAGAACCTATAGAAAATTAGGATTTTACCTATTATATCATTCCTGACAAATATTGAGAGAATGAATTTTCTTCGCCTTCACTGATTTGTTCATCATCGGATCCTTGCGCAAAAATAGGCTGCCTCCGTTGACCATCTTCCTGACTCGGATCCGGGAGAGAGACGACATCGATATGGACTTCCTGATTTGCCAATTTATTACTCACCGCCGAGGAAAGATCATCTAAATGTGCTATTAATTCTTTCTTCAACTCTCCCGAGGTTGCAAGTGTAATAGTCCACTTCCCTTTGTCTTTCTGAACCATTATCTCTAAGGGGAGAATAGTCCCATCCGCAAACTTAAACAAATATTTTTTATCTTGCATGTCTTGAGAAATATCAAATAAAGACAATATTTTTTCACGAAGCGTATAGTATTGGACGCCCCCTTCATGAAGGCTGAGCAACAAAAAAATTAGCTGCCTCGTATCGGCAGTTCCCGCTTGAGGTTTTAAATCGTTTTTATCATTATTAATTAACTTATCGTCTTTTTGAGCATCTGCAGATTGATCACAGGAAGACGAATCTTTGGACTCGTCAGAATCTTGCGTTTCTGACCGCGCAATCTGAGTGGTTGGAATATCAGAATGCAAGTCATTATTTTGGCCAAATATCCGCTCTTTATTCGGTCCAATCAGGCGGGCCGAAAGCGCCTTTATTAGACTCAATTCCTGTTGCGCAAGCATAACGCAAAAATTATCAGTGCCCGTATTCGGAACACTTTTCTTTGAGGCCGGAATATCCGGTGATTTAGATGGAGATAGTCCTTCTAACACGGTTTAACCCTCATTACTTGCTGTTTTTTACTTTTTCTTGCTCGTCTTTTTTAATTTTATATCGGTAGGCATCAAATACCTGCCCTAATTTTTTTGAATATTTACCTTCTTTAATCGCATTAAACCTCAAAGGAAATCGTTGCTGAAGCGAGAAACCAAGTTCTTCAACGACGCGCGCTACTTGCAGCTGCGTTAAAGGTGCTTGTTGAGGAAACATTTGACGAGGCCCTTCCGTTAGGCGACCGATATCCCGTATACCCGCGCGGATAAAATCTGCAATATCCGGATTAGACTCAATCGGAACTACTACATTAATATCGCTTTGCAATATTTCTAATGCCATTTCAACCGTATCCAACATCGTTGCTTTTGTCGGCGGCTCTTTACCTTCAAACGGCGTATTCTTTTCAGGAATAAAATTCTGAATAACGACCTCTTGAATCATACCATATTCTTTATGGATCTCCGCAATCTGCTTTAACATGTCCCGCCTATGCTCTTTCGTCTCCCCGATCCCCACTAAAATACCAGTGGATGCAGGAAGCTTTATCTTACCGGCCCAGGCTAAGCTTTTAAGCCGCAACTCCGATTTTTTGCCTGGTGATCGAGGATAAACCGTCGCATAAGATGATTCATCTACCGAATCCAGCATGATTTTTACAACGGCACAGATTTCAGAAAGCTTCTTCATTTCAACCGGGCTCAAAAATCCGACTTCAATAACAGGAATTAATCCCTCTAGAAACCCCAACTCACAAACGGTATACAGATATTCCAAATAGGAATCAAATCCCCACAAATCAAGAGTTGCTCGAATTTGAGGAAATTTATCAGGCCGTTCGCCAGCAGCATACAGAACTTCTCTTGCTCCGTTTGCACGAGCCATTTTTGCCAATTTAATTGTTGAGTATGGAACTGTTAAGTTATCTTTTCGATGAAAGCCGCAATAACCGCAGTCATTTCGACACATCCTAGTTAGCGACACCATCAAGGCACGGGAAAAAGTAACAATATTTGTATCGTCTTCTCCTAAAACTTGGATTTCATTTTCAACATCACTTTTATTGCCAAGCGAATAGCCTACAACCACGTTAAAACCCTTCTTTCAAATACTTCCTAAATAAATGTTAAGCTTATGTTTTTCAAAAAAATTAAACTAGGAAGGTTACAGAGTTAGCCTCTTGAAATTAAGTACAGAAATTATATCACAGTAACAGATGACATAATAGACATAATTTTGCTACACTATCGAAGTTATGAAAATATTATCACTATTTTTTTTTTAGCCTGTCTTTGCCATACATTATGTGCAAATGAGCCCCTTCTTCTACAAACTGTTACCTCAAACAATCTTCTTTTAAACCTTATTTATATTGATCTCAAAAACCCACGCCTGAATATTATTCCGATAACGCCCCTACCTGGCGAATCGTTATTCAAAGCCGCTAAACGAGTAAGTGCGGATGCCGCGATTAATGGCGCTTACTTTATGGGTGCTCGTGATTACCGTCCCATCGGGGATATTCTGGTAGATAAAAAAACAAAAAATTCCGGCAGGCTCGGAACCGCGATTGGCATTAACAGCAAAAATGAGATCGAATTTTTTCTCAATCGAATCAAGCACAAAGAAAAATTAGAAACCCGCTATGTGAATGTTTTAACCGCAGGCCCTCGTCTGATTACAACCGGTGACGTCACGATTGCTGCGCGTGAAGAAGGGTTTTCAGATCCACGTCTTTTCCAAAAAAAGCGACGGAGCGCACTCGGCTTAATCGACCAAGCCTATCTTATTCTAGTCAGCACATCCACGCCGTGTTACTTCGAAGAGTTGGCCAAAGCATTGCAAACTCTTGGGATTACACAGGCAATGAACCTCGATGGAGGTTCTTCAACCGGGCTTTTTTATAAAGACACGATGATTGTGAAACCACAAACCAGCAGTGCCTCTACTTTTTTGGCTGTTTTCGTAAATAATTCATTTTGGTGGGAACGTTGGAAAGCGTTTATTTATGCAAATTAATTCAAGTTACATGTACCGTACCCTAGAAGAGATTAATTTAAGTGTGTATGCTAAAAACATGGCAAACATCCGCGCCAAAATTCCAGAACATACGCGGATTATGGCCATTGTTAAGGCAGATGCCTATGGTCATGGCGCTATTCGTATTGCCAAAGCTGCAATCGAAAATGGCGCATCGTATCTAGGTGTTGCCGGGCTTGCGGAAGCACTTCAACTCCGTCAGGCGGGAATTAATGCTCCGATCTTAATCTTATCTGAAGCCCCGTATGAAGTTGATATTAATCTCGTAGATTATGATATTACTCAAACGATTTATAGTTATAGAACTGCCCGCTGCCTTAATGATATTGCTGCAAATCAAAGCAAAAAAGTAAAAATTCATGTCAAAATTGATACGGGCATGGGTCGAGTGGGCTGCCTAGCTGAAGATTCCATTCCCTTAATTGAGTTCCTTTTGAATCTTCCTCATATCGAAATTGAAGGAATCTATACTCATTTTGCAAAAGCGGATGACGCCTTATCCGACTATACACTGATGCAATATAAAAAATTTCAACATATTTTATCTGAACTTAACCGACGAAATATACACATTCCTATTAAACATGCCGCAAATTCAGATGCCACTCATCATTTTCCCGAGACCCATTTAGATATGGTTCGAATTGGCTTATCCCTATATAAAAATATACTTACGCTTAAGAGCCGTGTAAGCCACGTCAAACAGGTTCCAAAACATAGCAGCATAAGTTACCAAGGAAGCTATACAACTGACAGAGCGACTATGATTGCAACCGTTCAATTAGGCTATGCCGACGGATATCCCCGCGAGCTTTCGAATATCGGCCGAACTTTGATTAAAGGTAAAAGCTATCCAATCCGAGGCAAAGTTACAATGGACATGCTTATGGTCGACTTAGGTGACAATAATGACAATATCACGGCGGGTGACGAAGTTGTATTAATTGGCAACCAAGGTCATGAAAAAATTGAAATAAGCGAAATCTGTGAAAAAGCGCAGAAAATTCCCTACGAGATTATGTGTGGCATCAATAAGCGCGTTGAACGCATTTATATCCACTCATAATAAAAAACTACCGTGATAAACGATCAGGCTGAGATTGAGGAACGACAACGATTGTAACTCGACGATTCCGTTCACGGGCTTCCGGCGTTGTCTTTGGAATCAAAGGCCGAAATTGCGCATAAGCTTTTAAACTAATCCGTCTTTCGTCAATTCCCTTTGCTACTAAATACCTCAAAACGACTGCAGATCTTGCTGCAGACAAATCCCAGTTTGATGGATACAGAGGCGTTTCAATTGGCACATCGTCGGTATGGCCTTCAATAGTATAGGAAACAGATTTTACATCCAAAATCCGTGAAACTTGATATAAAATCCACTTCGCAGATTCTCCCAATGTAACAAACCCCCCTTGGAACAAAAAGGTGGAATTCAAATCAATTACTAAACCGGCGGGGGTTAATTTGACAACCATTTTGGGATCAAGCTTCTTTTGATTTGCAAGGGTTTGCAAGCGCAGCAATAAGCGGTTAAGAACAGGATCTGAGTCTGCTAAACCGATTGAAATTCCATCGGAAGTAGCTTTTATCGGAGAAAAAAATCTCGGTGCACTTTCATAATAGGCATGAAATGCCTGTCGAATCGTAGAAAATTTATTAGGGCTGATACTCGAAGAAGCAACATAAAGTAAGAGTGCAACTAACACCAAGAGAAAAAAAATAAGCCATACGTACGTAAAGGTGCCAAAAAGCCCTTTCGTCTCCGGGTCAAAATTGAATTTTTCGTCGTTCATGTAAAGATAAAAAGAGCTCCATCCGCTCTTTCACCATTCCAGGTGATTCCTGTTGAAGAATCGCCATTAAACCTTCTAGCACCATTTCCCGTTCAGCACATTCTTCACGAGATAAAACCCTTAAGCGTCCTGCGATGGGCAAAGCAAGATTAGCAATGAGCGTTCCATAAAAAAGACATAAAAGCGCCATAAATACATAAGAGGGAATATAAGTCGCTTCGTTCAGATTTGACAACAGCATCAAAACACCGGCAACTGACCCAAAAACACCAAACCCGGGGGCGTAGCGAGCGATTTGATCAAAGAAAAGAGCCCCTCTTTGATGCCGAACTAGCATTTTTGATATATTTTCTTTTAAAAGATATTCGATTTTTTCCGGTGCCACCTCTTCAAGATAAAGGCGTAAGCCCATCAAAATGAAGGGATCTTCTATTTTCTTTACTTCATTTAAAATGCTTTCAGGCCCACCCTTTTGCACTAAAATAGCAAGCCCCGCAATCATTCGAATAAGTTTCGCAGGATCTCGATGGCGTAAAGAAAATACACTACGAAATAGCTGCGGAACCTGAACAAAATAAGAAATAGGAAAATGAATTAATAATGCTAAAAGAGTGCCTAAAAAAACAAACAATAGTGGCTTTAAATTGAAAAATAAAACCAGAAAGCCTTGAAGTTGAAAAAGCTTAAAGAATAGAAAAAGAAGAAGAAGAAATAAAGACCAATAGAAAATTTTCATAAATGGGTTTATTCTCTTTAAAACTTAACTAAATAGTGTTTATGGTTCTTGGCCACGACCAACTCTCCCACCAGGGAACCCGGCAGTACCATAGGCGCTGAAGAGCTTAACTTCTGTGTTCGAGATGAGAACAGGTGTACCCTCTTCGCCATAGTGACCAAGAACCATAAACACTAACAAAACTTAGGACATTATTATTATTAAACCGCTTTTAGTCAAGACCTCGACCGATTAGTATTGGTCCGCTGAACACATTACTGTGCTTACACGCCCAACCTATCAACCTCATTCTCTACAAGGGGTCTTACTCCCACGAGGGGATGGGAAATTTAATCTCGGGGTAAGTTTCCCGCTTAGATGCCTTCAGCGGTTATCTCATCCATACGTAGCTACCCAGCGTTTACCCTTGGCAGGATAACTGGTACACCAGAGGTATGTCCATTCCGGTCCTCTCGTACTAGGAACAGCTCCCCTCAAATTTCCTGCGCCTACAGCAGATATGGACCAAACTGTCTCACGACGTTCTGAACCCAGCTCACGTACCGCTTTAATGGGCGAACAGCCCAACCCTTGGAACCTGCTCCAGCTCCAGGATGCGACGAGCCGACATCGAGGTGCCAAACCTCCCCGTCGATGTGAACTCTTGGGGGAGATAAGCCTGTTATCCCCGGGGTAACTTTTATCCGTTGAGCGATGACCCTTCCATTTGGTATCACCGGATCACTAGGTCCGACTTTCGTCCCTGCTCGACTTGTAGGTCTCGCAGTCAAGCTCCCTTATACCCTTGCGCTCTACAGACGGTTTCCAACCGTCTTGAGGGAACCTTTGAGCGCCTCCGTTACTCTTTAGGAGGCGACCGCCCCAGTCAAACTACCCGCCAGACTATGTCCTACTCCCGGATAACGGGAGATAGTTAGTGTTCCAAAATAACAAGAGTGGTATCTCAACAACGGCTCACCAAAATCTAACGACTATGGATCAAAGCCTCCCACCTATCCTGCACATGTTATTCCAAAAAACAAAGCCAAGTTATAGTAAAGCTCCACGGGGTCTTTCTGTCTAGCTGTAGGTAATCCGTATCTTCACGGCTACTCCAATTTCACCGGGTCTCTCGTTGAGACAGTGCTCAATTCGTTACTCCATTCGTGCGGGTCGGAACTTACCCGACAAGGAATTTCGCTACCTTAGGACCGTTATAGTTACGGCCGCCGTTCACTGGGGCTTCAATTCGAAGCTTTGCCCGAGGGCTAACCTCTCCTATTAACCTTCCAGCACTGGGCAGGAGTCAGCCCCTATACATCACCTTACGGTTTAGCAGGGACCTGTGTTTTTGGTAAACAGTCGCTTGAGCCCATTTATTGCAACCCTGTCGTGCTAGAGTCGCGAGGACTTTCACACTACTTGGGCACCTCTTCTTCCGAAGTTACGAGGCTAATTTGCAGAGTTCCTTAACGAGAGTTATCCCGCGCGCCTTGGTATTTTCTACCCGCCTACCTGTGTCGGTTTTAGTACGGATACCCATAAATCTCACTAGAGGCTTTTCTTGTCAGCGTGGAATCAGTCACTTCCCCCTTACGGGGTCGTACTCGCGTCTCGGAGTTAATGAAAAAGCGGATTTACCTACTTCTTCCTCCTACATGCTTAAACCACAATCCAATAAGTGGCTGACCTATCCTTCTGCGTCCCCTCATCGCTAATAACGATTTATAGGTAGTACAGGAATATTAACCTGTTGTCCATCGGCTACGCCTTTCGGCCTCGTCTTAGGGTCCGACTAACCCTGGGCGGACGAACCTTCCCCAGGAAACCTTAGGCTTTCGGCGAATAAGATTCTCACTTATTTTTTCGTTACTTATGCCGACATTCTCACTTCTGATTTGTCCACCAGACTTTACAGTCTGACTTCATCCTACTACAGAACGCTCCCCTACCGATTATTCCAAAGAATAATCTCGTAGCTTCGGTACTATGCTTGAGCCCCGTTAAATTTTCGGCGCAGGATCGCTCGACCAGTGAGCTATTACGCTTTCTTTAAAGGATGGCTGCTTCTAAGCCAACCTCCTGGTTGTTTGAGTAATCCTACATCCTTTCCCACTTAGCATAGATTTAGGGACCTTAGCTGACGATCTGGGCTGTTTCCCTTTCGACTATGCAGCTTAGCCCGCACAGTCTCACTCCTGAATATGAAAATCCGGCATTCGGAGTTTGCATGGGTTTGGTAACGTTGGTGACGCCCCTAGCCCAAACAGTGCTCTACCTCCGGATCTCTAAACTTCAAGGCTGCCCCTAAAGGCATTTCGGGGAGAGCCAGCTATCTCCTAGTTCGATTGGCATTTCACCACTATCCACAGGTCATCCAAGGATTTTTCAACATCCACTAGTTCGGACCTCCACGAAATGTTACTTTCGCTTCATCCTGCCCATGGATAGATCACTAGGTTTCGGGTCTAATACCAGTAACTGAACGCCCTATTCAGACTCGCTTTCGCTACGGCTCCGCATAAAAGCTTAACCTTGCTACTGATATTAAGTCGCCGGCACATTCTTCAATAGGCACACCGTCAGGCCCAAAAGGACCCTCCGATCGCTTGTAAGCGTATGGTTTCACGTTCTATTTCACTCCCCTTCCGGGGTTCTTTTCACCTTTCCCTCACGGTACTTGTCCACTATCGGTCATACAGAACTATTTAGCCTTGGATGATGGTCCACCCAGATTCCCGCAAGATTTCACGTGTCTCGCGGTACTCAGGAATGCTTTAAGCAAGTCTTTATTTTTTCGTATACAGGATTATCACCTTCTATGATGAGTCTTTCCAGACTACTTCTACTAAAATAAAGTTTTGTAACTCACCTACGCGAAAGCAGTCGCATAAAAAAGCATCCTACAACCCCCCAAATACAACGCCAGCTTGCTATCACATATTTGAGGTTTAGGCTGTTCCCGTTTCGCTCGCCGCTACTAAGGGAATCTCATTTGATTTATTTTCCTCAGGTTACTAAGATGTTTCAGTTGGCCTGGTTCCTTTCTTTATCCTATGTATTCAGATAAAGATGTATAGGCATTACCCTATACGGGTTTCCCCATTCGGAAATCTCCGGATCAAAGCTTGTTAGCAGCTCCCCGAAGCTTATCGCAGCTATCCACGTCCTTCATCAGACTGTATGCCAAGGGATTCCCCATACGCCCTTAATATCTTGACCAAAAAAGCGGTTTAGAAATAATAATGCGGAATACCTAAGTTTTTTTGTTTAGTTAAGTTTTCAAAGATCGAGGCACTCATTTCAAAAGTGCAGGATAAGACTATACCCAAATCCAAAGACCCTGTCAATCATTTTTAAACACTCATGTTCCATCTATTTTTCTTGGTACATTGATACGACCGCTATTGATAGGAAGGCCAGTAACTACTGTCCCACATTGGCACCCTGGATTCGGCCAACCTATTCGCTGACCGCATAGACGGAATTCCTGAATCATTTCGATTTAGCGTGGTTGCCACGGTAGAAACCTCTTGAAACATCCGACTCTAGTAGCTTCTCCTTCTCATTGCCAGAGGAACGGAGCATCTTGACTACCGCAGTTTGATCTTTAGCCCTTTAGGCCAAATTCGAACAAGGATATCTCTATTTTTATTTAATTTGGGTCAACCCGTGTACAATATAACTATGAACGATACTGACATTGACCCATCCAGTCTCGCACCCGCTCATCCGCCGGATTTAATTAAACATAATATCGAAAAGTACCGCAGGCATTTACTTCCGGTTATCCGACACTATATACCAAAAGGAAAGTCCCTCCTCGATTACGGCTGTGGATCCGGAGAAATGGTGGCAGTAGCAAAAGAGGGAGGCTACCGCGTTGCAGGTCTCGATCCGAGCCACAAAGCGATCGATATGGCACGCGGATTACTGGGTTCATCATGTCGGCTATACATATCAGCTTCCGACATTGAGGAAAAATTCGATGCAATCCTTTGCATCAGTGTACTTCAATACTCAACTAATCCCCAAAAAACACTCCAAAAAATCAGATCATTACTTAAACCTGGCGGGCTCCTCATCATAGGGTACCCCAATTACAATTCTCTTTATCAATTCTTGACACGGCAACAATTTCCTAAAAAATGGTGCGTGCTTCCGTCGATAGAAGGCGCAATCAAAATTACTTCCCACATCGGCATTTCAGACTATATCTATTCCTCGTCAAAAAAAACAGTTACAAAACACATCGTCTTCGCAATAGAAAAATTTTTCTGGCTTCTAAAAATCGACATTTCCTACCAAAAGCTAGACATATTTAAATTCACCGAATAATGGTCTTAGCTTTATGCTGGCTGCCGAGTGTCGGAACCCCCAAAAATTAGCCAAGTAAGACCCAATGAAAAATGTATCCGTCTTTTCAAACATGTATCGAGAAGACATGAAAAGCGTTTAGAAGCAAAGATTCAAAAGAAGAAAAAATTGGTGGAGGTGAACGGGATCGAACCGATGACCTTCTGCGTGCAAGGCAGACGCTCTCCCAGCTGAGCTACACCCCCAAATTATCAAGAACGCTAATAAAGTACAAAACTTTCCAAATAAGCGCAAGAGAAAAGAAGAAGAAAAACAAAAGATAAATGGTGGGCAATCCTGGAATCGAACCAGGGACCTCACCCTTATCAGGGGTGCGCTCTAACCAACTGAGCTAATCGCCCTAACTAAAAAAAGGACAATGGGAACTTTGAAAATTAAATAACAAGCCTTAATCAGTGCGAGATCGACCTAGTTTTGTCTAATAAAAGACTAAAACCAAAGCTCCTTAGAAAGGAGGTGATCCAGCCACACCTTCCGGTACGGCTACCTTGTTACGACTTCACCCCAATCGCCGACTCCACCTTCGACAACTGCTTCCTTACGGTTAGCATATTGGCTTCGGGTGTTTCCGACTTTCATGGTGTGACGGGCGGTGTGTACAAGGCCCGGGAACGTATTCAACGCAGCGTAGCTGATCTGCGTTTACTAGCAATTCCGACTTCATGTAGTCGAGTTGCAGACTACAATCTGAACTGAGGCCGGTTTTTTGAGATTGGCTTCACCTTGCGGCTTCGCGACCCTTTGTACCGACCATTGTAGCATGTGTGTAGCCCAGGGCGTAAGGGGCATGATGACTTGACGTCATCCCCACCTTCCTCCTGCTTTCCACAGGCAGTCTCCCGTGAGTTCCCACCGTTAGTGCTGGCAACACGGGATAGGGGTTGCGCTCGTTGCGGGACTTAACCCAACATCTCACGACACGAGCTGACGACAGCCATGCACCACCTGTCTTGCAGCTCCCTTGCGGGCACTTCCAAGTTTCCAAGGAATTCTGCAGATGTCAAACCCTGGTAAGGTTCTTCGCGTATCGTCGAATTAAACCACATGCTCCACTGCTTGTGCGGGCCCCCGTCAATTTCTTTGAGTTTTAACCTTGCGGTCGTACTCCCCAGGCGGTTCACTTAACGAATTATCTGTGGCACAGAAGGGGTCGATACCTCCTACACCTAGTGAACACCGTTTACAGCGTGGACTACCGGGGTATCTAATCCCGTTTGCTCCCCACGCTTTCGCGCCTCAGTGTCAGATTCAGTCCAGGAAGCCGCCTTCGCAACTGGTGTTCCTCACGATATCTACGCATTTCACCGCTACACCGTGAGTTCCGCTTCCCTCTCCTGATCTCTAGTCCTCCAGTTTCAAGTGCAAACTCTAGTTAAGCTAAAGCATTTAACACCTGACTTAAAGGACCACCTACACGCCCTTTATGCCCAATAAATCCGGATAACGCTTGCCCCCTACGTATTACCGCGGCTGCTGGCACGTAGTTAGCCGGGGCTTCCTCCAGAGGTACCGTCATTATCGTTCCTCTTGACAGAGCTTTACATCCCGAAAGACTTCATCACTCACGCGGCGTCGCTGCGTCAGGGTTTCCCCCATTGCGCAATATTCCCCACTGCTGCCTCCCGTAGGAGTCTGGGCCGTGTCTCAGTCCCAGTGTGGCTGTCCATCCTCTCAGACCAGCTACTGATCATAGCCTTGGTAGGCCATTACCCTACCAACAAGCTAATCAGACATAAGCCCATCCAAAAGCGGACGAATCCTTTCTTCTTCAAATCATGCGAAATAAAGAAAATATCCGGTATTAGCTATTCTTTCGAAGAGTTATCCCAGACTTAAGGGAAGGTTACTTATGTATTACTCACCCGTTCGCCACTAACTTTTTAAGAATCTGCCGAAGCTTCAACTTAAAAAGTCCGTTCGACTTGCATGTGTTAAGCACGCCGCCAGCGTTCATCCTGAGCCAGAATCAAACTCTCAGTTGATTATGTTTATGTAAAAAAAAATTTCAAAGAAATTTCAAAAAGCTCGCACTGACTATAATTAGGCTTGTTATTTAATTTTCAAAGATCGTTTTTAAGATTCGTTTGTTGTCCGTTTTTAATCTTGAGTGTTAGATTCTATCCCCTATCAGGCAGGTTGTCAACACCATTTTTTAAGAAAAAATTAAGGATCAAATAAACTCCTATATATATGAAGATCGCAGGCCAAAAACGCAAAAAATATGCCTCTACCTGAACACCATTAAAGTTCAAAATCAATAGGCACATACCAAGGATCACCAACCCCAAAGATGGATTATGAATACAGTGCGGCATTAACGTTTAATCAAACGCGCCGTCACAACCCCTTGAATTTGCCTAATCTGATCTAACAAGGCTATGTCAGGGATGTCATGGCTATCTACAATCGTATATGCGATATCACCACGGCTTTTATTAACCATTTCCAGAATATTTACCTGCGCATGTGCCAAGATCGTTGTGATTTGACCTACCATATTAGGAATATTTCGATTTATAATCGTTAATCGAGCCTTGCCATTGCAATCCATGAAGCAATCAGGAAAATTAACGGAATTTTTAATATTTCCATTAAGCAAAAAATCACTTACCTGATCAACGACCATAGTTGCACAATTTTCTTCGGCTTCTTGAGTAGAAGCACCCAGATGTGGCAGGCTTGAAACTTTAGGATGGCCTACAAGATCTAAGGTAGGAAAATCATTTATATAATAAGATAGCTGGCCTAAATCAAGAGCTCGAGCGATAGCGGAAGTATCGACAATTTCGCCCCGTGAAAAATTCAACAAAACAGCTCCCCGCTTAAACCTAGCCAAAAGAGTGTCATTCACAAGCTCTTTTGTATCCGGTGTTAATGGAACATGTAAGGTAACAAAATCAGAGGTGCCAATTAGTTTTTCAAAACTTGTGGCACAAATCACTTCGCGAGATAGGCCCCAAGCTTTTTCAACTGAAAGAAATGGATCGTACCCCTCTACCTCGAGCCCAAGAGAAATGGCAGTATTAGCAACCATTGTCCCAATGGCACCTAGCCCAACAACACCTAAGCGCTTACCCTTCATTTCACTACCCTTAAATAGAGCTTTGTTTTTTTCAACAACTTTATCAAGATCAGCAGTTTCAGCAACAAGAGACCGTGTATATGTTAACGCCGAGGGAATATTTCGCAAAACAGAAAAAAGCGTCCCAAAAATAAGCTCTTTTACTGCGTTCGCGTTAGCCCCAGGCGCATTGAAAACCACAACCCCCTTTTCGGTACACTTGGTAACGGGGACATTGTTAGTACCCGCACCGGCACGCCCAATTGCTTTTAATGAAGGATTTAATTCTAATTGATGTAAATCCGCACTTCGAACTAAAATGGCATCGGGTTCTTCCTGAGAATTCGAAACATCAAAGATATTAGCGGAAAATCGCGCTAAACCGGTTTTAGATATTTGGTTTAAGGTCAGAACCCGAAAATTCATTAGTTTATCGTTTTCTATATTGAGCACCTTTACGTGCTCGTTTACGTCCGTATTTTTTACGCTCTTTGATTCGAGAATCCCGAGTCAAAAACCCTTCAGGCTTCAAAGTAGCTCTAAATTCAGGATTAACTTTTAACAAGGCGCGAGCAACACCTAACAAGGCGGCTCCAGCTTGACCCGTCAAACCACCCCCGACAGTAAAAATCGAAGCGTCATATTTGGCCTCAAAGGCAAGCTTCTTAAGAGGCCGTCTGACCATCTCAGTTAAGGTAAACCGTTTTAGGTAATGATCAATGTCCACGCCATTAATTGTAATTTTCCCTGTGCCCGAATAGACCCAAACACGCGCAATTGATGTTTTACGACGCCCAGTTCCATAAAAAGATTCCGCCGGAATCCGAGATTTTACTCTAACGGGCTTTTCAACAGTAGTCACTTTTTCGGCCACTGATTTAGCTATGGGTTTAGCTGCAACTTTTTGTTCTGCTTTTTTTGCCATTATAACTTCCTTTCTCTACGCGAGTTCCAACATTTTAGGAGACTGAGCTTCATGAGGATGAACATTCCCTTTATATATTTTCACTTTATTAATCAATTTCAACTTTGTCTTAGGCAGCATCCCTTTAATGGCATGATGCAAAATGTGTTCAGGATTAGTCTTCATAAGAAAAGAATAACTTTTAGATTTCAGCCCTCCGGGATATCCGCTATGCGTGTAATACATCTTATTTTTCTCTTTAGCCCCGGTAACTTTTATTTTGTCGGCATTAATAATGACCACAAAATCGCCGGTGTCGACTGAAGGAGTATAGGTAGGCTTCTCCTTGCCTCGCACAATACTAGCGACCCTGGAAGCAAGACGCCCTAAAATTTGACCTTCTGCATCAACAACAATCCAATCAGGCTTAATTTGCCCTTCACTTGGATAATAAGATTTTTGCTTCTTCATGAGTTTCTCCTCAACTTTAATAATTAACTTTGACTAGGCATAATCCTTTTGCAGGTGCCAATGTATAATTGAACGCTTTATGGCGAACATCCGTTAACAATAATCTAAATTCGTCGATTGTTCTAGTCCCCCGCAACACTTGAAACACTGCGCCAAGGATATTTCGAACCATGCGATATAAAAAACTATCGGCTACTATTCTAAATGAATAACAGTTAAAAGCAAAGCCCATATTAAAAATATCTTCAATTGGTCTTTGCTCCATACCTATTTCATATATCGTTTTCATGGTTAGAACATCACTTGATCCCTGGCATTTAAAATTCGAAAAGTCATGTTTCCCTTTAAGTATGTCGGCAATATCGGAAAAAAATCTCAAATCTGGCACAAAAGGAACCTGGGCAACGACATCGTCAAAATAAACAGGCAACTCGTGCTGCGTGAATAAATATCGATATTCCCGACTTTTTGCAGATCGCCGCGCATTAAAGATAGCCGGGACCATATTCACATCTAATACTCGGATAGCACGAGGTAAACAGCTATTGATAGCCAACTTCAAGTTTACAGGAGGGATGTGTAAAGCAGATTTAAAATTCACCACTTGCCCTAAGGCATGCACACCGCTATCGGTGCGCCCTGCGCCAGTCAAAGAAAGCCTACTTTTAAATATCTTTCCAAGGGCTCTAAGAAGAGCGCCTTCCACGGTTGGAAGTGCCGGTTGAAATTGATAGCCGTGAAAGGAAGCCCCATCATAAGAAATGATGATTTTATAATTATGCAGAAATCAGCTCAACCAAAGAAACCGGAGCCGCGTCACCGCGACGAAAACCGAGTTTGGTTAATCGAATATAGCCACCCTCTCGAGCAACAAACGAAGGCGCAATAGTCCCAAAAAGCTCTTTTACGGCATCAGAATTGGGTAAATACTTTAACGCGGTTCTACGCGAATGCAAGTCACCTTTTTTTCCAAGAGTAATAAGCTTTTCGGCAAAGCTTCTAAGTTCCTTCGCTCTTACATCTGTAGTCTGGATCTTCTTATGAGTAAACAACGCCAGCGCCAATGAACGCAATAATGCTATACGCTGATCAGTCGGACGATTAAGTTTACGGTTACCTTTTGCATGTCTCATAATTTATTCCTCGTTTGCCATTACTAAAATCTCATCATCAAGACTGCCTTTTAATGATAGTCCGTAATGTTTGAGTTTATCATTAATTTCGTCAGCACTCTTTTTGCCAAAGTTCTTAATCTGAATTAACTCAGAAAGACCTTTTTCCACTAATTGGCCGACCGTTTCGATGCCAGCACGCTTCAAACAATTAGAAGACCGCGCAGAGAGCTCTAAATCATCAATCGTTAAATTTAAAGCAGAATCACATTTCACTTCTTTGTTATCTTCACGCACTTCCTGGCTCACTTCAGCAACAGGGTTTTCATTAAGATTCGAAAAAAGCCCCAATTGCTGAGCTAACAATGACGAAGCTTGTTTCACTGCGTCGTCAGGCGACAGACTACCATTCGTCCAAACTTCTAATTTCAAACTTTCATAATCTAACTCTTTACCAACTCGAATATTTTC
Organism: bacterium UBP8_UBA817; assembly: GCA_945888995.1. GTDB lineage: Bacteria > Margulisbacteria > Marinamargulisbacteria > CAMDBA01 > CAMDBA01 > CAMDBA01. The sequence goes on along the minus strand of CAMDBA010000010.1, from coordinate 13,822 downwards.
TACGAGATGGTTAACCCGCAAAATAGGGCTAAAAGAAGCATCCAAATTGATGATATTAATGTCCTGTTCAGGCAAGATATTTGCTTCAGCAGGAGAATAACCCGCACCTTTTTGAATAACAAGCTCAATAACAAGACGACCCTCATCAGACAGTTCTGCAATATATTGATCCGTATTAATAATTTCGATGCCATCGCCACATTTAATATGATCGGCGGTGACAGGTCCTTTCCCGCTAAAGTCTAAATGGACTGTTGCAGGTTCTTCATCATCCGTCTTAAAAATAATGCCTTTAATATTACAAATAACATCAATGACGTCCTCTATAACATTTGGAATTGTTGAAAACTCATGCCCAACACCATCGATTTTTATCGAAGTAACAGCGGCACCTCTCATTGAAGAGAGCAATACACGCCTCATAGAATTGCCTAACGTTGTACCCATTCCACGAGTTAACGGCGACACCACAAAGCGCCCAGCATTATTTTCGATTTCTTCGTACTTTACCCAAGCTACAGGATTTGACACAAATACCCTCCTTCAGATCTCATCTTGAATAGTATTCAACGATTAATTGAACATCAACCGGAATATCCACTTCTTCACGCTTCGGAAAGGTTAAGATCTTAATCGATCCCTTCTCTTCGTCAAAACTAAACCAAGTCGGATGATTCCTCTCCCCAATACGTTCTTTTTTCAATTTAAATGACGGAACCACGCCCGGAACAAGAGAGATTTCATCCCCCACTTTCAATAGGCGCGATGGAATATTTGATTTGGCATTATTAACTGAAACATGGCCATGTAATACAAACTGACGGCCATCTTTTCTTGATAAGGAAAAGCCTGCACGATACAATACATTGTCAATTCGCCGCTCAAACAATGTAAGCAGGTTACTACCCGTTACACCTTTTTGCGCTAAAGCCTTTTTAAAAGCGATCTGCATTTGAGCTTCCGTCACACCATATAAAAAACGTAGTTTTTGCTTTTCACGCAAACGCCTACCATATTCTGACAACTTCCTTAATACGCCTGATTGCGGACCAGGTGGAACATTCCGCTTTTCAATCGCACATTTCGCCGTGAAACACCGCTCTCCCTTTAAAAAAAGCTTTTCACGATTACGTCGACAAATTTTACAACTCGGCCCTGTATAGCGACTCATAACTCCTCCTTCAAACCCTTAAACTCTTCTTCGTTTTCGTGGCCGACATCCATTATGAGGAATCGGCGTCACATCTTTAATTGAATTAATATCAAGACCAGCTGATTGGATCGCACGAATAGCGGTTTCGCGACCAGAACCAGGTCCTTTAACTAATACATCAACACGTCTCATACCACTTTCAATTGCTTTTACAGCCGCATTTTCAGCAGCTTGTTGCGCAGCAAATGGAGTGCCCTTTTTTGTCCCCTTAAAGCCAACCATCCCTGTCGAATACCAGGAAACCACATTCCCTTCAGGGTCAGTGATCGAAATAATTGTATTATTAAAAGTCGACTTTATATGTGCCACGCCATAAGGCACATTCTTCTTTACTTTCTTCTTTTTCTTCAAAGCCAATTCAATTCCTCCCAGTCCGTTACTTCGTTACTTTTTTCTTGCCGGCAATAGCGACGCGCTTACCTTTTTTGGTCCGCGCATTTGTATGAGTCCGCTGGCCTCTACATGGCAGCTTCTTTTTATGCCGGGTACCGCGGTAAGATCCGATATCCATTAACCGTTTAATATCCAGGTTAACACGCCGACGCAAATCGCCCTCTAAAGGATAATGACTTAAGGCTTCACGAAGCTTCACAACTTCATCTTCCGAAAGGTTCTTAACCCGAGTATCAGGATTAATTTGGCAAGCCTCCAATATATCCGCTGCAATTTTAGGCCCAATACCAAAAATATAAGTTAAAGCAACTTCTAAACGTTTTTCTCTTGGGAGATCTACCCCTACTAAACGAGCCATATAAACTCCTCCTATCCTTGTCTTTGCTTATGCTTGGGTGTTTCACAAATTACGCGAAGAACACCATATCGCTTAACGATTTTGCATTTCTTACAGATTTTTTTAACTGAAGCACGTACTTTCATCTACTATCCCCTTTATTTCGATCGGTAAATAATTCGGCCCCGCGTAAGATCATACGGAGACAATTCAACCTTTACAGTATCCCCTAACAAAATCCGGATATAATGCTTCCGTATTTTACCCGAAATATGCGAGAGGATCACTTGACCGGTTTCTAGCTTAACACGAAACTGCGCATTTGGCAGCGATTCAAGAACTATACCGGAAACTTCTATTACATCTTGTTTTTTTGACATTAAACCCACTAATTACTCTGAGTTAAAACCTCAGGGCCATCCACACCGATACAAATTGTATTTTCATAATGCGCTGACCATTTTCGATCAGCGGTTATTATAGTCCATTTATCAGGTAATGTTAAGATGTCAGATGTTCCAAGATTTACCATCGGCTCAATTGCGAAGGTCATCCCGGCTTCTAAGACAATTCCCTTACCTCTTTTTCCATAATTTGGGATCAATGGATCCTCATGTAACTCCCGCCCAACACCGTGACTATACAGGTCTTTCACAACTGTTAACCCATTTTTCTCAACGCAGGTTTGAATAGCAGACGAGATATCCCCTAAGCGATTTCCGGCTTTTGCCACAGGCAAAATCTCAAAAAACGATTCTTGTGTGACTCTCACTAACTTTTCCACATCCGGTGCGACCGGCTCCATCATAAAAGTACGTGCACAATCCACATGAAATCCTTGGTAATAAACGCCAATATCAACACTTACAATATCCCCCGGAAGAAAAATTTTATCTGCATAGGGGATCCCATGAACGATTTCTTCATTCTTTGAAATACAAGTTGAATGCCGATATCCTCTATACCCCAGAAACGACGGCTCCGCGTCATATCCTAGGATAACATTACGAACAATTGTATCTAGTGCCTCGGCATTCATTCCGATAACAATAGTCTCTTTAACAACGTCAAATACGCGGGAAAGAATTTTCCCACCTCTTTTCATAATCTCAATGTCTGCGGGTGTTTTAATAATTATCATAAATATCGCCTCATTTCCGAATAGACCTCATCAGGGAATTTATGAGCATCTAGGGTCACCAATTTATCTTTGTAATATTGGATAAGGGGTAGCGTTTCAAATTCATACAACGCGTATCTAGCCCGCACCTTCTGCTCCGTATCGTCCTGACGCTTTACTAAGGAGTGATGACAAAAGTCACAGCTTTGGTTATCCTTCGGAGGAACAAAAGAAACATGAAAAACATGATGACAATTTTGGCATACCAATCGACCTTTAATACGTTTAATAATTTCCTCCAGATGAAGCTCAAAGAGGAATACTTGGGAAATTGATAAAGCTGCAGTTTTTAATAATCGATCAAAACGCTCCCCTTGATTAAGGGTTCTCGGAAACCCATCGAAAATCAAGCCTTTTTCAGATCCATAACTTGTAGTTAATACAGGCGCAATTACATCTAAGATCAAATCGTCAGAAACAAACTTACCCTTATTAACAAGTTTTTCAGCGATCTTACCAAGCTCAGAAGATGCTGCAATCTCATCCCGTATTAAATCTCCAGTTGATATCTGGAGATAGCCGTATTCGGCTTGAAGCTTAGCTGCCTGAGTCCCCTTGCCAGAGCCAGGAGGGCCCAAAAACGCGAAACACTTCATTCCAATACTCGCTCGTACTTCTTAGAAATAATAAAGGTTTCAACTTGCCTTACTAAATCTAAAGCAACCCCGACTAGAATTAAGAGAGCCGTGCCACCTAATCCCATGAAGCTGGTCACTCGAGTCAAAGTAGCAGTAACAGTCGGCACTAAAGCAATAAATGCTAAACAAACCGCGCCAACTAATGTCAACTTTGTAATAATTGCTTCCAAATATTCAACCGTTGGTTTACCGGGACGTACGCCCACGATAAAGCCCCCGTACTTTTTAATATTTTCTGCCAATTCCTGAGGGTTAAATGTGATAGCGGTATAGAAATATGTAAAAAAGAAAATTAAGAAGCAAAAGAATGCGTTATAGATAAATCCATCATATCGATAATAATTATTAAAGAAATTCTGAATAACCGGTAAAGGAACATACTGAGCAAACATTAATGGAAATTGAAGAACCGCCGAGGCAAAGATAATCGGCAGTACGCCGCCTTGAATTAAACGTAATGGAATATAGGTGTTTTGGCCGGCATACATTTTCCTCCCAACAATACGCTTGGCATATTGCACAGGGATACGCCGTTGAGCCTCCTGTATATATACGATTCCAATTACCATGCCCATCAGTACTAAGCACATAATAATGACGCCGATAATACTGACGCCTCCGGATAAAAGAATAAACGTATTTTTCAAATAAAAGGGCATCTGCGAGACAATTCCAACAAAGATAATCAAAGAAGCCCCATTACCAATACCACGTTCAGTAATTAATTCCCCGAGCCACATCACTAATGCGGCACCGGCCACCAATCCAACTACAGAACAAAATACAAACCCGACTACAGATCCGCCAGGTTGTATAAATGCTTTAAAGCCTATAGACATGAAAAGACCTTGAACGAGAGCTAGTCCAACCGCAAGATATCTCGTATATTGCGCTACTTGCTTACGCCCGGATTCACCTTCTTCAGCAATTTCTTTAAGTTTTGGCATTACTACCATTAATAACTGCATAATGATCGATGCGTTAATATAGGGTAAAATTCCCAATGCGAAAATTGAAAAGCGGCTTAAGCCTCCGCCGGAAAAGAGATTTACAAAGCCTAATACACCGCCTTGATTGAACATTGCCTGAATAGCTTGGAGATCAACACCCGAAATAGGGATATGGCTTCCTAACCTATATATAGCTAAAAGAGCGAGTGTAAAATAAACTTTGCGCCGAAGCTCAGCCGATGATAAAAAAACGGAAAAGAAATTCATCCTTAACTAAGTTGTTCGAAACTTGCCCCGACTTTTTCAAGTGCAGCTAATGCAGTTTTAGAAACAGCATGGGCCTTGATCGTTAATTTCTTTTCCAGGACGCCTTGTCCAAGAATCTTTACCAGATCCTTTTCAGATTTAATAATTCCATCTAAAGCTAACCTTGCTGGATCTACAATAGTTCCTTCAGGGTAAACGTTTAAACGATCCAAATTGATCGGTAGAAAGCTGACCTTATAATGCCGGTTAAATCCGCGTTTTTTTGGCAAACGCCGAAAAAGAGGTGTCTGACCACCTTCAAATCCAAACTTTTGAGAATATCCACTTCTACTTTTTTGACCTTTATGTCCCCGTCCAGACTCCCCGCCTAGACCGGATGCATTTCCACGACCACGTCGCTTACGATTTTTTATTGCGCCTTCTGCAGGCCTAATCTCATTTAATTTCATTAGGAGATCCCTTTCGCACTATCTGCCTCTGCAACTTGACTTCTTGGCGCATCTTTTGGCCTAGGTCGTCGAGGCTGTTTTTGTTCTTGTTTAACATAAGTGGGCACCTTAAATAGAGCATCGGAACCCTCTTCATCTTTAAAGAAACGAACATTAAAGGTTTTACCCCGCAACTTTATTTCTTCCTCTAAATTACGAAGTTGAAGAAGCCCATTAAGAGCGGCCCTTGCAGTATTGATAGAAGAATCAGATCCTAGGGATTTCGCGACAATATTGCGCAATCCTAATGCTTCTAAAAGTATGCGAACGGCGCCCCCCGCAATAACTCCGGTTCCCGGAGGTGCTGGCTTAAGAAAAACACGCGCTGCGCCAAAAACACCCGTAACTTGATGAGGAATAGTTCCTCCCACCAAATGAACAGAAATCATGCTTTTCTTAGCTTTTTCAATAGCTTTTTTAATTGCGATAGGAACCTCTTTAGATTTACCTAACCCAACACCAACCTGGCCTTTGGTATCCCCAACGATAACTAAAGATCGAAACGCTAAGCGCTTCCCGCCTTTTACCACTTTATTAACACGACTAATCTGGATTACCTTTTCAACGAAAAGCGATTCTTCAGATGTCTTCATATCAGATACTGATGTCATAGTTTACTCCTAAAAAGATAATCCAGTTTCTCTTGCAGCGTCTGCCAACGCTTTGATACGACCTTTATAGGGATATGCCCCCCGATCAAACACTACTTTTTTAATACCCTGTTTAAGAGCAAGTTCTGCGATTTGCTTGCCCGTAGCCTTAGCACTTTCTGTCTTTTGGCCAGAAACCTTCAGTGATGACGCGGCAACAATTGTTTTTCCTAAGGAATCATCAATAATTTGCGCGTAGATACTACTATTACTACGAAAAACTGAAAGCCTTAATCGATCTGCGGTACTTTTAATATTTGTTTTTTTAACACGTTTTGCTTTAACTGACATAATCGTTCCTTACTTCACACTCTTACCTTGTTTTTTACGGATTACTTCATCAATGTACTTAACCCCTTTGCCTTTATAAGGCTCTGGGAGGCGTAATTCGCGGATGTTAGCAGCAGTCTGCCCAACCAACTGCTTATCAATACCAATAACCTTTACCTTAGTCTGACCTTCTAACTCAAACTTAATCCCCGCAGGAGCTGGAAATTTAATCGGGTGAGAATAACCAAGAGAAAAGACAAGATCTACACCTTCAAGAACAACCTTGTATCCAACGCCGACTAACTCTAATTGTTTTTCAAACCCATCACGCACACCGCGGACCATATTTGCAACTAGCGCGCGGTACATTCCATGCTTAGCAGAGGCCTCCTTGGTATTAACTTGCTTCATTAAAGTTAAATAACCATCTTTTTGTTCAAGCTTAATGGAAGCATCATAAGTTAATTCAAGAACACCCTTAGGCCCCTTAACAACAAGATGCGTTCCTTGGACGTTAACCTCTAAATCTTTAATGTCTACGGGTAATTTTCCTATTCTAGACATGGTTATGACACCTCACCGATCAGCTCACCACCAACATTATTTAGACGAGCTTTCATTCCGGTCATAATTCCTTTTGAAGTGGAAATAAAATTAATACCAAATCCATTTAACACTTTAGGGATCTCTGACTTTTGTACATAATGGCGTTTACCAACTTTACTTACCCGCTTAATTGTCCGAATAAGAGGTTGTCCATTAGGTGCATATTTTAAAACAACACGAATCGTTCTTTTCTTAAGATCTTCACTCAAAACTTCAAAATGCTTGATAAAGCCTTCTTCTTTCAGAATCTTTATAATCGCAAGTTTAAGTTTAGAATAAGGAATGTATACGTCATCATGACGCACAGCAAGCGCATTTCGAATACGCGTAAACATGTCTGCAATGGGATCTGACAGAGTCACTTCCGTTCTCCTTCTACCAAGATGATTTCGTTACGCCTGGCAGCAACCCTGACCCGGCTAACGTTCTAAAACAAATTCTACATACACCAAAAAACCGAAGATATCCTCGTGGTCGGCCACAAACATTACATCGATTACGATGCTGTACGGTACCCACTTTTCGGTTATTCTTACACACCATTGAAATTTTTGCCATCGATTACTCCAGTTCTATTGATTTTGCTGACGAAATGGTAAGCCCATTAAAGACAACAAAAGCCGAGCTTCTTTTTTTGTTTTCGCCGTTGTCACGATACAAATGTCCATACCCATTTGCTTATCCTCATCGCGGATCTCAGGAAAAATAACAGTTTCTTTTAAACCAAAATTATAATTACCATGATGATCGAATGAATTCTCGGGCAAACCCCGAAAATCTCGAATTGTCGGAAGCGCTACGTTGAATAACTTTGTCAAAAAGTCATACATCTTATCACCACGCATCGTGACTTTACATCCGATGGCCTGACCTTTTCGAACTTTAAAGTTTGAAACGGATTCTTTAGCTAAGGTTAAAACAGGCTTTTGGCCTGAAATAGCACGAAACTGATCTAATGTAATGTCAATAAGTCTAGAGTTCGTTAAAGCTTCTCCAAGCCGTCGATTAATGACAACTTTTACAACTTTAGGAACCTGCATTACGTTCGCATATTCAAACGTTTCGTATAACTCTTTTACAATTTCATCTTTATACCGCGATTTTAAGTCTTGCATATTCTACCTCTTTTACCTAACTAAGAGACTCACCGCACAGCTTACACTGACGATGCTTCACACCATTTTCAATGACGATTTTGACCTTTACGGGTCGATCACACTTCTTACAAGCCAACATAACTTTAGACCAAGGCATTGGAGAAGGCATCTCAACAATACCGCCTTGAAAGTCTTGACGAGGTTTTAAATGACGTTTTACTAAATTAGCTTTATCTAAAACAACCTTCGCCTGTTCAACTAATACTTTCTGAATAGTTGCTGTTTTCCCTTTTTCTTTTCCGGAAATAACAGTAACCACATCACCTTTCCTGTACTTGTTCATAATATTCTCCTAGACAACTTCTTCAGCCAAAGAAATAATTTTCATATACTGCTTATCGCGCAATTCCCTTGGGATCGGCCCAAATATACGCGTTGCACGAGGATTACCTTCTTTGTTCACAATTACAACAGCATTATCGTCAAACCGAACCACACTACCATCCGGACGCTTTAAATCACGAACAGTCCTAACCACAACACAGGTCACGACTTCACTTTTCTTAACCTGTCCTCGAGGTATCGCCCGTTTTACAACGGCGATAATTTTATCGCCGACCCTTGCGTACCGACGATTAGTACCACCCAAAACATGAATACATAATACTTCTTTTGCGCCCGAGTTATCTGCTACGTTAAGTCGAGTTTCTGTTTGAATCATGCCACTTCCCCTTCAGAAGAGGCCGACTGAGCACTCCCAACAATGTTAAGTAACCGCCAGTGTTTAAGCTTACTAATAGGACGAGACGAAGCGATAACAACATTATCGCCAACTACGCTTTGCCCCAATTCATCATGAACGAGATATTTTTTAAATATCTTAATTGTTTTTTTAAATCGAGCATGGGTTTTGACATCCTGGACTTTAACACAAATAGTCTTGTCACTGGATTTCTTAACAACAATGCCGATCTTCGTCTTTCGAGGACGCCGTTCTTCCAACTTAACTCTCCTTCGCATTAAATCGCGTATATAATCTTGCGATTTCTTTTTTGTGCCGTCTGATTTCAGCAGTATTTTTCAGCTCTCCCGCATAAAGCTTAATATAGAGGTGGCCTAGTTCAGCCTTTTTACTCTGTACATCTTTTAACAACTCTTGATTGGACATAAAACGTTATTCCTTTTCCACAAACTTAGTACTCACCGGAAGTTTGTAAGCCGCTAGACGAAATGCTTCACGAGCAACTTCTGCACTGACGCCTGTCAGCTCAAACAGCATATGACCGGCCTTAACAACGGAAACCCAAAACTCAGGACTTCCTTTACCTTTACCCATACGGGTTTCAGCCGGTAATTTAGTCACACTCTTATCAGGAAAAATCCGAATCCAAACTTTACCACCTCTTTTAATGTGTCGGGTAATGGCTCGACGGGCAGATTCAATTTGACGATCCGTAATCCATGAATTCTCGAGAGACTGTAAACCAAAATCGCCGAAAGCCACATAATTTCCACTCGTGGCCTTACCACGATTTCGCCCTCTTTGGGTCTTCCTGTACTTTGTCTTTTTAGGCATCAACATAACGTTTCTCCGATAATCTTAATTTACTGAGCTTCTACTTCAACAGCACCCTTTGGTGCTTTCGCAGCAAAAATATCACCTTTATAGACCCATACTTTAACACCTATTTTGCCATATGTCGTTAATGCTTCCGTAAAAGCATAATCAATATTAGAGCGTAAAGTATGCAATGGAACTTTACCTTCTCGGTACCATTCAGTTCGAGCAATTTCAGCTCCTCCTAAACGACCGGAACAAGAAACCTTCACACCCTTAGCGCCGGCACGCATCGCACGCTGAACGATTTGTTTCATTGCACGACGAAATGGAATACGGCGTTCCAGCTGAGAAGTTGTAGACTCCGCTAAAAGGCGTGACGATAAATCAGGATCACGCTCTTCGATAATATTAATCTGAACTTTTTTACCTGTTAACTTGCTCAGTTCTTCTTTAATAAACACAACATCACTGCCGCCTTTACCAATTACAACACCAGGCCGCGCAGAAAAAACATCAATTACTAGCTGATCGGCACGTCGTTTAATTTTCAAATTAGATACGGCCGCACGCTTCAGTTCATTCTTTAAATACTTGCGAATTTCTAAATCTTCAAGTAAATACTCGGAATACTGACGAGTTCCAAACCAGATACTATCCGATTCTCGAATAATACCTAAACGCATTAAAATTGGGTTGGCCTTCTGGCCCATTTAAATCACTCCCCCGACTTCTTGAATTTCAATTACAACATGACTTGTACGCTTAATAATAGAGAATGCACGCCCACGAGCACGCGGCTGAACCCGTTTAATACGAGGTCCTTCATTAATCAATAACTTGGTAATCTCAAATTCAGAAGAAACCGCGCCATGATTATGCTTAGCGTTTGCTACGGCAGAAACGACTACCGCTTTAACAATGTCGGCACCTTTGTGAGGAAGGCTCGATAGAATCGAGACTGCTTCAGAGGCACGACGTCCACGGACCAGGTTTGCGACTCTCCTTAGTTTAAAAGGAGAGATCCGTATATATTTTGCATTTGCTTTAAAACTTTGTTTCAACTTTTATCCCCTCTATCTTTTATCCCCGGAATGTCCTCTAAACTTCCGAGTTAAAGCAAATTCGCCAAGTTTATGCCCCACCATATCTTCGGTAATAAAAACCGGAATATGTTTTGCTCCATTATGAATCGCCAACGTAAACCCAATCATCTCAGGAATAATCGTAGAACGACGTGACCAAGTCTTAATCATCTTTTTTTGAGACTCTTGATTTTCTAACACCTTATCTAAAAGATGTTGGTCCACAAAAGGCCCTTTTTTACTCGATCTAGCCAAACTGTTTCCCTACTTTCCTCGCCGCAAAATGAAGCGATTTGTTACATTTTTCTTATTACGCGTTTTATATCCATGCGCAGGTTTCCCCCAAGGAGTCATAGGACCCGTACGACCCACAGGGGCCTTACCTTCACCACCGCCATGAGGGTGATCACAAGCATTCATAACGGCCCCTCTAACAGTAGAGCGACGCCCCTTCCAACGTGACCGACCAGCTTTACCCAACTTAACGTTCCGATGATCAACATTACTAACTTGGCCAAGAGTGGCAAAGCATCGTAAATGAATCAACCGAAGTTCACCGGAAGGAAGTTTAATAGTCGCATAATTATCATTTTTAGCGACTAACGTTGCATAGGTGCCTGCAGAACGAACCAATTTTGCGCCGCCATATTCCACAAGTTCAATATTGTGAATTACGGAGCCAAGTGGAAGGTTAGCGAGACGTCCGGCATTACCGGGCTTAACTTCAATATCATCCCCACTCTTTACTATCGTTCCAACCTTAACACCATGAGGCGTTAAAATATACGCATCTGCGCCATTACGATATTTTACAAGTGAAATATATGCACTTCGATTTGGGTCATATTCTATACTGCTTAGCACACCTTCAATTTGATGAGTGCGTCGTTTAAAATCAATTAAACGATATATACGCTTAGCCCCACCGCCACGATGTCTAACCGTAACCCGCCCAGTGTTATTTCGACCACTGTGCTTTTTCACTTTTACAAGATGCTGACGGCTTGGTTCAGTTTTTGTTAACTCAACATGAAGATTGTTAACTGTACCACGCTGACCTGCCGTATTTGGTTTTACTACAACTATAGCCATTTTAACCCTCTATCCTACAGACTTAAAGATTGTCCTTCAGGAATTTCAACAAATACCTTTTTAAGGCTCCCTGTATGACCCTGAACACGCCCTCTTACAACACGTTTTCCCTTAGACACCAATGTGTTAACGCGCTTAGCATCAACACCATAAACAGATTTAATATATTGCTTTACAGCGACTTTATTAACTTTCGTCGACGTAGAAAAAACATATACATTACGCTGCGCCATCGCGCTCGTCTTTTCCGTTATAACCGGTTTCAAAACTAACATATCAGCCACCAAACCTTTCTACCAAGACAGGAACAGCAGATTCTTCTATATAAACCTTGTCCGCATCAATTAACCAAGCCAAATCAATAGCATTCGGCGTCCCAATTCTAATCTTGTTGAAGTTCCGTAAAGCTACATATAAATCTTCAGACTGAAGAATCACATAAACTTTACCGGCTTCCGCAAACAAGGGAGCAAAATTACGCGTTTTCAAAGCTACTCCTTGCTCATAAGACAAAACACTTATCTTTGACGCAAAGAAAGCCATCACATTTGCAATTCCCGCTTTTACTAATTTATGATTAAGACTATGCGCATATGACCGTGGTTTCGGGCCAAAAACAATAGCCCCACCAGGTCTTAAAGGAGTCCGATTGGTACCTCGACGGGCATTACCCGTGCCTTTTTGCTTATACGGCTTAGCACCTCCGCCAGAAACCTCACTACGCGTCTTTGTTGACGCGGTACCTTGACGCTTTGCAGCTGCCTGATATTTCAACATCAAATAAGAAACGTGCTGATTTAATTCAACAGGCCCCTGTTCAGGAAAATTAGAAAGTTTATATACAAGCTTCTCGGCCATCTTAGTTATAGATCTCCACTATGTTTTTTTTCTTACCTGGGACGGCACCACGAACATACAACAACCCTGATGCCGTATCAATATTAACTACTTTTAAATTTCGGACAGTAACAAATTCGTTACCCAATTGCCCAGCCATTTTTTTGCCTTTTAAAACACGTCCGGGGGTTGTGCCCCCGCCGATTGAGCCAGGAATACGATGACTCTTAGAACCATGACTCATAGGACCTCGACTAAAGTTCCATCGTTTAATCGTACCGGCAAAACCTTTGCCAATAGATTTCGAGCGAACATTTACAAGTTCATTAAGCTCAAACGAGTCTAAACTCAATTCAGAAGCAGACTCCAAAGCAGAACCTTTGCTTAGCCGAATTTCTTTAACATGCTTATATGGATCAGCCCCATGTTTTGCAAAAAATCCCAACCGAGGTTTCGAAAGTTTTTTTGCTAATACTTTAACGAAAGCAACCTCAAGGTTCTTAGCACCTAAAGAATTCACTTCCTTAACCTGCAAAACTTTCGTTTCCAATGCCTTTAGAACAGTTACGGGAACCACCACACCATCCTGAGGATCAAATACTTGGGTCATACCCAACTTCTCTGCCAAAATAAATTTATTCATCATTACACCCTAACACAACTCAGTTTAACTTAATCTCGACATCAACCCCAGCTGGCAAGTCCAACTGCATTAATGCATCAACTGTCGAAGCTGGCGGATCAATAATATCGATCAACCGCTTATGAATTCGAATCTCATAATGCTCCCCACCCCGTTTATCAACGTGTGGTGATTTCAAAACGCACCAAACCTTTTTCACGATTGGCAATGGCACTGGCCCCAAAACCTTTGCGCCTGAACGCTGTGCAGTAATGACTATCTTTTCAGCAGATTGATCAATAATACGATGATCAAAAGCCTTTAGTCTAATTCGTATCTTCTGCTCTTTCGAGTTTTTTTCCTTCATGATAATTCCTAACTACCCCAGAGCTATTCGATAATCTGGGTTACAACCCCAGCACCGACTGTCCGTCCGCCTTCACGAATTGCAAATCGCAATCCTTCTTCACAAGCGACCGGTATAATAAGTTCTACTTCAATACTAATGTTATCGCCAGGCATAACCATTTCTACGCCGT
>CAMDBA010000009.1 GCA_945888995.1 bacterium UBP8_UBA817 | reverse complement strand
AAAACCAAATATGAGACACATCAGAGGCTAACTCAATATGCCCCATCCGCTCACGGCGAACCTTGGAATGTGTGACTTCAACGCCGCAACGTTCGCAGACAATACCGCGATACCGAACACGCCGATACTTTCCGCAAGAACATTCCCAGTCCTTTACAGGCCCGAAAATCTTTTCGCAGAATAAGCCTTTTCGTTCAGGCTTAAATGTCCGGTAGTTGATGGTTTCAGGTTTTTCGACTTCACCGTGCGACCAGAATCGAATTCGATCCGGTGAGGCAAGCCCTATCTTAAGATAATCAAAATCGCTTGGACTATTGACTAACATACTTTAACTCCTTTATCGCGTATCAATCTCTGTACCATCCGCGGCCATAACCCGGACATCTAAGGCTATCGAACGCAATTCTCGCAATAAGACTCTAAAAGATTCAGGGGTTCCCGGCCGAGACAGGGGTTTCCCCTTAATAATTGATTCATAAGCTTTTGCACGACCAGTTAAATCATCCGACTTAATGGTCAACATTTCTTGTAAAGTATGTGCCGCGCCATATGCTTCTAGCGCCCATACTTCCATTTCCCCGAATCTCTGGCCGCCATATTGTGCTTTTCCGCCCAATGGCTGCTGAGTCACTAGAGAGTAAGGTCCGGTTGAACGGGCATGAATCTTATCTTCAACTAAGTGAATAAGCTTAAGCATATACATATATCCGACCGTGACTTCCCTCTCGAACGGCTGTCCGGTTCTGCCATCACGAAGCCAGATTTTCCCGGAAGGTTTAACCCAAGAGAATCCAGGCTTCTGAGAGGCTTCGATCAGTTTTTCCTGAACCCGATTGACCGATGCTTGTTCTTCAAGAACTTCGTCAAAGAGCTGAACTTCATAACTCTCGCCAAGTACCCCGGCTGCCATACCCAACATTGTTTCAAACAACTGCCCAACGTTCATACGGGAAGGAACACCCAAAGGATTCAGAATAATATCAATATGCTGACCATTTGGTAAAAATGGCATATCTTCAACTGGCAAAATTGTCGAAATAACCCCTTTGTTACCGTGACGCCCTGCCATTTTATCTCCGATAGAGACTTTTCTAAGCTGTGCAACATACACTCTAACAATCGCATTTACGCCAGGTGGCAAATCATCATTGGTTTCGCGTGAAAAAACGCGAACGCCAATTACTTTACCAGACTCTCCAGATGAAACTTTCAGAGAGGTATCACGCATATCACGCGCTTTATCCCCGAAGATCGCCCGTAAAAGCTTTTCTTCGGCAGGAGGTTCTGTCTCGCCTTTTGGCGTTACTTTTCCAACCAGAATATCGCCCGCTTTTACTAAAGCACCGATCCGAATAACACCATTGTCGTCAAGATCCCGCAAGGCATCTTCAGACACATTCGGAACTTCGCGGGTAATCTCTTCCGGACCTAATTTGGTAGAGCGAACATCAACTTCATATTTATGAATATGAATCGAAGTAAAGACATCTTCTTTTACCAAGCGTTCCGAAATGATGATAGCATCTTCAAAGTTGTAGCCTTCCCAAGATAAGAAAGCGACTAAAATGTTACGTCCGAGTGACAACTCCCCGAATTGGGTAGATGCCCCATCGGCGATAACGTCACCCTTCTCAATACGCTGCCCAACCCGAATAATCGGCTTTTGGTTTTTGCAGGTATTTTGGTTAGACCGAATATACTTTTGCAATAAATAATGTTTATCTTCGCCGCCATCAGCCCTAATAATAATTTCTTCGGCGGTGACTCTTGTCGCAATACCCGCTTCTTTTGCTCTTAAAAGCACACAGGCGTCACGGGCAACAGCATGCTCCAGACCAGTTCCAACATAAGGCGCTTCCGGCTTAATTAACGGAACAGCCTGACGTTGCATATTTGCACCCATCAAAGCCCGGTTCGCATCATCATGTTCCAAAAATGGAATCAGCCCGCAAGCAACCCCTAGCAACTGCCGAGGAGAAACACCGATATACTGAACTTCCGAAATTGGAACTACGGTAAATTCCCGATTATGTCTGGCGACAACGGTTTCGCCTTGTAGATATCCTTTGTCGGAAGGCGCATCCCAAGGTGCGATATAAAACTTGTCTTCCACATCTGCTGTAACATACTCAAATTTATCGGTGATAAGCCCGTCTTTCACCTGAATATAAGGTGTCTCGATGAAGCCAAACTCGTTAACTCGGGCAAATATCGCCAATGGCCCGATTAAACCGGCGTTCGGACCCTCAGGAGTCTCAATTGGACAAATACGTCCGTAATGTGACGGATGAATATCACGCACTTCAAACCCGGCGCGTTCTTTAGTCAAACCACCTGGTCCTAATGCACTCAACCGACGCTTATGAGCAATCTCCGCCAATGGATTGGTTTGATCCATAAACTGAGAAAGCTGAGAACTCCCGAAAAACTCTCGCATGACCGCCACCAAAGGCCGAATGTTGATTAAATGCTGAGGAACGATTTTCTCGTTCCCCTTAACCGCCATCTGTTCTCTGATAAGACGCTCAAGCCGTGCTAATCCTACACGGAATTGTTTTTGAAGCTGTTCTCCAACCGTCCGTATACGACGATTACCTAAGTGATCGATATCATCCGTATTGCCTTCGTTGCGTAATAATTTCAACAAATAATTAACCGCGCCAAAAATATCATCGACCGTCAAAACAGTCGTTTCAATACCCACGTCCAAATCAAGACGCTTATTAATTTTATAACGGCCAACTTTACCTAAATCATATTTATTAGGATCGAAAAATAAATTAGAGAGCAATAATTTTGCCCCATCTAATGTTAACGGATCGCCAGGGCGAAGTTTTCTATGAATTTCAAAAAGAGATTCCCGAGTCGATTCAACGGGCCCTTTATCAAAAGTTTTACGTAGAATCTCAGGATCAATACATCTTTCCAAAATCTCGTTTTCTGAAAATCCAAGGGCCCCGAGTAAAGTTGTGACGGGCAGCTTTCTCATTTTGTTAATATGAGCGTAGATAACGTTATTATTATCAGACTCTATTTCAAGCCAAGCACCCCGGTTAGGAATAACCGTTGCCAAGTAGGTAATACGATCCTTAGTGATCCCTATTTTTTTTCTAAAATAGACACCGGGAGAACGAATAAACTGACTCACGACAACTCGTTCGGAACCGTTTACTAAAAAGGTCCCCATTTCAGTCATGCAAGGGATGTCGCTCATAAAGACTTCCTGCTCTTTGACTTCGCCGGTTTCCCGGTTGATTAAACGTACAGGCACACGAAGAGAAGCAGAATACGTAATCTCACGGCGCTGACATTCTTCAAATGAGTATGTCGGTTCCTCAAGACGGTACCCGTCTAAAAATTCTAATTCATACTTTCCGCCGTACCCGACGATGGGAGAAATATTCTGGAATTCTTCTTTAAGACCTTCCGAGATAAACTTCTTAAATGAATTAACCTGAATTTCGATTAAATTCGGAACATCAACGATTTCCTTAGGAACTTGAGGATGAAGGAGCATCCTTTTTCTTGGCTTAAGTGTTAACAAACTGTCACCCCGTTTGCAAAAAATAAGCCTGAGTTAACCTCATTTGAGGTTAACTCAGGCTCTTAGTTATACTCTGAACTTATTTAATTTCGACTTTAGCGCCTTGCTCTTCTAAAGCAGCTTTAATCTTTTCTGCTTCGTCTTTAGCGATATTTTCTTTAACCGCTTTAGGCGCTGCATCAACTAAATCTTTTGCTTCTTTCAATCCAAGACCGGTTAATTCACGAACCGCTTTTAAAACCTGGATTTTCTTGTCTCCGCAATCTGTCAAAATAACAGAAACCGTTGCAGATGACTCGTCAACAGCGGCATCGCCACCGGCAGCAGGAGCAGCAGCTGCGGCCATAGGAGCGGCAGCTACTACACCGAACTTGTCTTCTAATGCTTTTACGAGTTGTGATAATTCTAAAACCGTCATCTTTTCAATACCTTCGATAATGGCCTTAGCAGAATCAGATAATGTAATTTCAGCTTGCGCTGTTACGTCCGTCATGAATTTCCTCCTGTTTTTAAATCTTTAATTGCATTTAACGCATAGGTTAGTTTGTTGATAGGATTCTTAATTGTCAAGACCAGCTTCGTAATTGGCGATTTAATTGCGCCGACTAACTGACCTAACAATTGATCCCTACCTGGCAAGGCTGCAAGCTGCTGAACATCACTGACAGCTAAAACAGCATTCTGTAAAATCCCCCCTTTAATTGAGATGGCTTCATTTTCTTTAGCGAAACCAGTTAAAACCTTTGCTGCTCTAATTGGATCATTACCGTTACAGGTAAGCATTACCGTCGGGCCGAACAAAAAGTTCTCATCATAATTAACCGCCAGCGAGTTAAGCGCTAACCTGGTCAATGTATTCTTATGAACCTTTAATTCTGTTTCAGCTTCCTTTAAACGCCCGCGCAAATCCGTAACAGCACTGACCGTCAGGCCAAGGTTGTTTACGAATAGCACGATAGACGCCTGGTCGACCTTAGACTTAATCAGTTCAACTTCTTGTATCTGCAAATCACGAATAGACTGATTCATCTACTATTCCTTCCATTTGGATTTGGTGGTATCAACCAGAACCCCAGGTCCCATGGTCGAGCTGAGCGCAACCGATTTAAGATAGGCCCCTTTTTTAGTCTTAGCCGGCTTGGACTTCACCAAAACATCCATAACCGTCGTTAGATTTTCAATCAGTTGCTCATCCGTGAAGGAAAGCTTACCGATCGGAAGATGAATGATGGCACCTTTATCATTTCGGTATTCCACCTTACCTGCTTTAAATTCAGAAACAGCCGATTTGACATCTTGCGTTACGGTACCACCCTTAGGACTAGGCATCAGTCCTTTAGATCCGAGTGACTTGCCCAGACGGCTTACTTTCGCCATCATATCTGGAGTCGTAATCAATACATCAAATCCGAACCATCCGCCCTGAATTCTTTCAATCAGGTCATCTCCACCAAAAAAATCCGCTCCGGCATCTTTTGCCGCTGCTAAAGCATCCCCTTGTGCGACAACAGCTACCGTCTTAGCCCGGCCCGTACCGCTTGGCAATACGACCGTTCCACGAAGTTGCTGATCTGACTGACGAGGATCAATTCCCAACCGGACGTGAAGCTCTAACGTTTCATCAAACTTGGCGTATGATGCACCGCGAACAAGCTTTAACGCTTCTTCGACTGAGTGCTTATCCACTAAATTTAATCCTTCGATTTTTTCCAGATATTTTTTACCACGTTTCATAACTGCACCTCAACTCCCATACTTCTTGCACTACCCGCAATAATCTTGAGGGCCGCCTCTAAATCATTGGTATTTAAATCCGGCATTTTTTCTTGTGCGATCGGAATCAAATCTTCACGAGTTAGCTTCTTGCCGACTTTATCTCGATTAGGCTTAGCAGATCCTTTATCAAGAGATGCTGCTTTCTTAATCAATTGGCTGGTCGGAGACGTCTTTAATACAAAAGAAAATGTCCGGTCAACATAAATCGTGATTTCAGCCGGTATAACGGTGCCCATTCTATCTCGGGTCTGGTCGTTATATGCCTTACAAAATTCCATAATCGCAACACCATGTTGACCCAATGCCGGCCCTATAGGTGGTGCAGGATTTGCTTTCCCTGCTTCGATTTGTAATTTAATTACTGTTTTAACTTGCTTAGCCATACTCTTCCTCTTTTCTGCTGTTAGCTTACAACCTTTTCAACCTGATTAAAGTCGAGTTCCACAGGTGTTTCCCGACCAAAGATTGAAATTAAAGATTTTAGCTTACCGCGTTCCGCGTTAATTTCCGAGATAGGTCCGGAGTATCCTCTGAAAGGTCCGGATATAACTTTAATAATTTCGCCAACCTCAAAATCAACTTCAATCTTTTTCGTCTTGTCACCGATCTTACGCAATACTTTCAGGATCTCTTCATCTGAAACAGGTGACGGCCCATTCTTAGTGCCGACGAATTTTGCAACGCCGGTAATCCGACGCAATTCGTACCATAAATTCTCATCCATAATGGCTTCAACGAAAACGTAACCGGGGAAAATCTTGGCGACTCTTTCGATGCGCTTATTATTCTTTATTTCTATTGTTTCTTCTTCAGGAACTAAAACCCGCAATACTTGGTCTTGAAGCCCAAATTCCTCCACAGCCTGATCAATACGAGTTCTTACTTTGTATTCTTGGCTGGAATAGCATTGCATAATATACCATTTACCCTTTTCAGTTTCGATCGGGGTAGATTCTTCAGGAGCGACTTCCGTTTCTTCTAGGACAGCCTCTTCGAGTGGTTCCTCTTGGATCATCATTACCAGTATTCCTTTACTAAAATAAGCAGTTTCGAAAATACAATATCTAAGCCCGAAACAAATATTGCCGAAAAAACGAAAATGATTAGAATAAAAAGAGCTGAACGCGACACTGTTTGCCGGTCCGGCCAAGTCACCCGCTTTAATTCAAGCTGAGTGTCTTTAAAAAAGTTTCTGGACGCCCATCGTTGTTTTTCAATACGCTTGGTAGGCTTCACTTCTTTTTTTTCTTTTTGAATCACTTCTTTTTTCACAATATGTCCACCTGGCAGGCCCGGTCGGATTCGAACCGACAACACTCGGTTTTGGAGACCGATGCTCTACCAATTGGAGCTACGGGCCTACAAAAAACTACTTTGTCTCTTTGTGTAGCGTATGATCACTACACCATCTACAATACTTCTTAAGCTCAATACGAGACGTTGTCGTACGCTTATTCTTTGTTGTCGAATAATTACGCCGATTACATTCCGTACATTCCATTGTTGCAAGAACTCTCACGATTACACCTACCTACAATAGTGCATAGCAATACAAAAACTGCAGAGCAAGAAATTACCATAGGACTTCAAGAGATGTCAACTTCATATTCTTGTTTTTTATTAAGTACTGATAATTACTACTTGTTTCTACACTTTTCTGTTTATTTTATAGATATGTAAAAACCACTATCAAAATTTAAGTTGACTTAAAATAATTTATTCACAATACTTATACTATCATGAAGAGCTCGGCTGAAAATTATTTAAAACTCATTTTTATTCATCAAACCAAAGAGGGCACGGTCAAGCCTAATCTTTTGGCAAAAAAACTAGAGGTTTCGACTGCCGCTGTCACGGATATGTTCAAGCGCCTCTTTGAACAAGGATTTATTGACTATTCAAAATATAAAGGTGCCCGGTTAACCCCTAAAGGAGAAGCCATTGGCAAAACCATGGTCCGGCGTCATCGTATGTGGGAAATGTATCTGCACAAAAAACTCGGGTTTGCCTGGGATAAGGTCCACGAAGAAGCGGACCGGCTGGAGCATGCCTCATCGGATGCCTTAATAGACCGCCTGGAAGAAGAGTTGCAATTCCCGCTGTTTGATCCGCATGGGGACCCTATTCCATCAAAAGACGGAATGATCCCCACACTCCAAACCGCACAACCGCTTTCCAGCCTCAAAATAGGCCAATCAGGAAAAGTCATACGGGTCAGTGATTTTGACAATCAGTTTCTTATTTATATTAACCAACTCGGCGTCTACCTGGACCAGCACATCACGCTTACACAAGTGCGCTCATTCGATCAGTCCTGCGTTGTGGATATTAACGGCACCCAAGCCAGTATCACACAAGTCGTCGCGGACAATATCTTTGTTCACCCCGTCATCCAAAGGATCAATCACCATGTCTTCAGAGACTCAACCTAGCGCTTGGCGTCAGGATTTAGGAACCAAATCATTACCCGAAGTTCATGAAAGCATCGTTGTCCCTAAAACAATGTCATTCTGGCGCAAACTTCTTGCCTTTTCAGGCCCCGGCTTTTTGGTCTCGGTGGGCTATATGGACCCTGGAAATTGGGCAACCGATTTAGCGGGCGGCGCAAAATTCGGTTATACCCTTCTTACAGTCATACTGCTTTCAAATCTCATGGCAATCTTGCTTCAACATCTTTGTGTTAAGCTCGGTATCGTCACAGGCCGAGATCTTGCACAGGCTTGCCGGGATCATTATTCAAAGCCTGTCTCCTTTGCATTATGGATTTTATGTGAGCTGGCGATCTGCGCGTGTGATCTGGCCGAAGTTATCGGGTCTGCGATCGCCTTACAATTACTCTTCGGCATCCCGCTGGTCTGGGGATGCTTAATTACAGCCGTCGATGTCTTTCTTGTATTGTGGCTCCAAAACAAAGGATTCCGCTATATCGAGGCCATCGTTTTAACCTTGATTGTCACAATCGGCGGTTGTTTTGCACTCGAACTTTTCTTTTCCCAACCGTCTATCAGCGGTATCCTCTCCGGATTTTTGCCAACACCTGAAATCGCAAAAAATAGTGAAATGCTCTTTATTGCAATCGGGATATTGGGTGCGACCGTCATGCCACATAACCTCTATCTACATTCTTCGATTGTTCAAACCCGGAAAATAGATCCCACCCCAGAGGGCAAGAAAGAGGCTATTCGGTTTGCGACACTCGATTCGACGATTGCGCTTATGTTTGCGCTTTTCATCAATGCATCGATCCTAATCTTATCTGCGGCCACCTTTCATTGGTCAGGGCATCAGGATGTTGCTGAAATTCAAGATGCGTTTAAATTACTCAGCCCGTTACTTGGCGTAGGCGTCGCCAGTATTTTGTTTGCCGTGGCGCTTCTCGCCTCAGGCCAAAACTCGACCTTAACCGGCACGCTTGCAGGGCAAATTGTAATGGAAGGATTTCTAAACATCCGACTCAAACCCTGGTTAAGACGGCTGATCACCCGGGCAATCGCAATTGTTCCAGCAGTCCTGGTCATCGGTATCTACGGAGAAGGTAAAACATTGGATCTGCTGGTGTGGAGCCAGGTTATTTTGAGTCTGCAATTAAGCTTTGCCGTCATTCCACTGATTTATTTCACCAGCAACAAGCTCAAAATGGGTAATTTCGCTAATCCGCTCTGGATCAAAGTCCTAGCGTGGACAACGGCGGCGATCATTGTCACCCTCAACTTAAAATTCTTATTTGATATGGCGTCATCGTTTGTTATCTCCACCTTCTTTTAGAAAGGCCTTTACGTATGTATAAAAAAATATTAGTCCCTTTGGAAAATGCCTGGGCGGATCCTGTAATTTTAGCGCACATTCGGTTGTTGGTTGATTTAACCAAAGCGGAAATCCTCATAGTTCATGTTGCAGACGGTTGGGCTGCCAGGAATTATCAAGCGCTTGATCTTTCCGAAAGCGAAGAGATCAAAACCGACCGGATCTATCTCGAAGAGCAAGTCAGGCTCCTCAGACAAGACGGATTTAACGCCTCTTACTTACTGGCCTTCGGAGAACCGCCGAAAGAAATTATCCGGATTGCACAGGAACAGGCGGTCGATTTAATTGCGATGGCCACGCACGGCCATGGATTTATCGCGGATGTGATTTACGGAACGACCGCCGACAAAGTCCGACACCAAGTCGATATGCCCGTATTAATGCTCAAAGCCAAACCAAAACCATCCTAACCTCGCTCCATCGCGCACCGTTATCTTCAACGTGATAATCCCTCACGTTGACACCCCCTCATGCTCTCGCTTATAATTTTCGGGTTTGATTGGGCATTGCACTTCGATTCTCAATGCCTTTTTCACCACCCAAAATTACCGCAAAAAATATTTTAACTAAGGAGAATTATATATGGCTATAAAAGTTGCAATCAACGGCTTCGGACGAATCGGACGAAACGTTTTCAAAATCGGGTTAAACAACCCTGCAATCGAGTTCGTTGCAATCAACGATCTTACAGACGCAAAAACATTGGCCTACTTGCTTAAATACGATTCAGTTCACGGTAAATTCGACGGAACGGTTGAAGCTAAAGACGGCGCAATCGTGGTTAACGGAAAAGAAATCAAGATTCTGGCAGTACGAGATCCGAAAACACTTCCTTGGAAAGAATTAAATGTCGACGTTGTTATCGAAGCAACCGGAATTTTTGCTTCTGCAGACGGTCCTCGCGGCGGATATATGAATCACATTGAAGCCGGCGCAAGAAAAGTTATTCTGACTGTTCCTGCAAAAGACGACATCGCCACTATTGTTTTGGGCGTTAACGAACAAGACATCAAACCTGACATTCACGCTTACTCAAATGCCAGCTGTACGACTAACTGCTTAGCGCCATTGGCTAAAGTATTGCAAGACAGCTTCGGTAT
The DNA here is from genome assembly GCA_945888995.1 of bacterium UBP8_UBA817. GTDB lineage: Bacteria > Margulisbacteria > Marinamargulisbacteria > CAMDBA01 > CAMDBA01 > CAMDBA01. The sequence continues at coordinate 33,633 of CAMDBA010000009.1, read as the reverse complement.
TAAACGCGGATTGATGACCACTGTTCACGCTTATACAAACGATCAAAGCATTCTTGACCTTCCTCACTCCGATCTTCGCCGTGCAAGAGCAGCGGCTGTTTCAATCATCCCAACCACCACAGGCGCTGCAAAAGCGGTTTCACTGGTTATCCCTGAGCTAAAAGGGAAAATGCACGGAATGGCGATGCGCGTTCCTGTCTGCGACGGATCTGTTGTGGATTTAGTTGCTGAATTAGACAAAACGGTTACCGCAGAAGAAATCAATGCGGCTGTTAAAGCGGCTGCACAAGGTCCTCTAAAAGGAATTCTGGAATACACGGAAGATCCAATCGTTTCTTGCGATGTTATCGGAAATACTCACTCTTCAGTTTTTGACGCACTTTCCACAATGGTAATAGGTGGCAATATGGTGAAGGTGATTTCATGGTATGACAATGAAATCGGATACTCTAACCGGGTTGTGGATCTCATTACCAAAATCGCTTAATTATTCAATGATAATATCGATTCCAAAGGAGCGCCTCATGTTAAAAAAACAATCCGTAACAGACTTAGTACGAGCTGACTTAGAAGGAAAGCGCGTTTTTGTCAGAGTCGATTTTAATGTTCCGTTTGAAAACGGACAGATCAGCGATGATTCGCGGATCAGTGAGGCATTACCGACAATTAATTATCTATGTGAAAACGGAGCAAAAGTCATTCTGGCGTCTCATCTCGGACGCCCGAAAGGCATAGACGACAGCTTACGGCTCACACCGGTTGCCAAACGGCTTGCCGAACTTGTGCAATTTCCGGTTCAAAAGGCCGATGAGTGCGTCGGGTCGGCGGTAGAGTCTCAGGTTTCAGGACTTGCTTCCGGCAGTATTTTATTGCTAGAAAATGTCCGCTTCCATAAAGAAGAAGAGGCTAACGACCCCGCCTTTGCCAAGCAATTGGCGTCATTGGCGGATCTTTTTGTTCTTGACGCGTTTGGAACCGCTCACAGGGCTCACGCCTCTACCGCGGGAATCGCACACTATATCCCGGCATATGCGGGACTATTGGTTAAAAAAGAAATCGAGTTTCTCGATAACGCGATCAGCAATCCTAAACGGCCATTTGTCGCCATTATAGGCGGATCAAAAGTATCTAGCAAAATCGATGTTCTCAGAAAACTGCTCTCTGTTGTAGATACCCTTATTATCGGCGGCGGGATGACGTTCACTTTCGTCAAAGCCCAAGGCGGAAAAATAGGTAACTCATTATGTGAAGACAGTAAAATCGGAGAAGCCCTCCAATTTTTGGAAGATGCAAAAAAACTATCTAAAAAGGTTATTTTTCCGACGGATGAAGTGATCACTCAAGATTTTTCAAATGAATCCCCTTCTCAAATCGTTAATGTCCATAATATTCCTGACGGTTGGGGAGGAATGGATATTGGACCTGACAGTATTGAACTGTTTAATGATGTGATTAACGGTGCTGGAACCGTTTTGTGGAACGGCCCTGTCGGCGTATTCGAAATGGATAATTTTTCCAAGGGCACCTTCGCCATCGCTAAGACCTTGGCGAATAGTTCAGCGATTACGATTGTAGGCGGTGGAGATTCTGCTTCTGCAATCCGGAAAGCCAACCTCAGCGAACACTTCTCTCACATTTCAACCGGTGGCGGCGCTTCGCTTGAATTTTTAGAAGGCAAAGAACTACCGGGCATTCAGGCACTAAAGGATAAATAATGACGGGTTCATCCGAAGAAGAACTTCGAGAGATTATCGATAATCTCTCCAGCAAGAAACACCTCCTGACCGAAGAAGCGCTTAAAGCCAAGGCGTCTTTTGACCAATTCAAAGAAGACGCCCCTTTTACGGGGGGTATATCCAAACTCTCCAAAAAGAAAGTTCGTCCGGTCGAAGAGTTTAATGAAAACGTTCAGCTTCTTTTAGCTGTTTTTAAACATTCAAAATTTGATGAATTCATCTACCTTCTCTCCAATCCGTCTAAATTATTCGCGATTCAATTATTAATCGGTATTATTAGAGGGATCGGATTTTCGGTTGGGGTTTTACTGGTTCTTTTTATGGGTGCTTACTTTTTTCAGGACTTAATTATCAGCGGGGCCGGGCACGTTTTAAAATCATTGATTTCCTAAGTCGTGATACGTACCCCTTATTTTATTGCAGCGGTCATCCTCGGTAGCGGATTTGATCAGCTCACTAAATTTTTTGCCCAATTATATTTGTCTTTTTATACGCCGCTTATCATCATTGCTCAGACTTGCTCATTTCAATTGGTTCATAATTATGGCGCGGCTTATGGCGTTTTTCAGCATCAACGGCTTTTATTACTCCTGGTAAGCACGATGGTTTTGATCGGCATTACTGTTTATCGTAAGAGCTTGGCTAAAACGATTTATTCGCAAATGGGCTTGCTTTTCTTATATGTCGGGACATTCGGAAATGGGATAGACCGCTTGTTTCGCGGCTATGTTGTGGATTTTATTGATATCCGTATCTTTCCCGTCTTTAATATTGCCGATATGTGCATCAATATCGGCGTTGCTTTATTTATCATCGAAATGATCTTTCAGCATGACCGAATTACCTCCGCCGCTTCAGAGTAACCGACTCGACCGCTACCTGGCTGAACAGTTAGGCAAGCCCCGCCATCAGCTTCAAAAGCTCATTAAACAAGGGGATGTTCTCGTCAATAACAAGCCGGGAAAATCAAGCCAGCTAATTAGTAGCCAAGACCGAATTTTTATCAAAGAATCGAATACCCCTCTGAAGACCCTCACCTCCGATATCGTGGTTCCGATGCTATACGAAGACGCTGACATCCTAATGATCAATAAGCCTGCAGGTCTTACCGTTCATCCGGGAAACGGACCTCGGGAATTCACATTAGTCGACGCCCTTTTGGCATATGGTTGCACCCTTTCGACCGTTGGTGGAGAAGAACGGCCCGGCATTGTGCATCGATTGGATAAAGACACGGAAGGGCTCATGATTATTGCCAAAAACAATGAGGCGCATCTGCATCTCACCGATCAATTCAAAGCAAAGACCGTCACTAAAAAATACTATGCAATGGTTAAAGGCAATATTACCAACGATGACATGAAACTGGACTTCCCGATCGGTCGGCACCCTCAGCATCGCACTAAAATGGCGGTATTATTGCATGACTCCATGGCTCGGGAAGCCTTAACTTATATTCGGGTTCTCGCCCGTTTCAACACAAAAACCCTGATCGAAGCGATGCCGGTTACCGGACGTACTCATCAAATCAGGGTCCACCTAGCCCATGTTCAGCATCCCCTTATCGGAGACTTTACTTATGGAGGATTAGCCTCATCGACCGGTCAATTCCTGCAATCATTTTTTATTTCGTTTATTCACCCGACCCAAAAAAACGGCCGTTCATTTCAATTGCCCCTCTCCGATCGATTCGGGCTATCCGGTTCCGACTTTACGGATTAATTGCCATATCAAATATAATTCGTTATGATAAAATTCACTCATTTTGGCCTATTTTTATGAGTATTTTAGTTCATCCTATTAAGGTGAAAGCGGTAAAGCATGTCCGAAATAGATAAAGTCAGACCCCGTATTACGAAGATTGCAAGCGTCGATCCACGCCACTTAGGGCAGATGCCGATTTCAGCGGCATCCGTGATTCCATGTGAAGATTGCCCCGCTTCCGATGCATGTAAATCCGTTAATAATTTCAGAAAAACCTGTCCCCCCAGCCAAAAGCAGATGACGCTAAACCCGTATGATGACAATAAATGCACGGTAGGTACAAACCTTCTGTTGTATCGAATGGTTGAACTCATGGAAAAAGGCAGATCCTCTCTACAATGAAAAATTTGATTGATGTCCTTACGCCAAAGCAGCGCGCATTCATTTTATTGGTTATTGACTCACTTATTATTATTGCCAGCTTGATATCGGCGTTTTCACTCCGGTTCCCCATTGACCAAGGCATTATGGTTATCCAAACTTATTGGTGGCTTCTGCTGTTGACCGTGGCCATCCGTATCGGCGCGTTTCAAAGCTACGGCCTGTATATTTCAATCTGGCGCTATGCGTCGATGAAAGAATTAGTCAATGTGGTCAAAGCGATTACATTTAGTTCGTTTATTATTATGGCTATTCTCTTTATTGCAAAGGGAATGTCTTTTCCGACGAGTATTTTAATCGTGGATTGGGCCTTTAATATTATCGGAATCGGCGGGGTCCGGGTTATGTTACGACTCTTTAGAGATTATTCGGTCGCGCGTAAAAACCGCCATCAGACTCATGGTGTCGATAACGTTCTGATTATCGGGGCGGGAGATGCTGGTGAAACTATTGTCAGGGAAATGCTTCGCTCTTCATCCCACAAGTACAAAATTATTGGTTTTATTGATGATGAACCTCGTAAACTCGGGCAGCATATTCATCAAATATCCGTTTTAGGTACCACGGAAGATATCCCGAAACTCTGCGAGAAATATGATATCGATGAAGCTATTTGCGCGATCCCGTCTTTGCCGGGACATCAGATACGACGGATTATGCAATTATGCGAAAAATCTAAGATCGGGTTCCGTGTCACTCCAGGATTGAACGATATTATCGATGGCAAAGTCTCTATCAATCAAATCAGAGAAGTCCAAATTGAAGATTTATTGGGCCGAGACATTATCAAAACCGATATTTCAGGCATTTCAAAATATATTTCCGGAAGCACCGTCCTTGTAACCGGTGCGGGAGGGTCCATCGGAAGTGAACTATGCAGGCAGATTCTGCATTTATCTCCGTCTCAACTTCTGCTCCTGGACCATGCGGAAAATCATGTTTATCACATTGATATGGAAATTCGGAATATGGGCTATAACCATGTCACGATTGTTCCAATTGTTGCAGACGTTAAAAACCGTGAGCGCTTAGAAAGCCTTTTTGCACGTTACAAGCCGGACCTTGTTTTTCATGCTGCGGCCTATAAACATGTTCCGCTTATGGAAGAAAATGTGGGGGAAGTCATCCAAAATAATATTATGGGAACTCAAAACATCCTGGAAATGGCCCACGAGCACCAGGTTAAAAATTTCGTTTTAATCTCTACTGACAAAGCCGTCAATTCAACCAATTGTATGGGCGCGTCTAAGCGGGCCTGCGAAATTATGATGCAGAGCATTGCGCAATACAGCCAAACAAAATTCTCGGCTGTCCGATTTGGAAATGTACTCGATTCCGATGGAAGCGTGGTTCCGTTATTTAAAAAACAAATTGCCCGCGGCGGGCCGATTACCGTCACACATCCTGATGTGATTCGCTTCTTCATGACGATTCCGGAAGCGGTAAGCCTGGTTATTAAAGCCGGTGCTTTATGTGTCGGAGGCGAAATTTTTATCCTCGATATGGGAGAACCCGTTAAGATATTAAATCTGGCGAAAGATATGATTCATCTTTCGGGACTTGAAGAAGACCGGGATATTGAAATAAAATTTATTGGTCTGCGAGCAGGAGAGAAATTATATGAAGAGCTCTATTTTAATAAAGAAGAGCTCAGAAAGACAGAGCATAAAAAAATTATGATTGCCCAACCTCCCCAATATAATGCCGATTGTGTTCGCAGCTCTATTCAAGCATTGATTGCACAAGTCGGTGTTTTGGATCCTGAAGATCTTAAAGCCGGATTATTTAATTTTATTTCTTCAAAAACGCCGACTGAATTAAGCCAACAGAAAATAGCATGACCCATATCATTTTATTATTTGCGATTTTTTTTAGAACTTGTACGGATTTAAGCTTTAAACTTGCTGTAACTGACGTACATTTCACTTCGTTTAAAACGTTAGCCCCGAACCTAAAAAAGCTCTTTTCGACACCGTTTGTATGGAGTGGGATCTTGTTTGCCATGCTTAATTTGGGCGTCTGGTGCCTCAGTCTGGGAAATTTCGATTTGAGTTATGCGTATCCATTGTTTAGTATTCATTACATTGCCATGATTTTAGCCGGGAAGTTTTTCTTTAAAGAGAAGCTCGACCGAAGTAAACTAATCGGCATTGGATTTATTGGCGCCGGTGTCATTTTACTATTTACGAGTTAAGCGAAAGATCTATGAAAATTAAACACATCCCTTTTGTTATCTTCCCCATCTTCTTTACCATCACAGGGGAGTTATTTCTTAAAGCTAGTATTAACAGCCTGGGATTCCATGTGGCGCTTTCCAATATCCATGTGGTAGTAACACAGCCTAGGGTTCTAATTGGAGTCTGTTTTATTATCACGGCTGGTGTTTTGTGGCTCGTAGCGATGTCTCGCTTTGAGCTATCCTTCCTTTATCCATTTCTGAGTATGGATTACCTGGCCATCATTCTGGGCTCGCAACTTATTTTAGGAGAAACGGTAACACCGCAACGATATATGTCGGCATTTCTCATCATGACCGGCCTTCTTTTTATTTCCAGAAGCAGACATTCCGAAAACAAAAAAACAGATCAAGATAGGAGCCTCTCATGCTAAGCCAGCGTGTCCAAAACATCGAAGATAGTATTACCCTCACGATTACCGCGATCGCCGCGACTATGAAAAAAGAAGGCAAAGATGTGATCGGATTCGGCGCCGGAGAGCCGGATTTTGATACTCCTGAACATATAAAATCCGCTGGTATCACGGCTATTCAAAGTGGAAAAAACAAGTATACTCCGACAGCCGGTGTCATCGAACTCCGCCAGGCAATTGCAGATTATCTTCTCAGAGATCAGGGGCTCGCCTATGCGCCTTCCGATATTTTGGTTTCCTGCGGCGCTAAGCATTCGATCTACAACATGGTACTGGCTCTCGTAGAGCCGGGTGATGAAGTGATTATTCCTGCCCCGTATTGGGTGAGTTACCCGGATCAGGTTACCCTCGCAGGTGGCACGTCGGTTTTTATTGAAACCAATGAGGCTCAAGGATTTAAGATTACTCCGGCTCAGCTTGAAGCGGTCATTACGCCCCGTACTAAATTATTGATCCTAAATAGCCCCTCCAATCCGACCGGCATGATTTATACCAGGGCCGAGTTAGAGGCATTGGGCGCTGTGATCAGCAAAACGGATATGGTGGTTATTTCCGACGAGATTTATGAAAAACTGATCTACGGAGCAGACGAGCATGTCAGTCTTGCGACATTGTCTCCTCAACTTTTTAATCAAACTATCGTGGTGAATGGGGTTTCTAAATCTCATGCGATGACCGGATGGAGAATCGGATACGCCGCCGGCCGAAAGGACATTATTCAAGCTGCAGGCAAAATCCAAAGCCATTCCACATCAAACCCGGCAGCAGCATCTCAATGGGCGGCTGTGGAAGCATTAAATGGCTCTCAAGCCGAGCTCGAGATGATGAATAAGGAATTTGTGAAACGGCGGGATTTTATGGTAAAGACCTTAATGGAGATTAAAGGGGTGACATGCCTCACCCCTCCCGGCGCATTTTATACATTCCCTAATATCTCAGCCTATTTCGGCAAGACGACACCTGCCGGAACTACAATCCATAATTCCGTTGATTTTTGTAACGCACTTCTGACCGAAGCGTTGGTCGCATGTGTTCCGGGCTCGGGCTTCGGAACCGAAGGGCATATCCGCCTCTCGTATGCGACCTCTATGGCGGTCATTGAAAAAGGGTTGGAGCGACTCAAGACCTGGGTTAACTCCTTAACTTAATCCCTTTTTTTTCGACGCGCTTTAAGCTGCGCTCTCCACAATCTCGGTCAGCAGACTCCGGACAACATCCGGGTTTGCCTGACCACGGGTTTCTCTCATTACTTGGCCAATCACAAAATCAGCCGAGTTTGTTTTTCCAGATCTGATTTTACCCAGAACATCTGGATTTTTTTCCAATACCTGATCAATAATGGTACGAAGCGCAGACGGATCGCTCACCTGAGTGGCGCCGGATTTTTTGATGACCGATTTAGGATCTTCGCCGGTCTTGAACACTGTGGCTAAGACTTCTTTGGCCATTTTTCCGGATAACTTACCGGCGTTAACCAGCCCCAGTAAAGCGCCCAGGTAAGAGGGGGTCACTTTTGTCTGGCTAAAGTCCTGCTTGTGCTCTTTGACCAATGACATTAAATCGCCGACCACCCACTTGGCGAAGTCCCGGGCTGACACAGATAAGCTCAGGCTTAAGCAATGTTCGAAATAGGCGTTAATATCCTGATCCGCTGTAAGTACGACGGCTTCGAATTCACTCAAACCGGACTCGCTTTGATAGCGGTCGATCTTAGCGCCGGGAAGTTCCGGGAGCACGTCTCTGATTGCTTGAATCTGGGCATCGGTCACGACAAGTGGCGGCAGATCCGGCTCCGGGAAATATCGGTAATCATGGGATTGCTCTTTGCTGCGAAGCGGCCGTGTCGTTTGAGTCGCATCGTCATAGTGCCGGGTTTGCTGAATAATCCGTCCACCGGAGTTTAACACCTCTGTCTGGCGCTCAATCTCGGATAAAATCGCACGCTCGATACTCCGGAACGAATTCAGGTTTTTGACTTCGGTCCGTGTCCCGAATGCTGTGGTTCCGACGGGGCGAAGGGAAATATTGGCATCGGCTCTGAGACTGCCTTCATCCAGATTTCCGTCACAAACATCTAAAAATTCTAAAATCAGTTTTAAGGTTTCCATATAAATCCGGGCTTCTTTTGCTGACCGGATATCGGGTTCGGAAACGATTTCGATTAATGGCACGCTGGCACGATTCAGATCGACGATGCTGTAATCGGACCCTGCGATCGCATCTGCGCCTTGATGAACCAGTTTACCCGCATCTTCTTCGATATGGATTCGGGTAATGCCGATCCGGCGGGACTCATCGTCCACCGTGATATCCAAATGTCCACCTAACACAATCGGTAAATCGAACTGACTAATCTGATAGCCTTTCGGCAAATCCGGATAAAAGTAATTTTTTCTCGCGAAAACCGACCGGTGTTGGATCTGGGAATTCAGCGCAAGGCCGGCTTTAATAGCCATCTGGACAACCTGCTCATTGAGAACCGGTAAAGCACCGGGTAATCCCAAACAAACCGGACAAACGTTGGTATTAGGCTCTGCGCCAAACCGGTTGGAACACGCACAAAACGCCTTGGATTTTGTTTTTAATTGAGCATGTACTTCTAGGCCGATAACAACTTCAAACGCCATATAAAGCCTCCAATTGCGATGGGAATGTCAGATGATGATTCGTCTGTGATTGATACTGATGTGCGATATTTAACAATGTGGACTCGTCATAAGGCTTTCCGATCAACTGCAGCCCCATCGGTAGGCCTTCTGAAAATCCGCACGGAACAGAAATCGCCGGCAATCCCGCCAGGTTGATCGGAATCGTGGAGATGTCCGATAAATACATCGCCAACGGATTATTGGCATGTTCACCAAATTTGAACGGAAGAGTCGGCGTCGTCGGTGTGACGATAGCGTCGTATTTTGCAAAAAGGTGGTTAAATTCTTCTTTAACCAACGTCCGAGCTTTTTGCGCTTTTAAATAATAGGCCTCATAGTACCCCGAGCTTAACGCATAGGTGCCTAAGATGATACGCCGCTTCACCTCGGGACCGAATCCTTGGCCACGGGTTTGTTTATACATTTGCGCCAGGTTCTCTACGCCTTGTGCCCGGTGACCATATCGGACACCGTCAAATCGGGATAAGTTTGCCGATGCTTCCGCCGGCGCGACAATGTAATACGTCGCAACCGCATAATCAAAGGCATTAATATCGACGAACTCCCAGGTCACGCCGTCCGATTTCAGGACATCCAACGCATTGACCAGTGATTCTTTAATCGCCGCGTTTTCTATAAGATCAAACAAATGGCGGGGAACGCCTACTTTGCGACCCTGAATAGGGTTATTTAATGACGCGGCAAAATCAGGAATAGCTTGATCGGATGAGGTGGCATCTAGCGAATCATATCCACAAATGGCGTTTAATAAATGAGCACTGTCTTCGACGGTTCTGGTGATAGGGCCGATCTGATCCAGAGAGGACGCAAAAGCCACCAGGCCGAATCGGGACACCCTGCCGTATGTTGGCTTCATTCCGACCAATCCACAAAACGATGCAGGCTGACGAATCGAGCCTCCGGTATCTGATCCGATCGACAAAATGGCTTCTCCTGCGGCAACTGCTGCGGCAGATCCACCGGAAGATCCTCCCGGAACACAGCTCTCGTCCCATGGATTTCTCGTTGGGAAAAATGCCGAGTTTTCGGTTGATGATCCCATCGCAAATTCATCCATATTGGTTTTTCCGACGGGAATTAAATGGTGGGCCGCTAATTTTTTTATGACCGTCGCATCATACGGAGAGACAAAATTTTCAAGTATTTTAGACGCGCAGGTTGTCTTCTTCCCTTTCATACAAATGTTATCTTTAATCGCAATGGGAATACCCGCTAAAGGTGGTAAAGGATCACCCTTATCGTAAAGGCGATCCACCTGATCGGCTGCCGCCAACGCTTCATCATTAAAGATATCCAGGTATGCTTTGATACGAGGCTCGCCAATTCGGATACGGTCTAATACTTGGGAGACGACGGCCTTAACTGTCAATTGCCGATTTTTTAATTGGGAAGCGATTTGGATCGCGGATTGCACATAAGTCTTACTCATTTAGGCTTCCTCATCCAGAATTTTGGGCACCTGGAATCCGTTTTCTTCCCAGAGAGGCGCAATCTCAGACGGAGTCACGTCAAATACCCGGTCAATATCCGGACGCAAATTAACGGATTGAGAAGTCGAAAACGTCGGCTCTACGCCCGATAAATCCAACTTGTCCAATGCGGCCATTGAATCCAGAATTTTTTGCAATTGCGCCAGATATAGGGTCTTTTCAGTCTCCGGAATATCTAATCGGGCCAATTCAATTACATGATCCAAATCAGAAGACGTCAGTGTCATCGGATAGGTCTCCTTGCTAAATTAAAGTTAATATCGCATACATAAAAATAAACCGTTATTCTAAACAGCTTTGATTAAAATGTATAGCACTCCAAGCAGGGCAGCCTTTATCGGACAATGAATTTGAAAAACGAAGAAAAAATAACGCAATGTATTCGAAGGTTAAAGAGAGAAGCATAAAAAATCAGTTCCTCAGTGGGGGGGCATAAGGAACTGATCTAAATTTTATTCTAACCCATCGCAATACAAAAAATCAACTCTATTCATGTTTAAATTTTTCCGTAGGTTTTGGTGTTTTTGATGATTTTTTATAGCTAAAAAAAGACCCTGCTTTTCTAACGTAACAGTCATTATGTATCGGGCAATAATATTTTGAATAAATAAATAGGATATGCTACACTTCTCCATATTTTTTATGCTCAATTAAGATCATGTAAATATTGTTTCATGGTCCGTCTCCGATACCCTCTCTAACCAATATAAAAGGAGTCTCTTATGCAGCCATTTGTTTCTATTATTGTGCCTGTTCGCAATGCCGAACGAACCCTGGAAGAAACATTTAACTATCTTCTGAAACTGGATTACCCACAAGATAAACTGGAAATTATCGTGGCCGACGGAGGAAGCCACGACAAGACTGTTTCAATCATCGAAAAATGGGTTAAAAAACATGCCTTTATTACCCTTGTTGTTGTTCCGAACAGCCCCTCTCCCGGACACGCCCGAAACAAGGCAATGGATATTGCAAAGGGCGAGTATTTTCTCTTTACCGATGGGGATTGTGCCCCGCAAGCAGATTGGATCGCGCAGTTATTAGCGCCGTTTGCCAAAGACCCTCAAATCGGGGGTGTCGGTGGAGAAGTGCACACATTACGTGTTGCACCGGACAGCGATATTGAATCTTATTGCGAGCAAATCGGATTCTTAGCTGTTAAGAGCCGTTTTAATGTTAAGGGCGAAGGTTATATGCCTCGTCTTACGGATATGTCCCCTTCTCAATCTTCAGGACACCGGGCACCTTTCTTTGCAACCGCCAACGTTGCTTATTCTAAAAAAGCAATCGATGCCGCAGGCGGCTACTTCTGGGATCACCCTACGGGCGAAGATATCGACTTTTCCATTCAGATCCAAAAAGCGGGTTACACCTTGTATTACGCACCCAATGCGATCATCCAACATATGCACCGCATCACCATGGAAAGTTTTACTGCTCAATGGCACGGATACGGAGAAGGTCACGCTTTCTTAGTTGATAAACATGCTACAAACGTTTTCGAACTCGTGTTTCAGTTTATCCCCGGTAATCCCCGGATCAAGTTACCTTTTGGCATTAAAGGATTGGTATACTTCGGTAATTTCCATATGCTGGTCCTGTCTTTTATCGTTATGCTATTGGCATTTTTAGCAGGGTTGATCTTAGGTTCAGCAGGATTGGCCACAACTGGCTTAGTCGCTGCGTTTTTAACGCTATTTTTCGGCTTCCGGTATTTTAAAGGATGTTGGAATATGGCCCCACGGAGTAAGTTTTTCAAATGGGCTTATATTCGGTTTATTACCAATTACTGGTTCTTAAAAGGTGGTTTAGACGGCACAAAGCGAACAGGTATTTTATATGTCGAGCCCAGCTGGTAAAGCTGCAAGAATATTGGAGGAAGTGTAGACATGGAATATGGATTTTTTGACAGCGCGGCTAAAGAATATGTGATTAACACGTATGATACCGAGCGGCCTTGGATTAATTACTTATCAAATGGACGTTATACAACGTTACTTTCACAAACCGGGGGCGGATATTCGTTTTGGAAAGACCCTAAGAGTTGCCGTATAACTAAATACCGTTTTGACAATCAGCCGCAAGATCGTCCCGGACGATATCTCTATCTTCGAGATCAGGAAACCGGTCAATACTGGGCAAACGGCTGGCAGCCTGTTTTAAAGAATCCGGAAAAATGGGAAGCACGTCATGGATTAGGTTATAGCGTTATTGCTTCTCAAACCGACAAAATTGAATCCTCCGTCACCTATTTCATTCCTAACGATGACGACTGCGAAGTCTGGGTCACCACTATCAAAAATAATGATAGCCGCGTTCGCAAATTAAAAGTAACGCCTTACGTCGAGTTTGCGTTATTTAATGCTGCTGATGAATACACGGCTTACTTTAACCTTCGGTATTTCAATGATGCAAAATTTGAGCCGGATATGAATGGCCTTTACTATTTTATGCATTTCACCTGGATGGACATGGGCCGCGTTTTTATGGGCCTTTCTGAAAAAATTACGGGTTACACTCTAGATCGCCGTCACTTTATAGGCAAATACCGGTCTGAAGAGAACCCTGAGGCCATTGAAACTGGCAAGGACCACAACACCCCTGTATTCGGCAGTGATTGCTGCGGAGCCCCTTCTTTTGAGATCACATTAAATCCAGGCGAAGAATTAAAGTTCAGCCTGGTGATGGGCGTCGACAATAACGTCGAAGGCCGTGCTAAAGAATTGATTTCAAAATACTCCAATTTTACTACCTGTGAACTTGAATTAGAAAAAGTCAAAGCAAAATGGAATTCCTTATTGAGCAATTTCAATATTACCTGCCCCGATACCGACATTAACGACATGGCCAATGTCTGGAACCAGTATCAAGCCAAAGTCGCCTTTGACTGGTCAAGATGGGCATCTTACTACCATACCGGCACTTATAGAGGGCTCGGCTTCAGAGACACCAGCCAAGATTGTTTGGGTACATTGCATACCTTCCCCGAATTAGTACGTGAGAAGATCATCCTTCTGGCTAAAAACATGTACGAAGACGGTCACGCTTATCACTGCTTCTTCTTTGACGGCACTGGTGATGCGACAAAATACGGAGACGATCATCTCTGGATTATCAATGCGGTTTACAATTACCTGGCAGAAACCGGCGACAAATCGATTATAGACGAAGTGGTTCCGTATATCGAAGGATCGACCGGCACTGTTTTCGAACATATGCGCCGCGCAGTAGATTATGCGTTCAGAGAATCCGGCCCTCATGGATTTCCTAAAATGTTTTTTGCGGACTGGAACGACTGTTTAAACAATGTCTGCCGCAAAGAAAAAGGTGAAAAAGGCGAATCTGTTATGGTTGCTATGCAACTTTATCAATTCGGTAACCAGTTAATCGATATTGCCAAATGGGTCGGAAAAACTGACGAAGTTCAAGATTTGGTCATCAAATTTGAAGAGCTCAGAGCCCGGATCAATGACATTGCCTGGGATGGCGAATGGTATACCAGAGCCTACACCGATGATAACAATGTTCTGGGATCCAAGACTTCGGAAGAAGGCAAAATTTATCTCAACACTCAAAGCTGGGCCGTGTTCTCTGGTGTCGCTGATGAAAAACGCGCCACAGCCGCAATGGATTCCGTTCATAGCAAATTAAATTCAAAAGTCGGAATCAAGCTACTTGATCCGCCTTACACAAAATTCCCAAAAGACGTCGGATCGGTTATTCACTATCCGGGCGGAATTAAAGAAAACGCCGGTATTTTTTGTCATGCAAATACCTGGGCAATTATTGCGGAATGTCTCCTCAAGCGCGCAGACAAAGCCATGCAGTACTACACGCAAATCCTACCCCCGAAAGTCTCTAAAGCAATCGGTCACGAGCGATACAGGGTAGAACCTTACGTCTATTGTCAATTTATTACAGGTCCCGATCATCCCAATCATGGGGCGGCGTCTCACTCCTGGTTAACCGGGACATCGGTTTGGAGTTTTGTGGCGATCTCTCAATACATTCTGGGAATCAGACCCACATTTGACGGTCTCCTAATCGATCCTTGCGTTCCGAAAGAATGGCCGGAATATGAAGTGCGCCGTGTCTATCGTGGCGCAACGTATAATTTCAAAGTCACAAATCCGACCAACGTCACTCACGGTGTGAAGTCGATTACGCTTAATGGCAAATTGATTCAGGCCACGACTCTACCCATTATGCCTGCAGGCAGCGTCAATACGGTCGAAGTTGTCCTAGGATCCGCAGTTGTATCCGACTCCAAGCCAGAAGTCATCGGTCAATTGTCACTATCCCTATAGTAAAAGGCTGCGTGTTTGTAGGGGTATAGACCTATTTTAAAAAGATAAAAAATAGTCCTTTTTGTTTATTGCATTAAATTTCGAAAGTTAATGACCAGTATTCTTGGAATCCCATGAATATCAGCAATAAACTCATATTCCGAGAGGCCCTTGTAATCCAAAAACTGACTTAATGGCGGCTTCTGATCGATTCCAATTTCACAAATCACGACACACCCAAAACCGATAAAGCCTTTGATTAGAGCTCGGTAAAAGATTAAGCCATCAGATCCGCCCTTAAGGGCTCGTTTTGGCTCGTAGAGGCGAACCTCGTCTTGCAACAGGGCAATGTGCTCGTCCGGTATATAAGGCGGGTTCGTCAGAATAATTGGCACTGATGCCTTAGACAAAATCGAGGCCCACCTTTTTCTATCAGAAAAGAAATCACGGTTGAGTACTTCAAGATTCGGCACCTGATGCCGCACTTTATTTTGTAGTGTGGTCGCAATTGCTTTGCGACTGATATCCCAGGCATACACTTTAGCGCCAGGGTAGCGTAACGCAGCTTCAATGGCCAAAATACCGGAACCGCATCCGATATCAAAAATCACATCGGGGGAATACGTTTTGCATTTTTCTTCAAACACCTCGATTAACCCTTCGGTTTCAGGACGGGGAATCAAGACTCCGGGTCTCACATCATAGAGGTGATCCATGAAATACGCCTTCCGACTGATGTAGGCCAACGGAATACGGCGCGCCCGTTTTTTTAGCCATCCCTTAATGCGCCTTAAATCTTTAGATTGGACTTCAGTTTGAAGATTAAGAATATACGCCGTCCGGGTATATCCGAAAAAATCTAAAAGTAAGACCTCCGCCTCCAGAGACGCGTCTTCGATCCCATGATCGGTCAGAACTTCGGTGGCGAATTGATGCAGTTGATAAAGGGAGGTCACCCCTTCATTTTCTCCAAGCGGTCCGCCGCTACCAATGCGTCGATAATATCGCCTAGCTTCGCGCCGTTTAAGACATCATCCAGGCAATAGAGCGTGAGATTAATCCGGTGATCCGTCACGCGACTTTGCGGATAATTATAGGTCCGGATTTTTTCGGAGCGATCTCCGCTGCCAACTTGGCTTTTACGCATCTCGGCTTCATTTTTTTGCTGAGCCGCATAAGTGGCATCATAGAGTTTGGTTCGGAGTAAGCGCATGGCTTTGTCTTTATTTTGGAATTGAGATCGTTCGTCCTGGCAGGCTACAACAACACCCGACGGCATGTGCGTCAGCCGAACGGCCGAACTAGTCTTATTTACGTGCTGTCCGCCTGCGCCCTGCGCGCGATACGTATCTACCCGAATATCTTTCATATCAATCTGAATATCGACGTCTTCTGCTTCGGGAAGAATTGCGACGGTCGCGGCGGATGTATGCACCCTGCCGGACGTTTCGGTATCCGGAACTCTTTGAACCCGATGGGTGCCACTTTCATATTTAAGTCGGCTAAATACGCCTGTGCCTGCAATGACAAAAGACACTTCTTTAACGCCACCAAGACCGGTGATGTTTTCGGACAGGACTTCAACCTTCCACCGGTTTAGCTCCGCATAGCGACAATACATCCGGAACAACTCCGCTGCAAAAAGCGCGGCTTCTTCTCCGCCTGTTCCTGAACGGATTTCAAATACGGCATTTTTATTATCGTTGGGATCCGGTGGAATCAAGTACACCATTAAGCGGTCTTTGATCTCATCAATCCGGGTATTTAATCGTTTGGTTTCCTGATAAAGCAAATCTTTCATATCAGGATCGCCGGACATCTGGCTAACTTCTTCCAGTTCTTCTTCTAACTTCTTGTACTCGCGGTAAAACTCAATACCGACTTCCAGTTCGGAATGGGTCCGAAGAAGCTCCTGGTAGAGAGTCATGTTAGACATAACTTCAGGATCACTGATCTGACGCTCGATATCACAAAAGCGGTTCTCTATCTCAACAAATTTTTCAATCATGGGCTAGTGAAATACACCTATCTGCGGCGTTACAATTCCGCACAAATCCTCGATGTAGCGCTGCTATACCTCCGGATTTGTGGTCAGTGCACCTAGAACCTAGGCATTTTTCATACGCCCCGGAGGTAAAACAATAATTCATTAGAAAAATTATGAAGGGGTAAGCGAATATTTTTTACGGAAGCGCTCTACGCGGCCAACTGCATCACGGATTTTCTTGTCTCCAGTGAAGAATGGATGGCATTTAGAGCAGATATCCACACGCAAGGTATCTAAAGTAGATCCTGCGGGGAATTCAGCGCCGCAAGCACACGTTACCACAAGTTTGTGATACACGCCTTTACGTTCGGTGCTAGGAGCGTTCTTACTCGCCTTGGTTGCTGATTTTGGTGTTTTTTTTGAATCTGCCATTGTTTAGGTCCCTCTCTTACGGCTTACGCTTGTGCCGCAGTTGTTAATGATTTGTGAAGCCGAATGGCAAGTCTTGATTTTTTTCTGGCGGCAGTTGATTTTTTAACAACGCCTTTGCTTACGGTCTTATCGATGTTGCGCAACGCTTCACGAACAATCTTTTCACGATCTTCTGCGCCGGACTCAACTGCCAGAAGGGCTTTTTTCACCAGTGTTTTCATCCGCGTCTTGTAGTGCAAATTACGTTTTGCGTTACGGCGGGTAATTAAAATGTTTTCTTTTGCGGTCTTCGTATTGGCCATTGTATCGTTGTCCTTCACTTAAAAATAGGGTTAGTTACGTCATCGAAGTCGGCTTAAAAAGTGTTTTATTCTGCAAGCGAATAAAATTTGACATATCGAAATGTCTTTTTATATGATAGCTAAGCCTTCAGAAGTGTAACTTAAGAAAAAAACTCATGTCAATATTAGATTGGTTTGCAAATAAAGAAAAAAAGACATCGACCAGCGAAAAGCTCAATATTCCTCAGGATATTTGGGTCAAATGTTTCAGCTGTAACGATATCCTTTTTTTGAAAGAACTCGAAGATAATGCCAAGGTATGCCTGAAATGCAACTATCATTTCCGCATTTCTGCCGCAGAACGCATCCGTTATATCTTCGATAAAGATTCTTTTGACGAAATCGCAACCTCACTCAAACCTAAAGATTTTTTAAAATTCACCGACACCGAAAGTTATCAGAAGCGTCTCGAAAAAACGTGGAAGAAAACGAATCGGTGGGATGCCATTATGGTCGGCACCGCTAAGCTTAACTTATTGCCAGTCAATATAGGAGTCATGGACTTTAGTTTCATGGGCGGCTCTATGGGATCTATTGTCGGCGAGAAAATCGCGCGAATCGTGGAACTCGGCATTAAAAACAAAAACCCCGTGATTATTTTCAGCTCTTCAGGAGGCGCCAGAATGCAGGAAGGGATTTTATCTCTCATGCAAATGGCCAAAACTAGTGCTGCCCTTCACCTTCTCGGAGAAGCGAAAGTCCCGTTCATTTCCGTTATATGTGATCCGACCACAGGCGGAACATCGGCGAGTTTTGCGATGTTAGGCGACATCAATATTGCTGAGCCTGGCGCTTTAATCTCATTTGCGGGTCCGAGAGTGATCGAGCAAACCATTCGTCAGACCCTGCCAAAAGGGTTCCAACGCTCCGAATTCTTACTCGCACACGGTATGCTCGATATGGTTGTCGGACGTAAAGAACTTCCTAAAACGCTTACCACACTTATCACATTACTTAATCCGCATTCTTCAAAAGAGTCCTGAATCCAATGGTAAAATTACTCGAATTCGAACAGCCTTTATATGAGTTATACGAAAAGATCGAAGAATTAAAACGTCTTGCCGAGACCGGGCAGGTGGATTTATCGGAAGAAATAGTCAAAATTGAGGCAAGGGCAGAAATGCTTAAAAAGGAAATCTACACAGATTTGAGCCCTAATCAAATTATTCAGATTTCACGGCATCCGAGCAGACCCGACACGCTCGGGTTGTCGAAGCTTATTTTTGATGAGTTTATGGAATTACATGGAGATCGCCAGTTCCGGGATGACCCGTCTATCGTCGGCGGAGTCGCCAGCCTCAATAACGACAGGCTTGTGGTCATCGGTCACCAAAAAGGTCACGATACAAAAGAAAATATCTACCGGAATTTCGGTATGCCCCATCCGGAAGGTTATCGTAAAGCCTTAAGGCTAATGAAATTAGCTGAAAAGTTTAATATGCCTATTATCACCTTCGTGGATACTCCCGGTGCATTTCCAGGAAAAGAAGCGGAAGAACGGGGTCAGGCTGAAGCCATTGCCCGAAATTTACGGGAAATGACCGGATTAAAAGTTCCGGTGATTACCTTTGTTATCGGTGAAGGCGGTTCGGGCGGGGCGCTTGGAATTGCCGTATCTAATAAAGTTTATATGTTGGAGTATGCGGTTTATTCGGTCATTTCGCCCGAAGGATGCGCCTCTATTTTATTCCGAGATTCAACCAAGTCGAACTTAGCTGCGGATAGTCTTAAAATTACCGCACCGGATATCGTCAAACTCGGCGTAGCGGAAGATATTATCGTAGAGCCTCTGGGTGGTGCCCATCGTGATTGGTGTAGTTTGGCCGAAAGTATGAAGAACGCGATATTAGGCGATTTGAAACATTATAAATCAGTACAGCCCCAAGATATCATTTCACAGCGGTATCAAAAATTCCGCAAACTCGGCCAGTTTGACGAGTAACCCCGTTTTAACGGCGCTTATTCAAGAACAACTCTTCTTATAATTTATTTCTCTTTATAAGAGGCTCTGCCTTGAGCCTTCCTTTACAAGTCTATCCAAGAACCGCTAGAATTGGGTTTATTCTATTTGGGTGGCAAAAATTCACACTAAATACCGGGAGATATCATGGACTTAAAAGAAGTAAAACGGATCATTAACATGGTGGAAGAAGCTAACATTTCATCTTTAGCGATTGAAATTGAAGGCATCAAAATCGAGATCAAAAAAGAATTCGGTGTTGCACAAACCTTTGTTGCGCCGATTACCGCACACCCACAAGCCGTGCATCCTGCACCGGCCGCACCTGCAACTACCGCTAAAGTCGAAGATAAAAAGCCTGTTGTGGACGCAAAATTAATGACTATTAAATCTCCAATGGTTGGAACCGTTTATTTGACACCGAAACCTCAGAGCCCCTCTTATACAAAATTAGGTGACGGGGTTAAAGTCGGACAAGTTGTCTGTATGATCGAAGCGATGAAATTATTTAATGAAATCGAATCCGAATATAGCGGCAAAATCGAAAAAATATTGGTTGAAAACGCAAGTCCGGTTGAATACGGACAAGAACTATTTCTCGTTCGTGTGGAATGAGTATTTCCGACCGGCGATGGCAAATTTATCCCGAACACCGGTCTTTAGCTGAGAAGATTGCCTTAAAACTTCGGAAAAGCCCGCTTCTTGCTCAGGTTTTATTGAACCGAAAACTACATTCCTTAGAGGATATGTTGTTTTTTATCGGGCAAATTTCCACTGATTCTTCTGAGCCGTCGCATACGATGATGCATCCGGATATGGATCGCCTTACCGAGGCCGCACAGCTTGTTCACGGCCACATCCAAAAGCAAAGCAAAATCCTGATTTATGGTGACTATGACGTAGACGGCGTGACTTCCACCACCTTACTTACTTGGGCATTGCGAGAGGTCGGGGCGACGGTCGACTATCATATTCCACACCGATTTACAGAAGGCTATGGTCTGAGCACGAAGATTCTCGACAAGTTGAAGCAGAATCAATACGGGCTCTTAATCACACTGGATTGCGGCATTAGTAACGAACTCGAAATCAGGACGTTTAAAGAGGCGCTACCGATCGATGTTCTAATTATGGATCACCATACGATTCCTGATGTGCTACCTCCGGCAGATGCCATCATCAATCCTAAATTTCTGTCGCCGGATCATCCGAACTATCATTTGTGCAGTGCGGGAATTGCCTATCAATTCATGGCGTTTTACCGCCACTATTACAAGCTCGATTTTCCTTTGGAAGATCATCTTGACCTGGTTGCACTGGGTACTATTGCGGACGTTGCGCCTCTGACGGGAAATAACCGGCTGTTGACTCAAAAAGGCCTCGACATTCTGAGCCGTAAAGGGCGGGCCGGGCTCTTTGAATTACTCGATATTGCCGGACATAAAAAAGAAGCCGTTTCCGTGCGGGATGTCGGCTTTACGATCGCGCCCCGTCTTAATGCGGCCGGGCGGCTTGAGCATGGGAAAATCGGCGTTGAGTTACTCCTCGCGTCCGATACCCGACTCTGTCGGGACCTGGCGTGGCAGCTGCAAAAAACCAATGAAAAACGGCAGCTTATCTGCGCAACCATTTTAGATGACGCCGTCGCAAAGGCGGAAGCAGAATTTGATCCCGAAACCGACAAAATCCTGGTTCTGTCCGGAAATAATTGGCATGCGGGGGTTATTGGTATCACCGCCTCTCAATTGGTCAGAAAATGGTCTCGCCCCGTGGTTTTAATCGCGCATGACGGGCAGCACGGACGCGGCTCCGCCAGAAGCGTAGGCGGTGTGAATATTTATCGCTACCTCAAGCAAGCCTCGCATCTTTTAGAAGAATTCGGCGGGCATAAAGAAGCGGCAGGATTCAGCATCCTGGCTGATCGTATCTCCGAGTTCAAAACAGTTCTTCGCGGGCTGTGTAATGATCAGATCACGATCGAAGAATTGCTTCCTGTTTTAGAAATTGATGCCAAAGTGGCCGCCACCGAGCTCACCTTAGAATTAGCACAAGAACTAGCGGCTTTAGAGCCATTCGGTTCTGCGAATCCGACACCGGTTTTTTATACCGATGAATTACGGGCTATCGACTTTAAAACCGTCGGCAATGGGAACCACCTTAAAATGACCCTTACGGATGCAAAAAACAAGGTGGCAATCGATGCCATCGGATTTGATTTATCCTCAAAAATAGAGCTACTCTATAAAGACCATCTTGAGCTGGCGTTTAATTTGGACATTAACCGGTGGTTGGGAAAAGAGTCGCTTCAGCTTCAAATTCTGGATATTAAATGAAAAAACCAAAAACATTTGATGACCTCCTGGTCTTGGTCAAAACCTACTTGCCCACCCGTGCTCAAAAGAAAATTGAGCGGGCCTATCAGTGTGCTTCTAAGGCGCACGAAGGACAGGTCCGAAAGTCTCAGGAGCCCTACATTATTCATCCGATCGAAGTTGCGATTATTCTGGCAGAGCTTCAGCAAGATACGGCGACCATCTGTGCGGCGCTCTTGCATGACACCATTGAAGACACCGGTGTCACCAAGCAAGATATCGTCGCCCATTTCGGCAGTGACGTGTATACGCTCGTCGAAGGTGTCACAAAACTCGGTAAAATATACTTCGGATCAGACGAGGAAGCACAAGCGGAAAACCTGCGTAAAATGTTCCTGGCCATGGCCAAGGACCTTCGTGTCGTTTTAATTAAACTTGCCGACCGGCTCCATAATATGCGGAGCCTGAAATACCTGAGTCATCCGAAACAGCTTGAAATCGCCCGCGAAACTCGGGATATTTTTTCCCCTCTCGCGCATCGGCTCGGAATGTGGTCATTGAAATGGGAATTAGAAGATCTGGCCTTTTACTATCTTCAACCCGAAGAATTTCAATTGATCAAAAAATTGGTCGCTTCACGTCGAGAAGAACGAGAGATCTATGTTGAGAGCTTTCTGACGATTGTCCGGGAAGCGGTTAGCGACGTTGGTCTCAACGCGGAAGTCAGCGGTCGGCCCAAGCATTTTTACAGTATCTATAATAAGCTCAAAACCCAAAGTCTTGATTACAACGAACTTTATGACGTTCTTGGCATCCGAATTCTACTGGATTCGATTAAAGAATGTTACGAAGTCTTGGGTGTGATTCACGCCACGTTCAAGCCTATTACCGGGCGATTTAAAGATTATATCGCGATGCCGAAGTCTAATATGTATCAGTCTCTCCACACTGCGGTCATCGGACCTAAAGGCCGCCCGGTCGAGATCCAAATCCGCACCCGGGAAATGCATCAAATCGCCGAATACGGAATCGCCTCGCATTGGCGCTATAAAGAAGGCACAGTGCATACGAAGTTTGACGGTGATTTTTCTTGGCTGCGGCAGATTATCGATACCCAACAAGAAAAAACGGAACCGAAGATTTACCTTCAAAATCTCAAAGTGGATCTCTTTATGGACGAGGTCTTTGTCTTTACGCCGAAAGGCGGGGTTCAGGTATTGCCGAGAGGGGCGACTCCGATAGATTTTGCGTATAAAATTCATACCGAGATCGGTCATTGCTGCGTCGGTGCAAAGGCTAACGGCCATATTGTCCCGATTGATTATGAACTCCAGAATGGCGATCAAGTCGAAATTCTGTCCTCGAAAAAACAAAACCCTAAAATTGACTGGCTCACCATCGCCAAAACCGGGCATGCCAAATCCAAGATTAAATATTGGTTCCGTCGGCAAAATTCCGTTGAAAACATCCAAAAAGGTAAAACTGAGCTTGAAAAAGCCATGTTAATTTTTGGATATCTGCCAAAAGATATTCTGACACCGGATAATATTTCCTCGCTTCTCAAAAAATACAGCATCAATAAATTAGACGAGCTCTATCTGATGGTCGCGCAGGGAGAAGTTTCAACTAAAACTATTGTTCGCCTCTTGGATGAAGCCTATAAAAAACTCTCCGGTCAACCGGAAGATATTATTACACTTCCGCCGGTTTCCTCTCAGAAATTCAAGAAGACCCCGAAGCATGGCATCCGCGTTCTCGGTCAGGAAAATATTCTGATCAACCTGGCTAAATGCTGTAAACCGCTTCCCGGGGACGATATCATCGGATTTATTACGCTCGGCTATGGTGTATCCGTTCACAGACTGGACTGTAAAAATATTCTAAATCTTCCTGCCGAAGATCGGGGCCGTCTGGTGGATGTCGAATGGGACCATACGACGCCGGACAGACTCTATCCGGTCACCCTCTATATTGAAGCGTTCGACCGTTTCGGTCTTCTGAAAGATATCGTAAGCCGGATTAGTGAAACCAAAACCAATATCCGGGAAGTCAAAACCAAAACCCTTCGAAAAGGCGGTAATATGAGGGCTCAGATTATCGTGGATATTCGTGATGTGACCCATCTTAATCAGCTTAAGAAGTCGATTGGAAATGTGAGTGATATTTATTCTATTTCTAGGGATTAATTCGTCACCGACAGAGAGGGTGAATTTCGCACATTCATCTAAAAAAGGAAGAAAAAATGACACATTATACTTTAGCGATCATGTCCAACAATGCGGGGAAGCTAGCGGAGATTCGAGCTTATTTTTCGGATTACTCTCTCAATGTCGTTCCTTATACAGATCTGTTCGACAATGTGATTGAGGTCGTGGAAGACGGGGTAACGTTTGAAGAAAATGCGATTAAAAAAGCACAGGCTTGCCCTTCGCTGCCTAACACTGTTTACCTTGCGGATGATTCCGGCCTTGAGGTAGAGGCATTAAATGGTGAGCCCGGTGTTTATTCCGCGCGTTATGCAGGACCTAATCCGACGACCGAAACCCTGTGCAATAAAATCCTGTCGGAACTTTCGGGTCAGACCAATCGCCGTGCACGGTTTTGCTCGACGATTGCCATCCGATATCCTGACGGCATTATTGATGTTGTAAAAGGGATAGTGAACGGGACGATTATTACCCACATGGTCGGAACACAAGGATTCGGCTATGATCCCATCTTTACCCCCGATGGGTTTGATCTCACCTTCGCTCAAATGGACGAAACCGCCAAAAACGCAATCAGCCACAGAGGCCGCGCTCTAGCTTTGGCTAAACAGCATTTAAATACATTTCTCAATCCCCCTTGCCAAAATGCCTGATCCTACCTAAAATGGGGTCTCTTTCGGGGTGTAGCGCAGCCTGGTTAGCGCACCTGTTTTGGGAACAGGTGGCCGGAGGTTCGAATCCTCTCACCCCGACCATCCCATCTTCTTTTCCCCCATGATTTTACGCGCCGTTAGCTCAGTTGGTAGAGCAGCTGACTCTTAATCAGTAGGTCTGGGGTTCGAATCCCTGACGGCGCACCATCCTACGATCCTATGGAGCTTCGGCTGGCAGGCCAGCCCTTTTATTATGTTATTTACTCCGTTAGGGATTCGAATCGGTAGGAACGCCGACCGAATAGGGAGGATGAGTGAAGGCAATGATTTGCCTGAACGGCAGTGACGGACGCTGCCTGGCTTGAGCTGCCAGTGGCAGGTCAATGAAAGGCGACATCCCTGACGGCGCACCAAATTTGGCGATCTTGACCATTTTCGCTTCCGGGTCTGTAGCTTCCGCTACTATCCCCTCTGCGAGAAATGATCAATCTCATCCAAATTTACTAGGGTTAGGCGACGTGTGAGTGTGCCAGCTTCAAAAGCGAGCAAACATTCAGTATAGCGCCTTGCATATTAGGAATTAAATTCCGAAAATGAAAGGTATTTCAAACCTACCCAAACTTTAAAAAATATTTTCTGCTAGGGCTTGCCGGTTTTTTTTAGGGCCCATACAATATCCCTATGCAAAATCATGACACAACCGACCCCATATCCAATCAACCAAACAACGGTAGAACCCCTCCACAATCGGCCTCCAAACCCTACCCCACCAGGAAAAGCACCTACCGTGACCCTTCTTGCCGGGACCATGTCGACGTAATGTCACATTGGAATCCGATGATGTGGGAAGAGAATAATCGGCGTTAGCAGTTGAAGCAATTCTACTTCTAGGGATTAAGAAAATATAAAATCTGCTGTCGCTAAGCTGTGGTGTCCTTGCAGGGTAATCGCAAACACCGTATTTGGATCATCGATAATGGTATTTCCTTGATCATAATGCACGCCTAAAATAGTCCCATGACCGTTACCGATCTCAAACCCTGCAAAGCCTAAGCCTCTTAGGTCTATCTTGTCCTGCCCATCTGCAAAGTCGAGGATTATATCACACTGATTAATTGAAGAATCCGTCAATGAGCTAAAGACAAACGTATCGACGCCATTCCCACCGGTCAGACTGTCTTTTCCTGCACCGCCATCAATAGTGTCATTGCCATGCCAACCGCGAATTGTGTCGTTCCCATGTGTGCCAGCCAGGCTTTCGGAAGTATTCCATCCTTCAATTTTTTGGTCATAGCCGGTTGAGTATCCACCGATTTCGAGATCCACATGCACCATCAGGTCATTAAAATCCCTATCTCCGCCGCCCAATAAATCTTCAAACCACAGATTCACACCTTGACCGTTGCTATCCAAATCCATAATCACATGGTTAATCCCATCGGGATTCTGGGCCATACCGTTTTGAATACTATGATAAATTTCCTTGGTGTAGGTATAGACCGTTCCATTGATAGACGTATAGCGGAACGTCGATCCGGCAGTGCCATTTTCGACAAAACTGAATGCCCCGTTATCCGCCTGTGCCTGACTCAACGTTATCTGTCGGCCAGCCCCATCACTAAATACCCCACTATAGCCATTTGCCAATATAAAAAATCCAATCGCATCGCCCGCTGCCAATGTCCCAAGTCGAAGATCGGTTCCGATTCTTACGGCGTGTTGATCTATAAAGAGCATCTGCGTATCGTGGATCCGGCCTGCAGCATCTATGCGGTAATATCCTAATGAATTGTGATATCCGGCAGAACCACCCATATACGTCACATTTACATCTCGGTCTTGTGTGACCGAAATACCGGATCGAAGGTCGCTCGTTATAATCGGACTATTTACCTGGAACCCAAAATTAGCGGAAGCGGTTCCCCCATGGCCATCACTTGCCTGAATCACCAGATTCAGAAGACCCGAAAATGCCACGGGCGCTGTCCCTGACAAGGATTTCGTTGGCGCATCATATTGAAGCCAGGATGGAAGAGCGGTGCCGCCGGATTGGGCGATACTATATGAGAGGGCATCTCCATCGGCGTCATTAAAAGCCGATCCCAATGCGATATTAAAATGATCGCCCCCGACGACGGTCTGATTGTTAAGCGTTCCCACGACCGGCGCATCATTGACTGCAGTGATGCCGACATCCACGGTCTTTGTAATCGTTCCGCCATGCCCGTCGCTAATGGTATAGGTAAATGCATCCACTCCGTTTGCGTTTACATTCGGGGTGTAGACGACTTTATTATCTACGATGGTTACGGTCCCTTTTGCGCCTTGTGTAATATCCGATATCGACAAGGAATCTCCATCGACATCCGCGGCTTGTGACAAGACATTTAATCGTACGCTGCCGTCTTCAATGGTGGTTGCAGTGACGAGATTGGCGGTTGGGGTGTCGTTTACGGCTGTAATGGTGACGCCTACGGTTTTTGTGATTGTTCCGCCGTGATTATCGCTGAGGGTGTAAGTGAAAGAGTCGTTTCTAGTGGCGTCCGCATTTGGCGTGTAAACCACTTGATTGTTTACAATCGAAACTGAGCCCTTCTGGCCTTGCGTAACTTGAGAAATGCTAAGGATATCGCCATCTACATCACTTGCTTGCGACAATACATTTAATATTACGCTGGTATCTTCAGCCGTCACAGCATTTACCAAGGTTGCCGTCGGAATATCATTTACTGCCGTTATATTCACATTCACGGTTTTGCTAATAGTTCCCCCATGTCTATCAATAATCTCATAGGTAAATGTATCAGCTCCATTTACGTTCGGATTCGGTGTATAGACGATATTATTATCAACAATCGACACAACACCTTTATTGCCTTGTGTAATCCCGGAAATTGATAAAACATCGCCATCAATATCAGTGGCTTGCGACAATACATTTAATATTACACTCCCATCTTCAATGGCTTCAGCGGTTACAAGAGTAGCGGTCGGTGCATCATTTATTGGTGTAACTTCTACCGACACTGTTTTAGTGACTGTCGCGCCATGGCCGTCACTAATGGTGTAAGTGAAGGTATCATTTCCATTTTTATTTGCAGCCGGAGTATAGATGATTTTATTATTTGCAATCGATACGACGCCTTTTTCACCTTGAGTAATACCGAAAATAGATAAGGTATCGCCATCAATATCGCTTGCCTGTGATAAAACATCTAAAATAACCGCTGTGTCTTCTATTGTGCCAGCAGCCGTTAAGTTTGCCGATAGAGGATCGTTTTCCGGCGTAATGCTCATGTTAATGGTCTTTATTGTGGTTCCGCCATGTCCGTCAATCAGGGTATAAGTGAAGCTGTCATTTCCGTTTACGTTTGCATTAGGGATATAAACTACTTTGTTATTTATAATCGATACGACACCTTTTTGTCCTTGGCCTACTCCAGCTATGGTGACATTATCTCCATCTACATCACTTGCTTGAGCCAGCACGTCTAATATCACACTTCGATCTTCGATAGTTACAGCCGCACCAAGACCGGCGACAGGTGCATCATTCACTGCGTTAATTGTGACATTCGCAGTTTTGGTTATTATCCCGCCGTGTCCATCGCTGAGCGTATAGGTGAACGTATCGTCGCCGTTTGCATTTGTCATGGGAGAATAAACGATTTTGTTATTTGTGACTGATACAGACCCTTTCTGCCCCTGTGTTATACCGAAAATTACGATTGTGTCACCATCAATATCACTTGCTTGCGATAGCACATCTAATATAACGCTGGCATCTTCCGAAGTTGTTGCTGTTGCTAAGCTTGCAGAAGGCGCATCATTTACGGCTGTAATATCTACATCAACCGCTTTTATTACTGAAGCCCCATGACTATCGCTGATGGTATAAGTGAAAGTATCCTTACCATTCGCATTTGCCTTCGAAGTATAGATGATTTTGTTATTTACAATCGAAATCGTTCCTTTTTGACCCTGTGTTATGTCCGAGATAGTAAAAGAAGTATCTCCATCGACATCACTTACCTGAGATAATACATCTAACGTTATACTCTGATCTTCTATTGCCGTCGTACTAGCCAGCCCTGCCGTCGGGGCATCATTCACTGCAGCAATGGTTACTCCTAATGTCCTTGTTACCACACCTCCATGGCCATCACTAATTGTATAAGCAACCGTATCGCTGCCGTTCATATTTGCGTTCGGGGTATACACCAGCTTGTCATTTACAACTGAGACAGCCCCTTTCTGGCCTTGTGTGATAGCAGATATCGACAATGTATCACCATCAATGTCACTTGCTTGTGATAAGACATCCAAAGTTATGCTCTTATCTTCTATTGTCGTTCCGCCTACTAAATTTACTGTCGGGGCATCATTTACAGCCTTAATCGTTATATCCAGGGTTTGAGTAATAATCCGGCCATGTCCATCGCGAACTGTATAAGCAAATGTATCACTGCCGTTTGCATTTTGATTCGGGGTATAGATTATTTTATTATTTATAACCGACACCCTTCCTTTTTGTGCTTCCGTAACCTTCGCAATACTAGGAGTCATATTGCTACCGATACCACCGATCTGGGCTAAAACATCCAACGTGACGCTTTGATCTTCTACCGTTGTAGCGAAGCGCATATTTGCCGTCAGGGCGGAGCTTGCAGTCCACGTCCCAATTTCCACTCCGGAAGTCGTTGTATTAATTTTGCCAATAAAATGGGACCCATTGAGTTGACCCTCGACGATTCCGGTTAAATTTAACCTCTGGTAATTCGGTAACTCAATGATAGCTCGCGTACCTTGATACCTAATTGTCAGATCTTCAAAACTGCTATACTCGGTAAATGCACTCAAATCAATTTTTTCACTGGCATTTGTTACATCAAAATCACTAATTTCATCAACATCTGCGATAATACGGTCAATAATAAATACGTCGCCTCCATCACCGCCAATCAATACATCTGTCCCAGAACTCCCGATTAAAGTATCATTTCCTGCGCCCCCCTCAAGGCTATCGTTGTTTTCATATCCTCTTAAAAGGTCATTTCCATCGTTTCCTAATAACGTGTCATTTCCGAATTCGCCATAAAGCGTATCATTGCCGGCCCCGCCTTGAAGATAATCGGCATCAAAGTGCCCATATAACCCATCGTCGCCATCTCCTCCGGACAATGTATCCATGCCACTTCCGCCAAATAGATTGTCATTGCCTAAATTCCCATATAAGTTATCTGAGCCATTTTCTCCGTACAGAGTATCATTGCCAGCATCTCCTAAAAGGACATCATTGTTATCACCGCCATAAAGCCCATCCTCACCATCTCCGCCATATAAGATATCGTTTCCACCGCAACCGAAAAGAGAATCATTGCCAACATCCCCACTTAAAAAATCAGCATCTTCTTCTCCATTAAGAATGTCATTTCCACTGCCCCCACTTAATACATCAATTCCAGGCCCCCCATACAAAGAATCATTTCCGTCATTACCTTCCAAAGTATCATTTCCATGCCAACTTGAAAGTAGGTCGTCGCCATCTCCTCCGAATAATATGTCATCTCCATAAGCGCCTATTAAACTATCATTCCCACTATTTCCATATAAAATATCATTTCCTTCTTGTCCCTCAAGGCTATCGTTTCCACTACCTCCAACTAAAAAATCAGCTTCTACGCCGCCTATAGCGGTATCGTCTCCAGCGCTGGCATAAATATAATTTTTTGTATTAGTTGACCCCACGATTAAATTAGCCCGCTCGTTACCAAAAACCTGTTGGGGCGCCGTGATATTTTGGCCACCATACGAAAGATTCTGCTCTTGAATATAATTATAAAATTCCACAACATGAACCGGCCAAGGAACCCAATGCGTACTTTCGTATCTCTGCCAATAACCATTCATTACATAAGATGCAAACTGGCTTGTCTCATCTAAAATATTCCCTCCTTGATCAACCGTTGCTAAAACTTCTGTTAAATCTCCCGGATACAAGCTTTCCAATAATCCAAAAATAAAATTTTCTCGCCGCAATTGGCTAATACCGACATTCTCCAGAATGAGACTTTGACCATGGCCTAAATCAATTTCAATCCCGGAACTAATCATAAAAATAGAGAGGGAGTCCCAATTCTTTAACTCAACAAAAGTGCTTAGATCCAACACATCTTCTCGAGCATCAAAATCGGTAATAACCTGCATGGTATCTGCAGACTGAGTAATAACAAAATAGTCTTTATCAGCGCCACCCGTCATGGAGTCATTGCCAATGCCCCCAACAAGAGTATCGTTGCCATCTCCACCGGATAGCACATCATCTCCCATCCCTCCGAAAAGAAGGTCGTTCCCAGCACCACCTATAACGTAATCATCGCCGACATTTCCACTCAATAAATCGGCGCCGTCTCCACCATCTAGGTAATCATCGCCAGTACCGCCAGAAGCCAGATCTCTTCCGGTGCCGCCCGATATGATATCTACACCGTCTCCGCCGGACAAGCTATCGTCGCCATTTCCACCATATAGGCTATCGTTACCGATTCCTCCATATAATTCATCATTATCTTCATCACCAAGCAGCATATCATTGCCGGATGCCCCAACTAATATGTCCTGCCCCACCCCTCCGAAAAGCGTGTCCTGACCGGCACCGCCTACTAGAAGATCTGAGCCTCTACCAGATGCATCTCCATCGTCTCCGGATAATAAATCATCTCCAGTACCGCCAAATAAAACATCATCCCCAAGCCCCCCGACTAAAGTGTCGTTGCCAGCACCCCCATCTAATATGTCTTCACCTTCTTGGCCTAGCAAGACGTTATTCCCATCTCGACCTATCAACCGGTCCGCCATATGTGCACCCATCAGGATATCGTCTTGGCTTTGTGATGCAATGACACCATAGCCCCATTCTTCATCCAGATCGCCTCCGCGTGTATAGGCCCGGTTTGTCACCGCCATAATATCACCGGTATGGGATTCGGCATTTTGAAGAAGAAATAAAATGGCCGGTAGGTGGGTTGCGTATTCCGCGCTTAATCCCAGTTGAAAATTCAAACTTTTAAATTTATAACTTGTATTTACTCGTCCCGATGGCTCAACATAATGCAACTCAATGAGATGTTGCCATAACGCCTTGGCCTTATCAGATGTCATCCCGTCCAGAGTCTCTATATCTTGTATAGAAATCACGCCTCCGGCTAACCCCGGCTGAATAGAATAGGCGACCTGGGGGTCTGGTGCGTTGGTCGCACCAAATAAAGACAGCCATCCTTGATATAGATTTTCGAAGAAATGACCCAGGGCAGTTCCCATATCTGTAATAAAATCCCACACTTCATTAATGACACCGACGATATTAAGGTGAGAGAATTCTCGAAACACATCGGTAAACGCCTCTTGGAACGCGCGGGTCGCCTCTTCAATATATTGACCAATAGGTCCAACAATAACAGCCCCTAAAAATGCCCCCACAACGGTCCCGATGGCAGCGCCGATTGGTCCGCCCAAAGTAGACCCTATAGCTAGCCCGATATCAGCACCTATTTTTTGGGCAATACCAGATGCCACCGTAGAGACAAACGCATCCGCTAAAGACTCTCCGTCTCCCATGATTTCTCCATTACCCCATTTAACAATCGTATTCAGAATAGCAAGATATCCAGTATCGCCCACCGAATGCGCCAGGTCCGACAGTCCCACTTGCTTCAGGCCATCTTCAATAACACCTTTGAGTAACTGACTTTTTTGCGCATCCCATGTATCGCCCAATAATGCATTAATATCTACATGACCGGATCTTAATTGGCTAATTAACTCCAAGGCAATGTCTCTCAAAACAGGGCTATCGTTTAGATATTTTCCTAAATCAGAAAGTTTTTTACCCAACTGAGATTCCAGGAACCCGCTCAGGTTTCCCTGGATATCCAATTGCGTATCTACAAAATCAATAATCGGACTTATTAAGCCTCCCACAACTTTTGTCGCGCCTTCCTGGACAAATGATATTGTGGGCTGAACCGCGTCTCTGACAACATAAAACGGATCATGTGCCGGATCTGGCGTTCCAAGCAATTTAGATACGTCTATATTCCGGTACTCTCGAAAAGAAACGCTCGGTTCTTGGCCATGTTGAAACACATAATTCACGACGACCTGATTGACAATATTCTTGTCTAAATTAATATCTCCGCTAAGAAGTGTATTTGTAAATTTGCTTAATTCGGTACAAATCGCCTTAAACTCAGGTGAGTCCAATTTCGGCAATGGTCCGAAATCAGGCAGAAGCCAAGCAATTTTAAGTTCGGGTCCATTGGTAATCTGCAGCTTAAGATTGTTTTTTAGATTTTCGAGAGAGGTATGAAACAGACTGGCTAACGGGTAAAAATCCATTGGCATATTCAAACCTGTGAGGGCCCATTCTTTCTGGAACCCCACCGGCAAGTCGAACCGCACGTTCAACAACTCCGGCAAACTCAAATCCGGAAGATTTACTTTTGCTAATGCAGATTGTTTCGCAGCATCAATTTGTGCCGCATCTTTCTCCAGATTCAACCTCTGAATATTAATTCCAAATCCACCTTTTTTATAATTCTGGATAATGATATGCCCATCCCCCGTATCAACATCCAAATCAATTCGATTAAACGTCTTTCCGGCCTCGTTTTTGACTTTTACAGTCTTCACATCCACATGCAGGTTGTAGCCACCTGCGTCTCGGATGCCGTCATTGTTTTCGTCCTGGATGAGGTTGTAGCCTTT
>CAMDBA010000008.1 GCA_945888995.1 bacterium UBP8_UBA817 | reverse complement strand
ATCGAACCGATCACATATCCTGTACGAAACCCAGCCCGCTGCCGAAAAACAGAAATTGTTTAAGTTTTTACTATCGAACTCCAAAATGGAAGGAAAAACGGTTCATTTTGAGCTCAAAAAGGGTTGGATTGAAAGACTGATTGGCTGGGGAGGAAGGAATCGAACCCTCGTTCACAGTTCCAGAAACTGCTGTCCTGCCGTTAGACGACTCCCCATCAGGTGTGAAAGAAACGGTATTATAGGGCAACTTGGCTTGGGCGAAAAGAGGGGGGTGCTTTAGGGTTTTTGTTGTTCTGGAGGGTGGGATGAGCTGGGTAAGGGGATGGCTTCGGATTTGAATCGGGTGAGGACGGTTTTGAAGAATTCATGGCGAATCTGGGCTTCGTCAGCGGCGGCATCGATTTGTAGGACGGTAGAGATTGAAATGGCGTGACGGTCCATGGACTCGATTGTGACGGAGGCGCTATTGGATTGTTTGACGATTTTTTCGAGGCCGCGGGCGGTTTCTTTGCAGATGGATTCTACTTTTTCGATATCGGCATTGGGGCTGATGGATAGGGCGATAATAATGGTTTTGGCCGCTAATGGGGTTTTGTTTTGATAGACTTTGGTGATGATGCTATTGACGAGTTTGCTGTTGGGAACGAGCACGAGGTGGTGGGGGGATAACCGGATACGGGTGAACCGGGCGCCGATTTCTTCGATAACGCCTTCTGCACCGGACTCGATTTTAATCGAATCACCGATCGAGAGAGATTTTTCGAAGGAGAGGTGGAACCCTGCGAAAAGATGGGTCAGTGTATCTTGGAGGGCCAACGCTACAGCTAAAGAACCGACACCTAATGACGCGATCAACGGCGTAATCGAAATGCCAAATCCATCCAGAATAATCATGCCCCCTAGGAAAAGTATGAGTGCGCGGATCACATTTTCAATAATTTTGCCGGATGATTTCAGAAAATGGGTGGCGACTAACGCATGACGGAAGAATGCTCGGAATAATTTATCAACGACATAGATTAAGAAGATAATCACGATCATTTTGCTGGTCATATCGAGAGACTTTTCCCAATAAGCGGGCACCACGATAATCGCTCTGAGAATAAGGAATCCCGAAAGGAATACAAAGAGGATGACAGGTGTTTTGAGTTGCCGGATCACAAATGTCATCAGAGGATTGGTTTTGGAGAAGACGTGTTTTAAATATTGGTACGTGATTAACACCAATGGAACCAAAATCCCGACCCAGGCAACGTAGGCCGCGACAAATAGAAACTGGGGGTTCTGCCGAATTTGATCGATTGTGTTCATCTCGTTCTCCTTGATTGAGTGCCTTGAGCGGTTTGTATCATGACATGAAATGGGCGAATGACGTACCTAAATTTCAGTGTCTATCCGAAGGGCTTTCATTGTTCGGTACCTATGTTAAACTGAAATCGGTTTTCCAAATTTATATAAAAGAGGTGCTTTATGGTTCCTGAATTAATTAGTTTTGAAACATGCCCATTTGTGCAAAGATCACTTATTACCCTCCTTCATAAAAATGTTGAGTTTGATATTACCTATATAGATCTTGAGAACAAGCCGGAGTGGTTTCTGAAAATTTCTCCCTTTGGAAAAGTTCCGGTTCTAAAGGTAGGCGACCATGTGTTATTCGAATCTGCTGTTATTAATGAATATCTAGATGAAATTTATCCGCCGTCTATTCATCCGCCGGAGCCACTCGAAAAAGCGGTTAACCGCGCCTGGATTGAGTTTTCGTCCGCGCTTAATATGGATATGTTTGGTTGGGCTATGGCTAAGACCGAAGAAGACTTTAAGGCTAAGCGGGAAAAAATGACCGAAAATATCGCAAAGCTCGAAGCCAAACTAGGTGACGGACCGTATTTTAACGGAGAGTCTTTCGCGTTGGTTGATACGGCATTTGCGCCGTTTTTTATGAGATTGGCAATTTTAGAAGAGCGGCATCCCGCAGGCATTTTAACTGCTGCGCCGAAATGCCGGAAATGGGGCGAGGCCTTGCTCTCTCTCGAAGAAGTTCAGAATTCGGTTGTGCCGGATCTGTCTGAAAAATTTATTCAATATATGGTTAATAAAGAGACATATATGAGCTCATTACTACGCTAGGAGTTTATTGTTATGCCGGGAAGTACGTTCGGAGATGTGTTCAAGTTAATGACGTTTGGTGAGAGCCACGGGCCTGGATTAGGCGTGGTAATCGATGGAGTTCCCCCATTGTTGGAGTTAACGGAAGCGGATATTCAGGTGGATCTGGATCGCCGTCGCCCCGGCCAAAGCCACATTGTCACGCCTCGTAATGAAGCCGATACGGTTGAGATTTTATCCGGTGTTTTTGAGGGTAAGACGACCGGTGCTCCCTTGGCGCTTTTAGTTCGAAATGCCAATCAGAAGTCCAAAGACTATTCCACCATTAAGGATGTCTTTCGTCCCGGTCACGCCGATTATACGTTTCTCCAAAAATATGGGATTCGGGATTACCGAGGTGGGGGACGTTCTTCCGGCCGCGAGACGACGGCACGTGTCGCGGCTGGTGCTGTCGCCAAGAAATTTTTAGCGACGCTTGGCGTCAAGATTACCGCCTATACATTTGCAGTCGCGGATGTTCAGGCTAAAACGATTGATTTAGAGGAAATTGAACGCAATATTGTTCGCTGTCCGGATGCTGCCGCGGCCAACGAGATGATCAAAGTCATTGAGGCAGCTAAAGCGGAAGGTGATTCCGTCGGTGGGATTATCGAAGCGGTGATTGACGGATGCCCGACGGGGTTGGGTGATCCGGTATTTGATAAATTAGACGCGCTTTTATCGTATGCACTGATGTCGATCGGAACGATTAAAGGGATTGAATTCGGTTCCGGTTTTGACGGGGTCAAGCTCCGCGGCAGCCAATTCAATGATCCCTTCTATAGTGATGGGGATACCGTCCGTACCCGAAGCAATCATGCAGGGGGTGTACTCGGTGGAATTTCTACGGGTGAGCCGATTACGCTTCGCGTTGCGGTCAAGCCGCCGTCTTCGATTTCAAAGCCTCAGGAAACGGTTAATATTGCCGGTGAGTCTCAAGTCATCGAGGTTCATGGGCGTCATGATCCATGTATTTGTCCGCGAGTTGTGCCTGTGGTGGAAGCGATGATCGCGGTGACACTTGCTGATCGGTTTTTGGTTCAGCAGGCATATCGCTCTTTTCACCCCCTTCCAAGACAGAGCCCTATCTAGAATCATGTCTTCTTGGGTGGAGGGACGCCCAAGTGGCGGATCTTCGGTGGCTTTGGGATCTGAGAGTAAAGCCTGCCCTTGATAAGGGGAGGTTGGAGGGGTGAATTGAGGTTGGTTTATCCGCAGAAGCTTTAGCGTAGGAGGGAGGGGTGAATTGAGAGCGTGAATTGAGGGAGGCGGCTTGGCTTGTCCGCAGAAGCGGTCTTGGATCTGTTTATAGACAATTTACCCAATCCCCGTTACGGTGGTGTGATGACGATTCAATGGTTCCCAGGCCACATGGCCAAAGCACGCCGAGAATTAGAAGAACGACTTCCGAAGCTGGATATC
Source organism: bacterium UBP8_UBA817 (assembly GCA_945888995.1). Lineage (GTDB taxonomy): Bacteria > Margulisbacteria > Marinamargulisbacteria > CAMDBA01 > CAMDBA01 > CAMDBA01. Next base: position 45,494 of record CAMDBA010000008.1, on the reverse strand, counting down.
GTGGTTGAGCTTTTGGATGCCCGTCTTCCTTTTTCGAGCCGAAACCCGATGATCGATGATCTGATCGCTAAAAAGAAGCGAATGATTGTCCTGACGAAGGCGGATCTGGCAGATCCTGCGATCACAAGTCAGTGGGAAACGCATTTCAAAGATAGGGGTATTGCGACCATTGCTCTGGATATCAAGTCCGGAACCAACGTGTCTCGGATTACGAAAATGTGTAAAGACATCGTGCTTGATACCGAACAGGCTAAAGCACGGATTAAATCGATTGCCGTGGGCATCGTGGGTATTCCCAATGTTGGCAAATCATCTCTGATCAATGCCTTGGTAAAGCGCCGCCGGGCGAATGTAGAAGACCGTCCCGCTGTGACAAAGCGTCAGCAATGGATTGCTTTGGAACATGACGTCATCTTATTGGATACGCCGGGTATTTTATGGCCGCGTTTTGAAGATGAAGAAGTTGGGTTTCGCTTGGCCTTGGTCGGCACGATTAAAGAAGAGTTGTTGGATCTTGAAGAAGTGTCACTTTATCTTTGTGAGTTCCTTTCCGCTTATTATCCGACCATCATAAAGAAGAGATATGAGTTAGAAGAAATTCCAAAAGAGCCTGAAGTATTATTGGAATTAATTGGTAAAAAACGCGGCTGCTTAGGACAGCGAGGTGTGATTGATATTGAAAAAACAACCCGGATGCTGATTCGGGATTTGCGGGCCGGAAAATTAGGCCGCGTGACATTTGAAACCCCCGGATCTTTACGCTAAACTACTCCTCTATGCCACAAACCATCGAGATTAAAGACCTAATCAAGATTTATAGCGGCGGATTTGAAGCGCTTAAGGGAATTAACCTCACGATTCGGGAAGGTGAGTTTTTCGGCTTGCTGGGTCCGAACGGCGCCGGAAAGTCGACCACAATCGGGATTATGTGTTCCCTGGTGAAAAAGACGTCAGGGTCTGTGTCGATTTTTGGTAAAGACATTGATACCGAGCCGGATTTGGCCAAGCAATTTCTGGGCATTGTGCCGCAGGAATTTAATTTTAATATTTTTGAGCCCGTTCATCAGATTATTCTGAACCAGGCGGGATATTACGGCGTAACCCGCAAGGCTGCGATGGATCGTGCTGAGTATTTACTCAATCGCCTCGAAATCTGGGATCGTAGAAATACACCCGGCGGCCGTTTGTCCGGAGGGCTGAAGCGCCGGTTGATGATTGCCAGAGCGTTGGTACATAGTCCGAAAGTCTTGATTTTGGATGAGCCGACGGCAGGTGTGGATATTTCGCTTCGGCGGTCGATGTGGATTTTTTTACAAGAACTTAACGACCAAGGGCTGACCATTATTTTAACAACGCATTACCTGGAAGAAGCCGAGAGCCTGTGTAAGAATCTCGCCATTATTGATAAAGGTGTGATCATCGAAAATGCGCCGACGGTTCGCTTATTGGAAAAGTTGAGCTCGGAAGTGTTTATTTTATATTGTCACGATATGACCGATGTATCAGATCTGGCGTATCTGAGGGTAGTCGAAGAAGGTGTTGTTGAAGCTGAACTTAATAAAGGCGAGACGATTACCCGATTGATCGAGACATTAACCGCCAGGGGCATTATCGTGGATCGCATTAAAAACAAAGCCAATCGGTTAGAAGAATTATTTGTAAAGTTGGTGGCGGCATGAGGGTGCAGTTAGTCGGTTTCTGGACGATTCTGGATAAGGAAGTGACTCGGATTTTTCGGATCTGGCCTCAGACCTTGTTGCCTTCCGTGATTACAATGACGTTGTATTTCTTGATATTCGGTTCATTTATCGGTAGCCGGCTGGGTAAAGTCGCCGGTGTGAGTTATATCGAATTTATCGTGCCTGGCCTGATCATGATGTCGGTGATTACGAATTCCTACGCCAATGTGTCTTCTTCGGTATTCGGAGCTAAGTTTCAGAAAAATATTGAAGAGATGCTGGTATCTCCGATGTCTTATACGACGATTCTGGCAGGCTATGTTTCCGGTGGCGTGCTTCGTGGAGTGCTGGTTGGGATCTTGGTCAGTGGAGTGTCGTTGTTTTTTACCGATATTCATTTAACGCATGTAGTGGCTTGTCTGGGTGTGATTTTTTTGACGGCCTTGGCGTTTTCTTTGGCCGGATTTTTGAATGCGGTTTTTGCGCGGAAGTTTGACGATATTTCGATTGTGCCGACATTTGTCTTAACGCCGTTGACTTATCTCGGCGGTATTTTTTACTCGATTCATCATCTTCCGGCTTTCTGGCAGACCGTCTCCCTCATTAATCCCGTGTTATATATTGTGAATTTGTTCCGCCATGTCTACCTTGGGGTGTCCGATATATCTCCGATGCCGGCGTTTTTTGCACTTTTAGTTTTTACCGGTGTTTTATGGGGCGCTTGCTGGTGGTTGCTTAAGAGCGGGATGGGGCTTCGGCAGTGAACTCAAATTTATGGACTTTCCCCTGTTTTTCAGGGTAAACTGATCATATCCTATGACTAAGCAGCAACTAGACCGTCTATTCGACATTATTTTTACCGTTTTACTGGTGATCCTGGTCGTCGGTATTCCCCTTGTCTTTACCTCTCTGACTCGGTCAGTGTTTGAGGTTAATAAACTCCTTCTTTTACGTGTTGTGACCATTGTCACGATGAGTGTCTGGATCATTCGTGGACTGCTTTATAAAGACAATGGGGTGGCCGAATTCCGGTGGCAGAAAATCGGTCTTGAGATTCCACTTCTTCTCTGGGTCGGCGTTAATATTGTCTCGACTCTCTTCTCCCAGAATCTTCGTCTCAGCATTATCGGAGCCTATGACCGTTGGGAAGGCCTGATCACGATCGTGAATTATGTTGTCCTGATCCTGATGTTCGCCAAGCTGGTAACCAAGGAAAAGATGGTTCATTGGGTAGTAGGCGGCATTTTGGTTTCGACGGGACTGTCCGGTATTTATGGAGTTATGCAGAGTCTGGGTATGGATTTTATGAACTGGAGTGTCGATCCGACTCAACGGGTGTTTGCCTGTATTAACAATCCCGTCCACTATTGCGCCTATGTCGGGATGGTGGTGCCTTTAGGAATCGGCTGGCTCCTTTATTTATCTGCTACACAGGACCGCTTTAAATTTATGCCCAAGTGGATCGTGCCTGCTAAATGGATTATTTTCTTTTTGACGGTTATTATTTATTACAATCAGTTTCTTTCTTATTCTCGTGCCACATGGCTTGGGTTTATTGCGGCGATGACGCTGTTTTATTTGTTCGTGAATAACAATATGGACCGTCGTTCTGAGCGGTATTTATTAGTCGATTTTTTCTTTACTTGTGCGGCAATCGCGGCGTTTTATCTGACCGATATTTTTAACCTTCATCAAAAAGGCCTGGTCGTTGCTGTGCCAGTTTCTCTGGTTTTGGCACTGTATGTTCTTTACAGTTATTTTGGAGCAAGCCGTTCGCTATCAAAAGACTCTGGGAAAACTGAAAAAGTACCGATCGATCTCAAAGAATTGGCCATTTTGGCGGGGATTTCTCTCCTTTTATTCTTAACTTATGTGCTTGATTTGTCTCGTTTCGGACTTCTTGTCGAGTCGATTTTATATCTGATTCTGGTGCCGCTATTTTTGTTTGTTTCTTTTCATTTAAAAGATCAATTAAAACAAGTTGTTTCCCGTCTTGTGATTATTTTGATTTTTGCAAAGCTTCAGTTTATTGCGATTTCCTGGACATCGATTTTTTTGTATACATCGCTTTTAGTCGCTTATTATTTTATGGAATTCCGTAATACTCAACCTCAATGGCTGGAAAAGCGGGTGTGGCTGATGAGTTTTTTAATGGTCTTTGCTCTGGTGATCGTAGCGCCGAGTCTGCCTAGCCATATTGCCAAGTTGTTCGCTGACAAATCAACGAGCTCTTTGACGGCATTGAGTAATGTTCAGGATAAAGTATCTTCCTATGAAGATGTGGCGATTAAGGGAACTGCCCGGACCTCTATGTGGAAAAGTTCTGTTGGTTGGATTAAAGATTTCTGGCTCATCGGCTCCGGTCCTGACACGATTAAATATATGTATCCGAAGTACCGCCGGGCTGATTACGGTATTCTCGAAGGCGGTCATAATTTTACGCCGGACCGGCTTCATAATGAATATTTGAATACGATTGCCACACGTGGTGTTGTCGGATTTGTGATTTATTACGGATTGGTGATCATCGGTTGGTGTGTTTTGATCGTGAAAGGCGAATACTTGTTGCGCCGTAACCCTTATCGATATGTCCTGCTGGGTGTTTTTTCTGGAGCGGTGGTTTATCTGGGACAGGTTCTCTTTAACTTTGGTGTGGTGGCAACGTTGTTTTTATTCTATGTTTATCTCGGACTTGGGTTAGCGATTGTACGGCATCCTGATTTTCGGAACTGGGAATCCAATGGCAACACCTAAATCACCTACGCTTTCAGCTTCTCATTTGTCTGCTACCTCTATCATCGCAATCGGGATCTTGGTTTTGATGGCGGTGATTGGGATTTGGCAGTCGGTGCTTCCGTATTTTGCGGAGCGTGATTATCGGGAAGGATTTAACCGTGATGCGCAGCAAAATTATTCGGCGGCGATTGCGTTTTATCAACAGGCTGTTTCCGAAGCGCCCTGGGAAGTTCAATATAAGACTGAGCTTGGTAAGTCATACGAAAACTATGCCGGAACGCTGGCTAAGACCGACGAAAAATTACTTTATTTGGGTAAAGCCGAAGCGGTTTACCGTCAATCCATTGCGTACGATAAAATGAATCCATGGTATCGGAACCGGCTCGGAAATGTGTTGCTACAATATGCCCAACTCAAACCTTATAATAAGACTAAATATCTAACCGAAGCTGAAGACCAATTCAAAACGGCCTCTGTTTTGGATCATAACAACCCGTTATTTCAGTTGAGTCTGGCGTATTTTTATCATCAGACGAATCGTCTTGACGAAGCCCAGATATATTATAAAAAGTCGCTTGATATTGATGATCGTATTTTAGAAGCCCATTTTAATCTTGCGGATATTTACCGGCGAACCAATCGATTTAATCTGGCGATTGATCAATATGCCGAAATTTATGTAGCAAGCCCGAATTTTCAGAACATTCCGGATATCTTAGGAGCGGCCTATGTCCAACAAAGACAATATGCCAAGGCTGCGAAGATTTATGAAGCCCAGGTCAAGCAGCGGCCCTTTGATTATATGCCGCTTAGAAAGTTGGCGGATACGTATCTGATGATGAAGGATTGGCAAAAAGCGGTCGATACTTATAAACGGATTTCCCAGGCTTATATCGATGCCCCGATCCAAGGGCCTTATCAGTTCGCGCTTTCTCAACTCCATGCCAAATGAGCACAATAAAGGCCTTTTTAGTCGGGGTTGAAACCCACGAGCCGGATGCATTGTGGGAGGTCGGTGAGTCGTTAATTGAGCTAGCGGAGCTCAGTCGTACGGCCGGACTGGAAGTCGTCGGTGAAATGTCTCAGGTTCGGGAACGGCCGCATACCAAGTTTTATGTGGGCTCCGGGAAGCTGGAAGAATTGCGGGATCAGATAGTCGAGCTTGGCGTCGAAGTTCTGATTACCGATGATGAATTAACGCCTTCACAACAGCGCACCCTTGAGATGGAACTTAAGATTAAAGTGATGGATCGGACCGGGCTTATCCTGGATATTTTTGCCGGACGTGCTCAGACATTTGAGGCTCAGCTTCAGGTCGAGCTTGCCCAGCTGGAATATCTTAAACCTCGATTAACCAAGATGTGGACCCACTTATCACGTCTTGGCGGAGGTGGCGTCGGAACCCGTGGTCCGGGTGAAAAACAGCTGGAAACTGATAAGCGTCTTCTCGGGAAACGGATCGCGTTTTTGAAAAAAGACCTGGTCAAAGTCCGGGAACATCGCAAAACCCAGCGCACCAAACGTCAAACCATTCCAATGGTAACGGGAACCCTGGTCGGCTATACCAATGCCGGAAAATCAACCTTACTCAATGCGCTAACTCAAGCGGACGTATTAGCCGAAGACAAGTTATTTGCGACCTTAGATCCAACGACGCGTCGATTGAAGCTGCCGACGAATGAAGAAATTTTATTAACAGACACGGTTGGTTTTATCCAGAAACTGCCGCATCAGTTAGTCACCTCATTTCGGGCAACTTTAGAAGAAGTGGCCGAGGCGGATTTCCTGCTTCATATCGTTGATATTTCGCATCCGAAGTGCCGCTCGATGATTGAGACGGCCCGGTCGATTCTCGAGGAAATCGGCGCGCAAGATAAGCCACAGTTTTATGTGCTGAATAAAATGGACCTGCTTCCGAGGGATTATTTACCCGATCTGACTAGCCTGGGTATTACCGACGGGATGTTTATCTCGGCGATTGATCCTAATTCCCTTACTCAATTACTAGAGAGGATTACCGAGTTTCTTAAGCAATTCCACCGTGATTTTACCTATCGGATTGCGTATAGCAAATTAGACGTTTTGGATTTGATCCATAAGAAAGCCGAGATCAAATCGATCGAATACAAACAAGAGTATGTCGAAGTGCATGCGGAATTGAATGGAATTATCGGTGAGAAGTTGATGGGGATGTTGTATAAAACTTCGTAAAAGACCGGCGTGAATTCTGATTTTGTTTTATACCTTCACGGTTTTATGGGTGTCGGAGAGGATTTTCGGCGGATTGCGGAAGACGTGGGCTTGCCGTATCTTTTGCCGGATCTTGCCGGGCATGGTGGTAACGCTGGTCAGGCGGTTGATTTTGGCTCGCAAGCTCGTGTTCTAATCAAGATGTTGGATGACAATGGGGTCTCTTCGTGCCGGGCTGTGGGCTATTCAATGGGTGGCCGCTTGGCTCTGTATTTGGCGATTCATTATCCGGAAAGGGTCAGTGGTTTGGTGTTGGAATCCGCATCTCCCGGCTTACAAAATGAAGTGGATAGGGTGGCTCGGATTGCGTCGGACGAAGATTGGGCGGCTCGGTTGGAGTTTGACTTTTTTGGGGATGTTTTAGATGCGTGGTTTTCTCAGGAGGTTTTTATTTCTTTGAGAGAGTCGCCGTTGTTGCGGGAGATTAAAACGCAACGCCTATCTCAGGATTCCAAAGCGTTGGCACGGGCTTTACAGGGGTTTTCTTTAGGGCGTCAGGCATCATTGTGGGACCAGTTGGGTGAATTGGCGATACCGGTATTGCTAATCTCAGGTGAGCAGGATCCGAAGTTTCGGGAGACGATGAGTCAGATGGCTCTGCTCATATCCAATAGCCGACATGTGATAATTGATGGGGCGGGGCATATGCCTCATGTTGAGCGGCCAGAGTTGGTTGCCCAATTGCTTAAACGGTTTTTTTAAGCGTTCCAGATATCGGATAAAGGCAGAGATCCGGATAGCACGGCTTTTCCAATAATACACCCGCTTACGCCTAATGATTCTAATGCCCGGATGTCCTGAATGTCTTCCAGTGATCGGACGCCTCCCGATGCAATAATGGGGTGTTTTGCGACGGCAGTCATTGTTTTGAGCTGATCAAGGTTCGGACCTAGCATCGCGCCATCTTTGGCGATATCGGTGTAAATGATGCTCTCTAATGGGAGATCGTTGAGCTGCTCGATTAGGTCTGTCGCGGGCATGGTGCTGTTATAAAGCCAGCCTTCAGTGGCGACTTTTTCGTCTTTGGCATCGATGCCGGCGATAATGTGGCCGGGGAATTGTCGGATAATGCGGTGAGCGAGCTCGGGGTTCTTGATCAAAATAGATCCCAGAATGACATAGTCAATTCCAAGGTCGATGAGTTGCGCGACGGTTTCGATATCGCGTACGCCACCGCCGAATTCCAGCTCGCAATTAACTGCGGCACGGACTTCGCGGAGGGTGTCGGTATTGCAGATTTTACCGCTTTTTGCGCCGTCCAGATCGATAATGTGGATGCGGGTTGCGCCATGCGATTCGTATTGTTTGGAAATGTCGGCCGGGCTGAAGGTGTATTCTTCTACCCGGTTATAGTCGCCTTGAGTGAGCCGGACGACTTTGCCGTTAATGATATCGATGGCGGGGATAACGGTGAACATTATATGTCCAGTTTCAAGCGGAGGTCTTTTAGCTGAGAGGCACTCACTGCCGAAGGTGCATCTGTCAGAGGGCAGCTGGCGTTCTGAGTTTTAGGAAACGCAATGACTTCCCGAATCGACTTTGAGCGGGTGAGCATCATGCACAGGCGATCGAGTCCGATTGCAAGTCCGCCATGAGGCGGGGTGCCGTATTGAAGCGCGTCGACAAAAAATCCGAACTTCGTGTCAATATCAGCATCCGTCAGGCCGAGAATCCCGAATAATTGATGTTGGAGTTTGCTGTCATGAATTCGGATGCTGCCGCCACCGAGCTCTGTTCCATTTAGGACAATGTCGTAGGCTACTGCGCGGACATGTTCCGGCGTCGTGCTGAGTAAATGAATGTCTTCGGGATGCGGTGAAGTAAAGGGATGGTGAGTTGATGTCAGGTTTCCTTCGCTGTCCCGTTCAAATAACGGGAAGTCAATAACCCATGTCAGGGCATACGGGGTTTTAGCCAGGTCTAATCGACGGGCAAGCTCCAGGCGGAGTTTTGACATGCTATCATGAACGGCTTTATGGCTGGTATCCGCGATGATCAGGATTGTATCACCTGGCGCGCAATTCATTTTCTCGGCGAACGAGGGTAAAAATTGATCAGGTAAGAATTTTGCAATCGGAGAGTTAAATTCGTCTTCGGACCGGCGATGAATATACGCCAGGCCTTTGACGCCGAATCCTTTAACGAATTCGGTGAGTTCATCAATGGTTTTCCGGGATAATACTGTGCTGCCGCCGGGAACGGTTAAGCCTTTGATTAGGCCACCGGATTCGGTTACGGATTGAAAGACGGCGAAGTCCGTTTTGCCCAAGATATCGGTTAGGATGTGGTGTTCCAGCCCAAACCGGAGATCCGGGGCGTCGGTGCCGTATCGGGTCATCGCTTCTTTATAGGTTAGCCGGGAAATGGTTTCGGGCAATGTAATTCCGGCCGCTTCAAATGCTTCGGACATGATATCGTTGGTAAGTGTGATGATATCTTCTTGCGTGACAAAAGACGCTTCAAGGTCAATTTGGGTGAATTCCGGTTGCCGGTCGGCCCGAAGGTCTTCGTCTCTGAAGCATTTGACGCATTGGTAGTAGCGTTCGATACCGGACATCATGAGTAATTGTTTGAACAGTTGAGGTGATTGAGGAAGTGCGAAACATTTTCCCGGATGAACCCTTGATGGGACGAGGTAATCGCGGGCGCCTTCCGGTGTGCTTTTGGTTAGCATCGGGGTTTCGATATCCATAAATCCCTGATTATCCAGAAAGCGGCGAATCCGACTGGTGATCCGGTGACGTGTGATGAATTTCTGAGCATTTTCGGGGCGTCTTAAATCCAGGTATCGGTATTTGAGTTTAGTTGCTTCGTCGACTGGTGACTGATCCGATACGGAAAAAACCGGTGGCAATGCTTCATTTAATATCACCAGTTCCGAGAGTATGATTTCAACATCGCCGGTGGGCATGTCAGGATTTTTAGAGGCCCGTTCCGAGACAATACCTGTGGCTTTTACGACCCATTCGGATTTAATCCGGCTGGCCTGCGAATGAATGTTCGCATTGTGGACGGAATCCGCGACGATCTGAATCAAGCCCGATCTGTCTCTCAGATCAAAGAAAATAACGCCGCCCAGATCCCGGACCCGGTGTACCCAACCGGCAACAGTGACCGTTTGACCGATTAAGTCGGTCCGAAGGGTTCCGGCTTGATGGGTCTTGTAGCCGGTGTTCATGCTTTCAGTTCAGCCCTTAGATAGGGGATGAGTTTTTCGAGTTCGATTTCGTGTTGTTCGCCGTTGGCCATTTTTTTGATGATCATAATGTGGCGTTCCGCCTCATCATAGCCATAGATCAGCGTATATTCAGCGCCGAGGCGATTGGCTTGTCTGAGTTGCGGTTTGAGTTCTTCTGTGACGTATGACATTTCACATTTGATGCCGGCACGACGGAGTTCGTCCAAAATATAAAAACATTTTGTGCGCTGCGCAAATCCGATCGGTGCAATAAAGATACTGATGACATCGTCGTAGTGATTGTGGTCGAGCAGGCTTTTTAAAATCATCACCGCTCGTTCCAGGCCAAACGCAAATCCGACTGCAGGCGTATGCGGACCACCCATTTTTTCGACGAGGTAGTCATACCGTCCGCCGCCGCAAAGGGCATTTTGTGCGCCGAGCTGGTCCGAAATAATTTCAAATGTGGTGCGGGTATAATAATCAAGTCCGCGTACGAGACGGGGATTGATGTGAAACATAATGCCCAGAGAATCCAGATATTCCAGAACCGAGTTGAAGTGATCACGGCATTCCTGGCAGTGAGAATCCCTGATATCGGGAAGTCCTGAAAAATAGGTTTTGCACTGGTTGCTTTTGCAGTCAAGGATCCGCAACGGTTTTGTGTCGAACCGACGTTGGCAGTCTCCGCATAAGAAGTGGAGATTGGTTCCGATGAATTGTTTGATTCGCTCTTCGATAACCGGGCGGCAGACAGGACATCCGACGGAATTAATCGTGACGGATAAATCGGTCAGACCGAGTTCGTCAAATAAGTGTACGCCGAGAGAGATAACTTCGGCATCGGCAAACGGCTCCGGTGTGCCGATGTTTTCGACGCCGACCTGGTGAAATTGACGGTAGCGACCCGCTTGTGGGCGTTCATAACGAAACATCGGGCCGCAGTAATACAGCTTCGAATTTCGCTGTTTTTTGTGCATGTTATTTTGCAAATATGCCCGAACAAGCGGGGCAGTGCCCTCCGGACGCAAGGTCAGGCTTCGGCCGCCTTTATCCAGAAACGTGTACATTTCTTTTTCGACAATATCGGTTTCGTTTCCGATACTTCCCTCAAACAGGCCTGTCGATTCGAAAATCGGGGTCCGGATCTCGTGGTAATTGTAGAGATGAAAGAGGGTTCTGGAGACTGACTCAATGTTGTGCCAGAATCCCATTTCCTCAGGTAAAATATCGCGAGTACCGCGTGGTAATGTGTATTTCATAAAGATGCGGCATTATAGCAATGGAATCTCGGATGGGCAATTACCAAGGAGATATGAGTCGTTAGAAAATCGGGCGGATTTAAAAAATCTCTATCATTATATAATAACGTGTCTTGGTTTGTTCCAGACGTACGTTTTAGCACTGATTTGATAAGTCAGGATTCCCTTTTACTCTACTATGAGGTAATTTAATCTAGCTCCGAAAGTAGGTATTTTCGGTGGCTATACTATTGAAATTACAGTTAGCGGTATTGAATTTGCCGGTGAAAGGTCAACTAGATTACGATGCGATTTTCTCAATTATTATGCCCAACAGTACGTGAAACTCCGAATGATGCGGAGGTGATAAGTCATCAATTAATGATTAGGGCCGGAATGATCCGAAAAGTGGCGGCCGGAATTTATTCGTTTTTGCCGCTCGGCTACCGGATTATCCAAAAATTCGAAGCTATTGTGCGTGAAGAAATGAATCGGGCCGGCGCACAGGAAGTGTTTTTACCTGCGGTGGTGCCTGCTGAGCTTTGGGAAGAATCCGGGCGTTGGCAACTTTATGGTAAGGAATTACTGCGTTTGCGTGACCGGCATAATAAAGAATTTTGTATCGGTCCGACTCACGAGGAAGTGATTACAGACCTGGTTCGTCAGACTGTTCGCTCTTATCGGCAGCTTCCCTTAAGTCTCTACCAGATTCAGACCAAGTTCAGAGATGAGATCCGGCCACGTTTCGGGTTAATGCGGGGACGTGAATTCGGAATGAAAGATGCCTATAGCTTTCATGCGAATTGGGAAAGTCTGGATGCGACCTATGCGGCGATGTCCCGGGCGTATGAGGCTATTTTCAAACGGTGTGGACTTGATTTTCGGATCGTCGAAGCAGATAGCGGCGCGATCGGCGGCGATTCGTCTGCGGAGTTTATGGTGATGGCGGCTACTGGTGAAGATGCGATTATTCATTGTAATACCTGTAGTTACGCGGCCAATCTGGAAGCGGCTAAAGTGCGGCCTTCCCCTGTTGATTCAGGAGATAAGACCCCCGCTTATGCGTCTATTTTGACACCGAATGCCGGAAAAATTGAAGACGTGACAGCCTTTCTTGGCCGACCTGCCGAACACTTTATTAAGACGTTGGTCTATATGGCTAACGAGGTTCCTGTCTTGGTTCTGGTGCGGGGCGATCATACGGTCAATGAGATTAAATTGAGACATGTTCTGGATTGTCAGGAACTGAGCCTGGCGGAAGATGAGACCGTCAAATCTGTTACCGGTGCGCCTGTTGGATTTGCTGGTCCTGTTGCCTTACCTGCGGCTGTTCGGATTGTGGCGGATGCTGCGGTGATGGGGCTTGCCGATGCGGTGAGCGGCGCAAATCAAAAAGATACGCATTTGACTCATATTCAACCGGGACGTGATTTTGTTCCTGAGATTGTGGCAGATATTCGGGATGCGATTGTCGGCGACGCCTGTTATCATTGTGATAGCGGAACCTATCAGATATTGCGCGGGATCGAAGTCGGGCATATTTTTAAACTAGGCGAAAAGTATTCTCAGGCACTTAATGCGGTTTTTTTGAATGCCGAAGGGAAAGAACAGACGTTTATTATGGGATGCTACGGAGTGGGAATCGGACGTACGGTTGCAGCTGCGATCGAACAAAACCATGACGCAGATGGGATTATCTGGCCGATGGCATTGGCTCCCTATCATGTGGATGTCATCGTATTAAATACAAAAGATGCCGACCTGGTGGCGATCTCCGACCGTATTTATCAGACGCTCACGGAAAATCGAATTGAAGTGATTTATGACGACCGAGCGGAATCCGCCGGAATCAAGTTTAAAGACGCCGAGTTGATCGGCTTTCCGATTCAGGTAATTATCGGCAAAAAAGTAAAAGAAGAAGGCTTATTTGAGATTAAATTGCGTGCGACTAAGGAAGTCAGACTGGTGGTTGAAGCGGACCTGGTTTCGGCCTTACAGGATTTAATTAGGAATTAAACAAATGGAGTTAACGGTTGTGCCAGTTATATTATTTTTAGGTGTTTTACTTTTTTCATCTCCGTCTCAACCCGCGCGCTCAAAAGCGCCGCCTGCAATTTTGATGCCGCCGGGTATGACGATCTCGGATACTGCGATGGTGCCCAATCCGAATTATGACTTCGGAGAAGTCGAAGTAACATCAAATGATGAACTCGAATTCAATACGATTATGACGTATATCAATCAGGTCTATAAAAAAATTCCTCAGGAAGAAGCCACTCAGATTGCCTCTAGTCTGGTCGAATTCGGAAAAGAACAAAACCTGGATCCTAAATTTGCAGCAGCTGTTATGGCGCGTGAATCCGGTTTTAATCGCTTGGCGGTGAGTTCAACTGGTGCCAAAGGGCTGGGGCAGTTGGTTAATCATCCGGCGTTTAATGTGACAGATCCCTTTGATATTCGGCAGAATTCCCGAGGAACGGTGGGCTATCTGAAAAGACTTCTTACCGTTTGGAAAGATAATTCCCAAAAAGTTTCTTTGGCGCTGGCGTCTTATTTCAAAGGTCCGAACGCGATGAAGAAAGCCAACGGCCAGATGGATCTTCAGACACAAAAATATGTGGCTGATATTTTGACCTATTATCAACGGATCAAAAATATCCGAAATTCGATGGCGAAGGGAAGTTAGTCTCTTTTTTTAGTTCAGTTTTTTTTGAAACCTTGTTAAGATATTTCCCATAATAACAATTTAATTACTGCTACTTTATATACAAACTCATTTATTCGCTCAGAACAGATCCTGCTAATTTATATTTCCCTTTTTAAGGAGCAACCTTATGTCTCAGACATCCACCAATCAAGCCGCTATTAAAGAAATTCATCTCGCGCATACGCAAGGTTTTTGTGCCGGTGTATCTAGTGCGATTGAAACCGTCGAACGGGCGCTGGCTAAATTCGGATCCCCGATTTATGTGCGACACGAAATTGTGCATAATACGGCCGTTATCAGTGATTTTGAGAAACGCGGCGTGGTCTTTATCGATGATTTGACTGAGATTCCGGAAGAGGCCACTGTCATTTTTAGTGCACACGGTGTTGCGCCGTCCGTCTATCAAGAGGCTAAAGAACGGAATCTACGCTATATCGATGCGACTTGTCCTCTGGTTACCAAGGTTCATCGTGAAGCGATCGGTTTTTCTAAAAAAGACATTCAGACTATTTTGATCGGTCACAAAGGCCATCAGGAGTTAATCGGGACGTCCGGTTATGTGAATCCTGAGCTTTTATATGTAATTGAAGACGAAGCGGATATTGACGCATTGAATCTGGATGAATCAAAGCCTATCGGTTATCTGACGCAGACTACATTATCGGTTTCCGAAACTTCAAAATTGATCGAAAAATTAAGAGCGAAATACCCTGATATTGTGGCTCCGCCTAAAGAAGATATTTGCTATGCGACGCAAAATCGGCAGGATTCGGTTTTAGATCTTGCAGAAGATTGTGATGTGATTATTATTTGCGGCTCCCCGAATAGTTCAAACAGCAATCGGTTACGTGAAACGGCGGCCGCTAAAGGGATTGCCAGCTATATCATTGATACGGTTGAGCAGTTTGATCCGGCTGTATTGATCGGAAAGGAGCGGGTCGGCGTTAGTTCAGGCGCATCGGTTCCGAGCTATATTGTGGATGAAGTGGTTCAAAAAATTTATTCCCTTTATCCTGATGCCGAGATCAAACGTAAAGACAGTATCGAGAAAAAGTTTACCTTCCCGATTCCAAAGTTTTAGGGTGGCGTTATGATGCTGAATTCCAAGCACCGCAGCTGGGAGATTTTTGATCGTATTGCGCCTCGGTATGACATGCTGAACCGGATTTTGTCCGGCGGGATGGATATTTTGTGGCGTAAGCGTGTGATCAAGTTTTTACCTCTAGGTCGAAAACTTCAGGTCTTGGATTTAGCGACGGGAACTGCGGATCTGGTAATCGAGCTTTGTAAGTTGGACAGGGTCGTGGCCGTCAAAGGTCTGGATCTGTCTAAAGAGATGCTTAATTTTGGAAATGAGAAATTGAATGCCCATCCCAATGGCTCTAAAGCGTATTTAGAAGTCGGAGATGCCGGTTCGATTCAATATGATAATGACTTATTCGATGTGGTGACAATGGCGTTTGGCATTCGTAATACGCCGGACCCCTCTCAGGTTTTGTCCGAGATTTACCGGGTTTTAAAGCCTGATGGAAAGGTCATCATTTTAGAATTTTCCTTGCCGAAAAACAGGTTGATTCGATTTTTCTATCTGCTTTATTTCCGTCACGTTTTGCCGATTTTGGCCGGTATTTTATCGGGAGATCACGAAGCGTATGTGTATTTAAATCAGTCGGTTGAAGCTTTTCCTTACGGAGATGCTTTTTGTGATCTTATTTGTCAGGCCGGTTTTTCGAAAGTGAGGCAGACACGTCTGACTTTCGGGGTCGCTACGATTTATGATGCCTCAAAATGAGCCTCTTATCGCGTTAAATTCACCTTTGTTGCAGCAGATTTTGCCCCTATTAACGCAGGCTTTTGATAGACTATCGCATATGCCTGAACGGTATGTTGATAAAATTGTCCGGATTGAAGTTGAGACTCCGGTTACCGATTTAATTGGATTTTGGGCTGCTCAATCGCATCCGTTGACTTTTTTTTGGTCCGATCGGTCAGGGGAACGTCAGATTGCCGGTATTGGTGAGCTGGAATCTTTAGCCGACCGGGCGGATTTGTTTGAGATTATTTCATCTAGGTTGTCGGAGGATTCCGGCGCGGCCTGTTATTTCGGCGGTATGCGTTTTAGCGAGGCCTCAGAAATTTCTTCCGAATGGTCTTTATTTGGCCGGTCGTGTTTTCGGATGCCGATTGTTGAATGGTGCCGGGAAGGTGACACTTATCGGTTTGCGGTTCATGTATTATGGGATGGCAAAACACCGCCGAAAAACCTCTTGGCGACTACCGTGTCCTTTCTGTCTGCGCTTCAATTTGATGTGGTGACGGTTTCACCGCATATACCCTCTCTTTTGCAATGCGAAGACCGTCCGTCGAGGTCCGAATGGCGGCGTCAGGTTAAAGCGGTTCTGGAAAAAATAGAGGCCGGAGAAGGCAATAAGTTGGTACTGGCTCGCCAAACCACATGCCAATTTTCAGACTCTTTTCCGGCATCGGTTCTGCTTAGTCATTTAGATTCTCTGAATGATCCTTGTTATTTATTTGCCTTTAAAACCAATCACAACCAAACGTTTATCGGTTATTCTCCCGAGCTTTTGTTTGATCGAAATACATCTGTGATTCGTACGGAAGCCTTGGCGGGGACCCGTCCTCGTGGAGAAACGACTGATGAAGATAATGCTTTGGCGGCAGATTTGATGCAAAGTGCTAAAGACCGATCGGAGCATCGCCTTGTTTTGGATCACATTCAATCAGCTTTAGATTTTCTTTGCACGTCCGTTAATCAAGATCCTGATGTCAGTGTTTGTAAACTGAACCAGGTACAGCATCTGGTTTTCCATCTCAATGGTGAGTTAGCGTCCGGTATAACGAACAATACTATTCTTAAGCGTTTACATCCCACACCGGCGGTCGGGGCCAGTCCCAGAAGTTTTTTGTCGGTATTATCGGGTTTGGAAACCTTTGACCGAGGATGGTTTAGCGGGCCTATAGGCCGGATCAGCCGGGAGTCATGTCAATTTATTGTCGGGATACGATCCTGCCTGGCGATTGATGATCAGGTTCACGTGTATGCAGGGGCAGGGATTCTTGCAGGATCGAATGCAGAGAAAGAATGGCAGGAGCTCACTTATAAAATGGGCCCTTATTTGTCATTATTTAATTTTCTATGAAGACAGATTATCCGTTATTAAATGCAGTATGGGCAGACTTGGTGGCCGAAGAACTCGTTAGGCAGGGTATCAAAATGGTCTGTCTGGCGCCTGGGTCACGTTCTGCACCGTTGGCGGTGGCTTTTTTTTCGCATGAAGGGCTTGAGACTTTGGTTCATATCGATGAGCGGTCTCTCGGGTTTTATGCGTTAGGGATCGCGAAGGCAACCGGTGAGCCTGTCGCGATTGTGATAACATCGGGTACAGCTGTGGCAAATTTACTGCCGGCTATCGTCGAAGCGGCTCAAGATCATGTGCCGTTGATTGTTTTGACAGCGGATCGTCCGCCTGAATTAATCGGGACCGGGGCCAATCAGGCCATCGACCAGGTTAAGATATTTGGTGATTATACGGTTTATCAGACGGTGATAGGGCCTCCTTGCCTAGAAGTCTCTCCCCGGTATGTGGTGTCGACGATCGGATATGCTGTTTTTTTCTCGCGGCGATTTGGTGGTCCGGTTCATATTAATATGATGTTTCGCGAACCTTTGGTTGCGCCCGGTAAAATCCAGGACTTTTCAGACTATTTAGTGCCTCTTAAAAAATGGATGGCTGGTGGGCAGCCTTACACGACTTATTTTCCTTGTCTTCCAACACTTCCAGACCTGGCTTTAGCGCAGTTGCTTCCGTTTTTATCGGGGCAAAAAGGCGTTATTATCGCGGGACAGTTAAGCTTGTCTGAATCCGATGCTGTTTTGCGGTTTGCCGAAGCGGCTGGCTGGGTTGTTTTGCCTGACGTGACGTCTCAGCTTCGATTGAGAATGCATCCGCTCGTTGTGACTTACGCCGAAGTTCTTTTGGGTCAGGGTGATGTTGTGGATCAAATGGCGTGCGACGTTATTTTTCATATCGGTGGCCGTCTAACAGGGAAACACCTGATGGCTTTTGCATCTAAGATAGATCCGGCTGTCTCCTATGTTCAGATTTCTCCTAATTCTTCTAAACAAGATCCCGATCATCGGGTGACGCTTCGTATCGAAGCGGATATTGAAGAGACGTGTCGACTATTATCTGAACAGGTGAAACCTTCATTTGAACGTCAGAATTTCCTCTTGTCGGCCTCCGATGAGATTTCGTCATTTTTTGATCATGCGCTATTACCCAAAAATTTACTAACCGAGCAAGCGCTTTCCCGCTTTCTCAGTCGGACGCTGCCGGAGACGGTCGGACTATTTTTAGGCAATAGTCTTCCGATCCGAATGATGGCGATTGCCGGGGTTTCCCGGTTGGACGCTCCGGTTGTTCAGGCCAACCGTGGGGCCAGCGGGATAGACGGATTAATTTCGACGGCGGCCGGATGGGCACAAGGACGGCAAAAGCCGGTGGTTTTGCTTGTTGGAGATGTGTCGGCCCTGCATGATTTGACGGCATTGCATCTGGTAGCGCGTAGTGCCGTGCCGGTAATAGTGATGGTCGTGAATAATAGTGGTGGAGGGATTTTCTCGTATCTGCCGGTGGCTGCGTGCGGGGCCGCATTTGAGTCATGTTTTCAGACGCCGATTGAGGTGAAGTTTGACTCGGTGTCGGCGGGATTTGGGATGCCGTATTATCGTGTATCGACGACTCTTTTCCTGGATGAGATTGTGCGGCCGCTATTTGACGCGCCGGTTTCATGTTTGGTTGAAATTGTCGTTCCGATTAAAGAGACGTTAAGCTTCTCAGAAGCCTTGAGTGCCCATGTAGATAGTTACTTTTCGCCAAAAGCTTCATCTTAACTATTTTGCTATAATGCCTAAATACTAAACAACTTTATAAATGTAAGGAAACTCATGAGTAACGATAAAAAAATTATCTTTTCGATGGTGAATGTCAGCAAAACTTATCCGCCTAAAAAGCAAGTATTAAAGAATATTTATCTTTCTTTTTTTTATGGCGCTAAAATCGGTATTATCGGATTGAACGGTTCGGGGAAGTCGACAGTTCTCAAAGTCATTGCCGGATTAGTGGAGCCGGATGAGGGCGATGTGGTGTATCAATCAGATTATTCGGTGGGCTATCTTGCTCAGGAGCCTGAGATTGATCCTGACAAAACCGTCAAAGACGTCGTAAGTGAAGGCGTCCAGGAAAAGATGAATGTTCTGAAAGAATATGAAGACATTTGCGCCCGTCTAGGAGATCCGATGTCGGATGACGAGATGACGGCTTTAATTGACCGTCAGGGCGAATTGATCGAGCTTTTGGATACACATGAAGCCTGGGATCTGGATGCGGTCCTGGACCGCGCAATGGATGCGTTGCGTTGTCCTGATGCCGATGCCAAAATCTCTCAATTATCAGGTGGAGAGAAACGTCGGGTGGCGCTTTGTCGTCTTTTATTGCAAAAGCCGGATATTTTGCTATTGGATGAACCGACTAACCATTTGGATGCGGAATCGGTGCATTGGTTGGAACAGCATTTGAAAAAGTATCAGGGAACCGTTATCGCGGTTACCCATGACCGGTATTTTTTGGATAACGTTGCAGGCTGGATTCTGGAGCTTGATCGGGGAGAAGGCATTCCCTGGAAAGGTAATTACTCGTCCTGGCTCGAACAAAAATCCGCTCGCCTCGCCCAGGAAGAAAAGACCGAGTCGAAGCGCCAGAAGACTCTTGAGCGCGAGCTTGAATGGGTGAGAATGGCGCCGAAAGCCCGCCAAGCCAAAGGTAAAGCCCGGCTTCAGGCCTATGATGCCCTCTTAAATCAGGATGTGAAGCAAAAAGAAGACTCTCTCGAACTATTTATTCCGAGTGGGCCGCGTCTGGGTGACCGTGTGATTGATGTTACGAATCTCAGCAAGGCATTTGGTGATCGGCTTCTCTTTGATAATCTCAGCTTTGTCCTTCCGAAAGCAGGCATTGTCGGGGTTATCGGTCCGAACGGTGCGGGAAAAACCACGTTATTTAAATTAATTCTTGGTCAGGAAACCCCGGATACCGGTGAGATCAAAATCGGCGAAAGCGTTAAAATCGGTTATGTTGACCAGGATCACGCAGGTATTGATCCGGATAAATCTGTATGGCAGGTGATTTCAGGCGGGACGGATTTTATTCAATTAGGAAATCGCTCCGTTCAATCACGCGCCTATGTGTCGCGATTTAATTTTGCGGGTTCCGATCAGGAAAAAAAGTGCGGTATTTTATCCGGAGGAGAGCGAAACCGGCTTCACCTGGCAATGGCATTGCGGGATAATGCGAATCTTCTGCTTCTGGATGAACCAACAAACGATATCGATGTGAACACGCTTCGGGCGCTTGAAGAAGGTCTGGAAAATTTTGCGGGTTGTGCAGTTGTAATTTCGCATGACCGGTGGTTTTTAGACCGGATCGCCACCCATATGCTAGCGTTCGAAGAAGAGGGGCAAGTGGTGTTTTTTGAAGGGAACTTCTCGGATTATGAAGCCGATAAGCTCAAGCGCGGCGGGGATCTGACCCCTAAGCGGCTTAAGTATCGGAAATTGGTCAAATAATAGGCTTCAATCGTTTATGAACGCCGGTAAGACGTCTAGGCTTAGTGCTGAAAACGAGTACTAAACCGATCTTTCCGGCTTTATTACATCGCTAGGTATGTTTTGTTTACATACTCTTCTCTTAATATCCCATAAACGAATACATCAAAAAACTGGTCACGGGAAAACGTATGTTGTCTGAGCATACCTTCCTGCCTTAACCCGATTTTTTCCAGCACGCGTAGAGACGGGGCATTATCGACGTGGCAAAACGCTTCGATTCGATTCAGGTCCATTTTTTCAAATCCGAATTGGACAATAGCGTGCAAGGCCTCGGTCATATAGCCGTTTCCCCAATTGTCTTGAGAGAGGGAGTAGCCGATTTCGGCCCGTTGGTGCTCTTTGAACCAGATTTCGATGCCGCAAGTACCGATGACTCTATTCGTATCCTTCGGGACGATACACCATAGGCCTGCGTAATTATTTTCGTAGGCGGTGAGTACCGAGTCGATATAGGCGATACTATTGTCGAGATCTTTGTGAGGCTCGCCGATGGAATATCGGATGACTTCAGGATCTGAGAGGTATCTGAAGATGTCTTCGGCATCTTCGTGGGTCATTTTTCTGAGGATGAGACGGTCTGTGTAAAGTGTTTCGAGATCGTTAAAAATGGATTTGTCTTCCACGCTACTTCCTTTGGGTGCTAATATTTTTATCTTAGCAAGACTTATGAAAATATTATATTGGAATATTTGTGAAGGATGTGAGCCTGAGGCGCGTTTTGAGGCGTTGCTTTCCTGCCTTGCAAATGAGTCGGCAGATATTGTCGGCTTATCAGAGTTAAACGGCTGGCAAGAAGAGGGTTTGGCCCGTATGCAGATCACGGCTGATCGTTTGGGGCTGCCGCATTATGTGTTTTGTGAGTCTGAATCCGGCTATCATTTGGGATTGTTTTCTCGCTATCCGATTTTTTACAGTCGACTTTTACTAAAACCTTTCAAAACAGGGTGTATTTTGGCGAAAATATCTACCTCGATTTCCGAGGTGATGATTGTTTTGACGCATTTGCATTCCGATTTTGAAGAGAAAAGGATGCAGGAAGTGACGCTTATTTTGGAGGCTATCCCGACGGATATTCCGGCTATTTTGATGGGAGATTTAAATACGCTGTCTTTATCGGATCTTTATGACGAGACGAACTTAATCAGCACCTTTCAGAATTTTGGAATCTCTAAATTTGGTAAGGGCTTTTTGGATCGACGTGTTATTCCTGAGATTATACGGCATGGGCTTATCGATACATTGAGAGTATATAGCCGGGACTTTGAATACTCGGTTCCGACTACGGCAAACGAAGATCCGATGCATTGTATGCCGCTGCGCCTGGATTATATTTTTGTGACGAAAGATCTGGTTGATCAGATGATTGATGCACAGATTATCTGTTCCGAATGTGTTGAAAACGTCTCTGATCATTTTCCATGTAGAGCGGAATTTAAGTTAAGGATCTAAAAAAATCGATGATTATGTATTCGTCTTATCTGCATAGCCTTGTGCCGCCTTGGCTTTTCTAGCCGCATTTCGAACGACTTCCGGAAGGGCTGGATGAATATAGATCATGCCAAGTAGGTCATCGAGCGTGGCTTTTTTGCCCATCATGGCAATAAGCATATGGATCATGGTTGCGGCTTCATCGCCATAAATGTGTGCGCCTAGTAAGGTTTTTGTGTCCCGATGAAAGAGAAGTTTAACGAATTCGTCTGTGGATCTCAGCGCCATTCCCATTCCACTGTGGGCATAGAGATTTTTGCCGACAAAATAGGGGGTATTTTGTTGGATTAATGCTTGTTCCGTCGCGCCTACCCCTGCGATTTGCGGATTGCAAAAGACGGCATGAGGGACCGGCGGGTAGGATATCGGCTTTTTGTCTTGTCCCCCGAAAACCGTATTGCAGACATAGTCTCCTTCAAAATTGGCGGTATGTCGGAATAGGTATCGTCCGATAACGTCTCCGAATGCCCAGATGCCTTTGCAGCTGGTTTCCATGTAGTCGTCTACCTGGATCGCGCCTGCGGCATTGATGGAGACGCCGGTTGTATCGAGGCCTAATTCGTCCGTATAGGGCACGACCCCTGTTGCGATTAATAGGGCATCCGCTTGTTCTGTGAAACGGCCGTTTAATGTTTCAATTGTGACCGTGAACATACCGTTCTCATAAGTGACTTGGCTGATCTCGCTTTTCATATGACAAGTGAACCGGTTTTGGAAATTAGCCGTGATAGCTTCGGAGACCTCCTGGTCTTCATTTCTTAAAAAAGAGGATCTTACGACATAGGTAACCTCTGTGCCCATCGCTCCATAAAAATGGCCTAACTCACATGCAATATATCCGGCTCCCAGAATAATCATTTTCTTGGGTTGAGATGTGAGCCGCAATGCCTCTTTGTAGGTGAGATAGGGGGTATCTTTTAACCCGGGAATGTAGGGGATTTGGGCTTTAGCTCCGACAGTGATAAAGATTTTATCGCCGGTGATTCTCTCTCCGTTGACTTCGATGGTTTTAGGCCCGACGAATTTAGCGTGATGCGGGAAGTAGGTGATGTTAGGGTGGCTCTCATATCCGGGCGCGATTTTAGCTGAGTCGGCCATAATCGTGTTCGTCACGCGGGTGACGAGTTCTTTGAATCGCACGGTTCCTATCGGGACATCTAGTTCGTACTTGCTGCTTTCTGCGATGGCCAGCCGAATATCCGCCGGATGAATCAGCATTTTGGAGGGGATACAGCCATGATTGAGGCAGGTTCCGCCTAAGTATCCGGAGTCTATAATGGCGGTTCTGTTTCCCAGGTTTGCCGCAGGCCGCGTAATTTTGGATCCTCCTCCCGATCCGATAACAATTACGTCAAAATGTTGTGATCTGTCCGTGCTCATAGAAATCCTCCGTTACGGGTTTTTACAAAATAGTTGGGTGGTTTAAAAGGATAAACGATAGAGAAGGGGCCTGGTTACGTCAATAGCTAGCACATGATGGAATTACCTAAGTTTAGAGCTGCGGCAAATGGGGCCTTATTAGCCGGACAATATCCAGGACGTCCTCAAAAAAGAGGGTGTCGAACACTCCTATTATAGAAGGGCCTTCCGGATTGGTGGGGCTACCCAGATCGCCCTTCCGATAGGTAATAAGAAGATGCGGCACCGGTTGATCTAAACCTGAAAAGCTGCGGCCTCTAGCGCTACAGCTTTGTGCTATTTGAATCTAGATTGACGTGTCATTGTGTTTGAATCTGGCTTTGATTCAAAAGCTCTAAAAGGGCATAAATCGCATCCAGATAGGGTGTGCTCACCTGGTAGTGTCTTGCAATTTTGCATGCATTTCCGACAATGGCGTCTATTTCCATAGGTCTGTGATGCTCAAAATCCAGCAGCATACTTGTTTTGTAGGGTACCATTTTTTCGGTATCGTGAATTTGGGAGGCGATAATGTCGAAGGGTAGGGCATAGCCATCAGCGATCGAAAGGGTGACGATTTCCGCCATGAGCTGCGCGACCAGTTCACGGCTTTTGGAATTGGCTAAAATCGTGTCTGTTGTCACGCCGCCGCTAAGAACAGACAACGGATTAAATGCGGCGTTCCAGACAAGTTTTCTCCAACGGTAAAACCGAATATCCGGAACCGATTTACACGGGATGCCGGATTTTTGGAAAAGAGTGCATAAGATGTCTCCCATATCATCACTTCCTTTAGGATAGCGTCCCATGACGACTTGGCCGTAGTCGATGTGATGAATGTGTCCTGGAGAAATGCGATTTGCACAAACGAAGGAAATAGCGCTGTATAAGGGGGTGTCAGGATAGGCTTTTGCAATGGCGTCTTCAATATCGATTCCGTTTTGCAATAGCACGATTGCAGTGTCAGCTTTAATAAGCGGGCCTAGCATCTCGATGAGCGGAACTTCCGGCAATACTTTGAGTGTGACGAGAATATAATCCGCCTGATGGGGGTATGCGCTTGGTGCAGGGTACACTTCCGGCATGACATGAAAGTCACCCCATTTGCTGGTTATTTCTAGGCCGTCTTTTGCGATTTTATTGTAATCTGATCGGGCTATGAAACTAACGGATGCATCGGATTGCGCTAATTTTGCGCCGTAAAACCCACCGATGGCACCGGTACCAAGGACAGCGATTCGAGGTGATTTTTTAAGCATAGCCTACTATACCAAATCTTCGAAGTTGGAGTATAGCGGTTATGCGTGGTATTTTTAATAATGAATATTTTGGAAGGAACTCTATGACATACCGAATTGGAATTGACCTCGGTGGAACCAAAATCATCGGCGCCATTTTTGACGAAAAACACAAAAAATTGGCTTCAATTAAGAAAAATACCAAAGGCTTTCAAGGTCCCGAGGTGACGATTAAACGGATTGTTGATTTAATCTATTCGCTTTTAAAAACCAGCCACTTGAGTGTGAAGTCTATTTCCAGCATTGGCTTTGGTGTTCCTTCCTCCGTGGATCATCTCTCTGGAAAAATGCTGACTGCTCCGAATTTAGGATGGAAAGACGTCAATCTTAAAGTCGCGATAGAAAAAGAATTTGGTATTTTTACGTATGTTGAGAATGACGTGAACGCCGGTACTTATGGTGAATATGTTATGACCTTAAATAAGAAATATGAGCATGTGGTCGGCATTTTTTTTGGTACAGGTATTGGCGGAGGACTCATTATTAATGGGCAGCTTTTTCATGGCGCACGTGGGATGGCGGGTGAAATCGGCCATATGGTGCTTAAACCGAACGGTCTTTTATGCGGATGTGGAAATAAAGGATGCTTTGAGACGGTCGCATCGAAATCCGGTCTTTTGCATCAAATGAAGCTTGATTCCAAGAAAAAAGGGAATCAATTCCTCAAGAAAGTTGTCAAAAAGGAAGATGCGCTCGTTGTGAAGAGTAGCGATCTGAAAAAGGCCTTGGAACTCGGAGATCCGTATATAACCAAGCAGGTTGCTAAAATGGCCCGTTATATGGGATTGGGAATTGCCAATATCATTAATATATTAAACCCTCAGGCGGTTATCTTAGGTGGGGGTGTGATGGAAGGACTAAAAGATTATTTATGGCCGGCATTACTCAAAAATCTTAATAAAAATGCTTTTCCGGGATCACTAGAAACCGTAGAAATACGGGTATGTGAGCTGGGTGATGATGCTGTAATGATCGGGGCATCGCTATTGGCGGAGGTTTATCGTGGTTGAGATTAACTTTCAGATTGATAGGACGTTCGCATTTTGATAAACTTTCATGTTCGGGGGTCCTAAACGGCAGAATGGAGACTAGTATGGTATATAGTAAAAATCAGGAATCAGATGAGTTAGACCAGTTGCGTGAATTGGGAGAGGAGACGGGCTACCTTACACCTGATGACATTATGTCGATCTGTGAAACACCGGAATCGATGTTGGATGAAATTGAAGAAATCCTCGATATGGGTACGACGATTGCCGATGAAAAGGCTGCGCCTACTCCGGATGAAACAAAAGAAACTGAAGTTGTGGATGAACTTGAGCGTATGGTGGATCTTGATGACTCCGTTAAAATGTATTTGCGGGAAATCGGAACCATTGACTTATTAACGTCCGACGAAGAAATTTCGTTAGCAAAACGTGTTGCGGAATTTGATGATGACGCTAAACAAAAACTGATCAATGCCAACCTGCGTTTGGTTGTTTCGATTGCCAAAAAATATACAGGTCAGGGATTACTCTTTTTGGATTTGATTCAAGAAGGTAATACCGGTCTTATACGTGCTGCTGAAAAATTTGACTACACAAAAGGGTTTAAATTTTCAACTTATGCGACTTGGTGGATTAAGCAAGGGATTACACGGGCCATTGCGGATCAATCCAGAACCATTCGTGTTCCGGTCCATATGGTTGAAACTATTTATAAAGTAAAAAAGATTTCTCGTATGCTGATGCAAGAATTTGGACGACGACCTACTGATGAAGAGGTCTCTGAGAGGGCTGAAATTCCGTTTGAGAACATCGTTGCGATACGGAAATACTCACAGGTGCCATTGTCACTCGAAATGCCTGTTGGTGACGAAGAGTCATCGCAACTTGTAGACTTCATCGAGGACAAGAACTTTGATGCCCCTGAATCTGTGACCATGCGTAATATTTTAAGAGAAGAACTCTTAAAAGCCATGGATATTTTGACCGAGCGGGAACAGATGATTCTGAAGCTTCGCTTCGGGTTTGATGACGGACGTCCTCGGACGTTGGAAGAAGTCGGTCGGGTTTATAATGTGACCCGGGAACGGATTCGGCAGATTGAGGAAAAAGCCCTTCGCAAGTTACGACATCCGACGCGGCGGGGTAAGTTAGATTCTTACCGGAATTATTTATAAGCTTTAATTTGCTTATAAGCAGGCCAGTACAAAGGGAGGCACCCAACCTTGCGTGAGGGGTCCTCCCTTGAACCCACCTTCCTTTGCTTTAGCTGTTGTAGCGCGTGGCCGCAGAACCGGGTGGGGTGATCACCTAGGCTTTTACCTTGAATTACTCACTTGTGGGTAATCGGCAAGTTGGTATAGGTCCGCTTTTAGTAGAGCTCTATAAATAGACGATCTATCGTTCCTGATCTAAATAAGATTGAATCTTCTGTCGCATTTGCGTTGCAAAATCACGTTCTGTGGAACCATATAGAATGCTCCGTGAGATATTTACAAGTGCAAGTCCGTCCTGATTTTTACCTACGCGTACCGCATCATGGTACTCGCCGCCTTGAGCGCCGATACCGGGGATGAGGAAGATAAGGTTGGTGTTGTGTTTTCGAATCTCCGTGAACTCTTGTTGGGTAGCGCCCACGACGCAGCCGACGTTTCCGTAGGCATTGTGCCAGGAATCGCATTGATCGAGGATATAAAGATACAATGGTTGTTTGTTGTCGAGGGTTTGTTTTTCGAAGTCATGCGCACCCGGATTAGAGGTGAGGGTTAAGACGAAGTTGTACTTATCTTTATAACGGAAAAATGGTGCCAGGCTGTCTAGTCCCATAAGAGGGTTTAATGTCGTAGCATCAGCACCAAAATAATCAAAAATGTATTTGGCCTGCATGGCGGAAGTGTTGCCGATGTCGCCTCGTTTTCCATCAATGATCACCGGTGTTTCAGTTGGAATCCGTTTTCGGATTGATTCCAGAAGACGTAGCCCATCAATGCCGAGAGCCTCAAAAAAAGCGAGGTTAGGTTTATAGGCGATACATAGGGCAGAGGTTGTCTCAATGACTTCGACTAAAAAGTCGTGCAAGCCTTTTAAGTCTTGAGAAAAGTGGTAAGGAATCTGACTAAGATCGGGGTCAAGACCGATACATAAATGGCTTTTTCTCTGCGTTGTATTGGTGTAGAGCCGTTGGTAAAAAGAATGGTTTAGCATGTAAGCAACTCCGTTTTTGAATATAGAGATTGGACGGTGAACCCCTTTTGGGTGATAGCTTCGTCAGCACCTTCTTCACGATTAAGGACGCCGATAATATGAACGATCGTCATTCCTGCGTTTGTCAGTACGTCGCAGGCATTAAGGACTGCGCCGCCAGTTGTTAGAATATCTTCGATTACCACATATCTTTCGCCGGCATGATGTGCGCCTTCAATAAGCTTTTTTGTTCCATAGTCTTTGGTTTGTTTTTTGACAATTACAAACGGTTTTTTCAATTTAACCGAAAGTACGGCCGCCAGAGAAACGGCTCCCAGTTCTGGCGCTGCGATGCGGTCATAGGTATCGGGTGGGGGAAATAGTGCTGCTAAATGAGTTGTTAGCGGATCTAATATCTCGGGCAGCGTTTCGAAAAGATATTTGTCGATATAATACGACGTCTTTTTTCCCGCTCTGGTGGTGAAGTCACCTTCCAGAAAGGCCGCTGCCTTGAGATGTGTTAAAACTTGGCGTTTATCTATTGTAACGCTCACCCGAAATTAAGTAGCTACTTCAGCTTCAGCTTCTTTTTGAGCCGCGACGTTCACTACGGTTTCTTCATCTCCGGTCAAAATCTGAAGGCCTTCAGATACTCGAAGATCTTTTACCTTGATCGATTTTCCGGCTTCGAGAGTCGTGATGTCGATTTCAATATGATCAGGAATGAGGTGTGGCAAACATTTGATATCCAGTTTGTCCATATTGTGGATCAAGATACCGCCTAATTTTGCGCCGATAGAAATACCCGTGAATTTAATCGGTACAGACATCTCGATTGGTTTTTCGAGGTTTATTCTGACAAAATCAACGTGAATAATCCGTTGTTTGATCCGATCGATTTCAATTTGGTGAGAAATAACGGTTTGCTCGGTTACTTTCTCGCCGCCTTTAACGTTTAATTTGATAATAACGTTTTTACCGGCTTTATAAACCTTATTAAGTTCACGAAGATTAACCGTGATAGGAAGCGGTTCTTCATTTTCTCCGTAAATAATAGAAGGTATGAGACCTTCCGCTTTTAATTTGTTGACTTTATTTTTGCCTAGTTCTGTTCTAAGTAGAACGTCTAATTCTTTAATTTGCATGCTTGGTGTGCTCCTCTTGCTTCATTTTGATCAGCTGATGACGCAAACAATGACGGTTGCCTTGCTGAAAATAGCTGAGTAAAATTATCACGACTAGGTCTAGTCTGTCATGTATTTTTCTTCTTAACCTTAACAAGGGGCTATTATAAAAGGGCTATAAGCCCGTTGTGAAAATTAAAGTGTGAATTGATCTGGACAAGATGGTTTTTTTTTACTATCATCCGTGTACCTTTGGATTTTTGACATAGGCTTGTGAGACCATGGTCTATAGTGCCGACGTAGCTCAGTTGGTAGAGCAACTGATTTGTAATCAGTCGGTCGTTGGTTCGATTCCGACCGTCGGCTCCATGCCGAGATAGCTCAGTCGGT
The DNA here is from genome assembly GCA_945888995.1 of bacterium UBP8_UBA817. GTDB lineage: Bacteria > Margulisbacteria > Marinamargulisbacteria > CAMDBA01 > CAMDBA01 > CAMDBA01. Next base: position 16,147 of record CAMDBA010000008.1, on the reverse strand, counting down.
AGAGCAGGAGACTGAAAATCTCTGTGTCGGTGGTTCGATTCCGCCTCTCGGCACCACTTTTTGGTTAAACTATGCATCCCGCTTTAATTGGGATGCATAGGTGCATGAATAGCGTTTTGCCGATGTAGCTCAGTTGGTAGAGCAACTGATTCGTAATCAGTAGGTCTCCGGTTCAATTCCGGACATCGGCTCCAGCTTCGGTTTGAATATTTGGGGGTTTGATGGGCAATAAACAGGTGGGAATGACAGTGAAGGTAGCAGGATATATTCTTTTATTGAGTTGCTTTTTTTTAGGCATTCAGCCTGCCTCGGTTTGGGCCTTAAGTCAGAACACTAAACAAATGAGCCTGGTTTCACCATCAGTTCCATTTGAAATGTATTCTCCTTCTGATCAACTTATCGCGTCTACCTCTAATATTACGGTTCGTGGTATGAACCGTTTGGGCACGCCTGTATTTGTGAACGGCGTTTCCGTTGAAGTGCGTCCGGATGGGCGTTTTATTTGTGCGCTGCCGTTTTCTCCAGGGCAAAAACAGACGATTCTAATTTCATATTTAGATTATAAATTTAATGTTATTACGATAAAAAAGCGAGTTTTTTATAAGGATCCGCAAGCTAATTCACGCGCCTTGGCTGCTGTATTTGATTCGATTAAAATTTTGAATTCAGCCATATCCCCTTCGGATTTAAAGTCTCCTGTTACCCGTGCGGAATTTGCTGCTTTTCTGGCTTCTTTACCGGCCGTATCTAAGTTGCCCCCCGTGCCGATTGTCAGTATTTCTGATGTACCTTCTGCTTATTGGGCATACCCCTCTATTGTCAAAGTCTTATCCGTAGATTGGATGTCGTTATTTTTGGACGGTTCATTTAAACCGGACATGCCGATTTCGCTTTTAGATTACTTGTCTGGGATATTTGATCTTCTCTCGATTCCGCTTTCAACTTCTAAATCCGCGCTCCCGGCCAATACACTGGTCAGTTCACATTGGGCCGCTCCATATTTACGAACGGCTTTAGAAAAAGTGATGCTCCCTGTGGGCGTGCCATTGGATATTAAAGGGCTGATAAGTCGTGAGGTTTTTCGGAAATGGGTTCAGCTTTTGCCGCTTCAAATGCCGGGTGTTCAACGTGTGGATTTTGAAACAGGGTTTGATATTTCACCGGAACGTCAGGCCGAGATCCAAGCCTCTATCGATCAATTTATAACTCAATATAAGCAGGCATATTTAGCCAGTCAGCGAATTGACATTCTGGAGCCTGCCGATTCAGATTGGGTTACCCGACCTTTTATACAAGTCAAAGGGGTCATTTCTCCGGCACAAGAATTTTCTGCTAACGGCCAGGTTATTATGCCGGATATTAAAGGCCATTTTATATTCACTCTGCCTCTAAGTTTAGGAAAGAACGAGATTTTATTAGATGCCTTTACGCGTCAAGGTAAGCTAAAAGTCTTTTATGCGGAATCTTATCCTGATTTAGCCGGCCATTGGTTTGATAAGACTGCCGCAAAATTAAAATATATTGGGTTATTGGATAGCGCGCCGGCATTTTTGCCTAAGCAAATCATTACGCGAAAAGCTTTGTGTGCCTTTATTACGCGCTTTTGCGATATCTCGACTAATAATTTATCGGCGCTACCGGTGTTAGATTTAGATGTGTCAGATCCTGATTATCCTGCTATTCAGGTTTTTTTGCAGCACGGATGGATACTCTTAGATGATACGAGCTGTTTTTATCCTGATAAGCCGGTTACGCGTATTGAGGCGCTTAATTTAGTGGTACAAGCATCAAGATTGATGCCCTTAATCTCTACCGAATATGATCAGATAAAACTGTCTTTTTCCGATGTGACTCCGGATACTGTCAATTTATTAAAGACTGCGTTAAAGTACCAGCTCATTTCCGATGGACCGGCCTTTAATCCGACGCAATCTATTCAAAAAGCTGACTTGATTTCGTTTTTGATTTGGTGTCCACAGGTAGTAAAGAAAATGGAAGGTATAGGTATCTAAATGATCAAATATACGCTTGAAAAGCAGCTCTCCGCTGCAATTGCCATTTATCTTGATCGGCCTGATTTGGATGCACGCTTGGATGTGCCGAATAATACGTCATATGGTGATTATTCGACTAATGTTGCCTTTTTGTTAGCCAAGTCTTTAAGGTTTGCACCGCAAAAAATCGCTGAAATGCTCTGTGAAAAGTTAGCTGCAGATCCTGCCTTTAATGACTATTTAACATTCACTCCAATAAACGGGTTTGTAAATGTTCGGTTATCGGACCGATTTTTATGGTCGCGGCTAGAGGCCCTTTTTGAAAAAAGAGACCGCTTCCCATCTCATGATCAGTCCCGTACCTTGTTAGAGTATGTGTCGGCGAATCCTACGGGACCATTGCATGTCGGCCATGGCCGGTGGGCTGTTTTAGGTGATGTTATGGCCCGAATTTTAAGATTTTCAGGTGCTGATATTACCCGAGAGTTTTATATAAATGATGCCGGTAACCAAATTAAAAACTTTTATCGAAGTGTCGATGCCGCTCGTGCCGGTGATCCGATACCTGAAGACGGGTATCACGGTGATTATATTTTGGAGTTGGCTAAATCTTATGACGATCCGATTCAGGTGATGCTGGATCGCCAGATTCAAACTCTCCGGCGTCTGGATGTGGAGTTCGATTCCTGGTATTCCGAAAAAAGCCTTCATAACAATGGAAAGGTGAGTCAAGCGTTGAGCTTGATGAAAGAAAAAGGTCTTACTTACGAACAGGATGGCGCTTTATGGTTTGCTTCTTCACGGTTTGGCGATGAAAAAGACCGTGTTTTAATTAAAGCCGATGGTAATCTTACCTATTTTGCGGTGGATGTCGCCTATCATGTGGATAAAATAGATCGCGGATTTACTCGGTTGCTTAATATTTGGGGGGCGGATCATCATGGCTATGTTCCTCGTGTCAGAGCTGCGTTAGCCGGCCTTTTCGGGGATAAGTTTGATACGGATCAAGGCTTCCATGTTCTGATCGGTCAATTAGTCTCTCTCTTTCGAAATGGAGAGCCTGTTCGCATGTCTAAGAGAACGGGCGAGATGGTTTCGTTAGATGAGGTGATTGATGAGATCGGTGTAGATGCAACCCGGTTTTTTCTGATTCAAAAAAGTGCAGATACTCAATTGGACTTTGATCTTGAATTGGCTAGCAGAAAGTCGTCTGAAAATCCGGTTTACTATGTTCAATATGCCCACGCGCGGATGTGTAGTATTGTTGAAAAAGTTGGCATATTGGGACCATTTAATAACCTTGAATCGCTTGTGCTCCTTCCAGAAGAAAGGACTTTGCTGTTAAAAGCCTTGCAAATTTACGATGATATTTATGATACGGCTTTGATGCTTTCTCCACATAGGTTGGTTCAATATCTAACAGATTTAGCTAGGACTTTTCATAATTTTTATGAAGCCTGCCCAATTATGAAAGCGACCGGCCCCGATAAGGCAAAACGTTTGTACTTGTTATTGCAGGTTCGCGAAGTTTTCCGGCTTTGTTTCGGTCTCTTAGGAATATCCGCCCCTGAAAAAATGTAGGAACTTTTCGTGAGCCATCCTTCTTTGATTTTCGCGAAGATTGAACACTATATTAAAACTCATGCGCTTTTTGAGCCTGGTGATCGCCTGTTCATTGGCTGTTCCGGTGGTGCTGATTCGGTTTTTTTATTGATATTTTTATCTCACTATTATCTGAATTATTCTTCAGAGCTTCCGTTTATTGTGGTTTACTTTAATCATGGGCTTCGTCTTGAAGCGGCTATGCAGGAACAGCTTTTTGTAGAGTCTCTATGTGTCAAGATCGGTTGTCGATTTGTTACGGAATCGCTTGATGTTAAAGGCTATGCTGCCTCATGTCGGGTTTCTACCGAAACGGCCGGTCGCCAACTTCGATTGGAAGCTTTTGGACGTCTGTCTGAATCTTTTGGTATTACTAAAGTCTTGCTGGCGCATCACCAGGATGATGTTTGCGAGACATTCTTTCATCGGTTGATCCGAGGCGCTAAAACCGGCTTGGGCTCTATTAAACCACTGACGCTTTACCATCGCCTTCGTCTTATACGTCCTCTTTTACAGGTTTCAAAGGCTGATATTTTGGCCTATCTGGAAGATAACAAAATCCCATTTTGTGAGGATGAGAGCAATCATAGTCTGATTTATACCCGTAATCTTATTCGGCAGCGTCTTTTGCCGGTTGTGGAAGAAATGAATCCGTCATATCGTCATACGATAGGTAATATTATTGACTATCTTGATGACTCGCAGACTTATCTGGCCAGTGTGCTTTCACCCTTAAAAGCGCATATTCACTACACAGCCGGCCGAGGCGCTATTGAGTTAGGAATATTTGATAATATTCATCCTTTTATTCAAAAGCAGCTTATTTTTGACATGATTCACTCTGTTATCGGATATGAAGTGGAGATTTCATCTAAACAGGTCCTGGCTGTTTGGAAGCTACTTTCTGGTCAGAGTGGGAAGCAGATAAATTTGTCCGGTGGCTTTCGGGCTCTTCGCAATCAAACCCAGTTAGTTATCGAGCCCGTATGTTTGCAATCTTGTTTGGACTATCAATATGCAGTTGAGTCTATTCCTGCAACGCTTGCTATTCCTGAGGCTAATCTTTCTTTTCAATTTAGCGTACTTTTGTCGCCTGAACCGTCTTCTGGCAAGTCTGTTTTGTATTTGCCAATGGAAAAATTTGCCAAAAAAACATTTATTATTCGAAACAGACGGGTAGGTGAGCGTGTTGCATTTTCATCTATTTTAACGTCATTAAAGAAAATTCTAATTGAGCTCAAGGTCCCCTTTGAAATTCGTAATAGAGTGCCTTTACTTTTTGTAGATGATGAATTACTATGGATTTCGAATTATAAAGCTTCTTCAAACTATGCATGGAATGCACTCGGGCTATATGTTTTGAAAGTAGAAGTTTTTGGTATAAAGTAAATTCCAAAATATATAGGAGGATAAAATATGAAGAATGTTGTAGCGACGATTTCTGTTGTGGCTTTGTTATCAACTGCTGCATTTGCTGCCCAATCCGCAGGCGGTACTTCAGATAATTTAGAGATCAGAATGATACCAACATCGGTTAACGTTACTGTTGCCCAGGTTGCAGCCGTAGATAGAAAAGCAGTTTCAACTGCAAATGTTTCAACTGCAAATGTTTCAATCAAAGGGGCTAAGCTTTTAAAGCCGGCTCCTCAAAAAGATCTGCCGGTAGTTGTTGCGGGTGTTGAGATTCCTGAAAAGAAAGTTGTGAAGCCAGCTGTTCAGGTTGTTGATGATTATGAAGACGGTGATTTTTCTGCTAACCCAGAGTGGTGGAAATTTGATCGTTTATTACTCTCTGTTGGAAACAATAATATTTCTGAATACAAAGGATTAGGAAAGAAATCACTTGTATTAGAAGGTTCTACCGTTAATTCTTACATCGGGGGCTTAGGTGTTTATTTAGGTCTTGATGCGTCTGAATTTAAAGGTTTAGTATTTACGATTTTCGGAAATGGCGAAGATAGCGGTACATTGAAAATCGAATTGTATGATGACGATAACGGTAACTGGGTTGTTGATACAGCTCCAGGAAAAGGGTATGCGCCTTCTGCTGATGATCTTTACGTTACTCGCATCCCTGTCAATTGGACCGGATGGAGAGTTGTTAAAGTTCCTTTCACCGAATTTGAAGATGAAAATCCTGGTGTTGGTGACGATAAGTTTAATCCTTCTCAACTCAAAACTTCCGGTGGTCTTTTACAGATGCAAATTATTGCGTCTTCCTCTAGAAAAGCTGTTGGTAAGATTGATTGCAGAATCGACTCAATTAGCTTGTACCGTAGATAAGATAAATTTAAATCAAAGAGTGCCTTGCTATTATAGTAGGGCACTCTTTTTTTGTATAAAAACAGCGATTGAAAGATAATATGGGGTTATTATGAGAAATAAGTCTAAATCGTTATTGGTAATTATCTGTCACTCGCTTTTTTTTGTGTTTATTTTTTCTTCTTTGGCATCTGCTGCAAGCCGAATTTCGCTTCCGGTTCAGCTTACTGTCGCTCAAAATTTTTCTCTTGGAATCAATACCGCTCAATTGGATTTTGGTAAAGTGACGCCGGGTGATGCAAAGTTTGATATCCCGTTAACAGATCCGGGTCTACGCATAACAGCGGTTACTAATGCTGGGAATCCTTGGTTTTTACAAGTTTCTGCTTCATCAGACTTCATAAATACGGCTACCAGTGTTGCGGCGACGCTTCCATTGTCGATATTGCATTGGTACCCGATTTATTCAGAGTATCAAGGTGTTAGTCCTGCTCCGGGTACCATTAATACCCCGCCACCCGGACAATCTTTTACCATGACAACCTCTCCGGTTTTGATTTATTCCTCCGGGATTGCCGATAAGGTGACATTGTCGACTTTAGTCGACTTGAGATTTGGCGTAGTGGTTCCCACTGATGCATTGCAGGGTACTTACCAGACGACTGTTAAATTTACAATGACTGAGTAAAAACTAGGAGGATATCAACATGAAAAGATTAGTATTAGGTTTATTTCTTTTGGTTCTGTCAGCATCTTCTCTTTATGCGGCGACTACCATTCAGTTGGCCGTTGCAACTGTGACGGTTAAATCAATTTTTGAATTAACTTTGGATCGTACGGACATTGATTTCGGCGCCATGCGTCCGGGCGATGTGAAATATGATATTCCGCCAACCGGAATTAAAGTGACATCAAGATCTAATAGCGGTCAAAAGTGGTCCCTGAAAGTTAGTGCTGCGACTGATTTTCGTGACGGCGACCGTGTGATAGAGAATCAGAATTTTTATTGGTACGGATGGACTGAGGGTGCCGGAAAATGGTATGGCACAGGTGAAGATAAGTTTGCGACTCTGCCTATTACAGTATATGAGTCAACTGACGCCGAAGGGATTAATCTTCCGAACGGTACCAATAACTTTTTTAAGTTTAAACTTGCTTTGCCCCAAAATCAGCGGGCCGGGCAATATGCCACGTTGGTCAAATTTACACTTACTGAATAATGCGTAGTTTACTGACCTTTTTTATTCTTGTTTTAACGGCGTCTGCTTCTTTCGGGTTTTCTTCGGTTGCCTATAAGGTAAGTGACGCTACATCTGTTGATTCGCTTACAACGCCGTTAATTTTTATGAACCAGGCTGGCAATCCATTTACTGCAGGGGACACTAATTTTGATCTTCCTCGGTCTCAAGAAGCTTTTACTGCGGGGCTTTCCAGTAATAATTCACGTCCCGGGGTTGTTATTCGGGCTTATAATGATACGGATACGCCTTGGAAACTCGTTATTAATTCAGGCGTTTTGACATTGAATTCGGATTCTTCCGTTACGCTTGGGATTGATAATTTCAAATGGTTTGCTGTCTATGCTGGTGTTTACGCGGCGCCCGGGAATCCAACCAATCATACAGGCTGGCGCGATTCGTCTAATTCCCCTGAAATGGCTGCGAGTTTTTCAGGAGCTACTTCACCCACCTCTTTTCTTGGAGCGGGGGTTAATCAGACAGTCTATACCAGTAATTCGATTGATCGCAATCATCTTACACTTGGAACTAATATGGGAACTGAAATTACGGTTCAGTTTGGCATTATTGTTCCGGCGGCTAAGCAAGCCGGTATTTATTCCGGAACTGTAAATTTTCTGATAGAGAGTCAATAAAGGGGGGATATGGTGAAACATTATCTTTGGGTTTTTATCTTTTTACTTGTATCTGTTTCCGGTGCATATGCTTTTTCGATTTCGATTGATCCGCCGAGCCTTTATTTAACAGGTAAACCGGGGACTTCGGTGGTGGCTAAGGTGTCTGTAGAAAACACTTCTTCTGACGATGTCTCCGTTAAAGTTTATTACGAAGACTGGACGTATAATCCCGACCAGACCAAGTTGTTTTTGACGCCGGGTAAATCAAGGTTTTCTCTTAAGGGCTCTATTAAGCTGTATACAGAAAATATTCTTTTAAAAGGGTCCGCATCTCAGGACGTTTATTTTGAGATTAAATCCCCTTTGTCTACCGTAGGTGGCTTATACGGCGTTGTATTTTTTGAAACCGATCTTCCTTCTGCTCCGGGCATTATTTCGACAAGCAGTGTAAAACTGGTTGGGCGTCTTGGCGCTATTGTTTATTATAAGGCCGAAGGAACTGAAAAATCGGGATTGTCTGTAACTTCTTCGGTGACCATGGATGATGCAAAACCTGTTGCTAAACTTACCTTTAAAAATACCGGAAATACTCACTTGGGACTGACAGGGTCCGCTTTATTAGTAGATCGTAGTAAAAGTGTCGTAGAGCGTATTCCTATAGAAAGTTTACGATTGCTGCCCGGTAGCGATCTTTCTCTTTCTCTTCCCCTTAAATCTAAGCTGGCCCCTGGAACTTATACGATTTTGACTACCTTGAGATCGACTAATTCTCAGGAGGCTGTTTTTTCAAATCAATTCCCGGTAGTAGTTAAATGAGAAGTCTTAGTATGCGTCTATTTGGTTTGATCGCGATTTTCTGTCTGGTGGTGGTTGTGCCCGCATTCGCAGATGATCTTTTGATCGAGCAAGGGACGAATGGGACTTTTCCAATTGCTATTTTTGGAACGGCTCCTTTTGCGGAAGATCCGTCTGTTGCTACCCTTAGTGTGCAAGATGACATGGTTGTTCTCAAACCTTTAAAATTAGGTGCGACTTATATTTATGGATGGAACGCCTCTGACGAGCTGGTTTTTCGGAAAATTCGGGTGGTTGTACGTGGCTATACGCAGGCATTGAAAGATCGGCAGCAGTATGAAACTACTGCAACAGAAAAATCCGGTAATTTAAAGGTTACGGTTGGTTATAAATCAGGATCCGGTAATTCGTATTTGGCGAGTGTTACAACATTTAATTGGAATGTTTTTAATGTAAATACCTCTGCAAAGACTGTTTGGGGTGATTATCTGGGTGTTATTCAGTTCGAGCGCCGCGATAATGTTTTTAATCGTATGGTTTTATTTACTCAGCAGTTACGAAATACTGCATTTTCTGTGGGTATTGGTGACAACTGGGCTGTTATTTCCGATTTGACCGCGCCTTACTTAAAGTACCAGGGCTTACAATTTTATGACGTTAAACTTGGTAATACCTCGGCGTCGTTCTACGTTGGGCGTACCGGTAATTCGGTTTGGGGCAAGGATATATGGTCGGTCCCGACTAGCTACCGCGATTTCTTAGGACTTAAGCTTAATCGGACTTTTAGTAATGATTTATCCGTTTTTGGGACTTATTTTATTGTGAATCGTCGGGTTGCAGACAAAACGACGGCTGTATATGGTATAGGGTCGGTTGGATTTCAGAAGACATTTGCTCCTTTTAGTCTTGGTATCGAGTTAGCTGAATCGATGTTCGGCAGTGGTATTAATCGGTTCGGGATGGTTTCGAAATTGGGCTATTCGAAAGATCGACTTTCTCTTTCCACTCAATATCGGCATGTAGAACCTGGGTTTGAAGCTCTTTCGGATTATACGAATTTTAGCAGTAACAACGGGTTTTATAACGCTGCCTTTTATCGCTTATCAGATCAATTTAGTTTAATGGGTCGTTATAACGTACGTCGCGACCCGAACGCGACCGCTACTATTTGGGAGCGTGATGCGTCTTTGCTTTATCAAAGTCCCGGATTTCTTAGCTTACAGCTGACCGGTGCAGAGAATGATTATCGAGGCCTGGCGAATAGTGGCGTTGAAAAACGGGTTCGGTTTTCGGTTGTTCAGGATTATCCCTATAAAACAGATTGGTATTTGCCCTCTTCTTTATATTTTAATATTCAGCGGAGTTTACTCACGGTTTCTGGGGCGGATCTTTATAACACTCGTTCTGTCGGTGGGATAAAGAATTATTTCAAACCGTTCTATTTTACCGGTGAAGCGACGTATGACACTAATTCGTACCTTTATCAGCAATCGCCGCTTCCTCTTCTTACGTATAGCCTTGCTGTTGCCACTTACGATTTAATTCCTCTTATTACAGGCCCGTTTGGACTGACATTGAATTTAAACGGACGTGCTGAACAGACATATTCGAATGGGCTCTCTTATTCGTGGCTATTGAGCGGTGACGCTGAATTAAGAACGGTTCAAACGCCTTATGGACAAGGCTTTCTCCGCTATGCGTCGGTTAAACGGTCCGGCAGTTTTTCTAACCTCAGCAGTGAAAATCAGGTATCATTTGGTTTTGAAAACACTTTTCATACGGGTGTTAATTTGAATGTGCCGAATACTCAGCTGACCGGATTGTTCTTTGAAGACTTAAATGAGAACGGGGTTAGGGATGAGGGGGAGCCCATATTAAAAGGGTTTGAAGTTGTGATTGAAGATCGACCTTATTCTGCCGATGCAAACGGAATGTTTGCGATTAATAGCGTTCAACCTGGTTGGTTAATGGCACGGTCTTCTATCTATAGTTCTTACCGCTTACTTGCCAATAATCCTTATCGCTTTGACTTTAATGCGGTTCAGAAGGCCAGTTTTGAATTGCCGGTTGTTTTTGTTCACCGGGTTAAGGCTATTGTGTTCTTTGATCAAAATAAAAACGGTATTTTTGACGGACAAGATCACTTGATCAAGCAGTCAAAATTATATGTTAATGGTGGCCAAGGTAGAAGTCAGGTTATTGAAAATACAGATGGAACCATTGAGTTTGAATATAGTGGACGAGAGTTGACCTCTCTGGATATTGACCTTACTTCGGTTAATGCGGATTTAACCCCACTTTCTACTGATAGCTTAAGTCAGGCTATGACCTATCAGGATCAGCAAGTCGTTTATTATCCATTTCGGTAGGCTTACCTATTAAAGCTGCTTTTATATGACATTCGAAACGTCTGAATACATGCTTTATTCAGACGTTTTTGGATTTGACCGCTTCTATCTGAGGTTTAGGACTGGTTGACGTCTAATATTTTTTTGCAGATTTTTTCTGAGACGGGTTGAGGTTTGGGAATGCTACTTAGGTTTGTTTGGATTTGAGCGAGTTTTTCCTGATTGTAGTAGAGGTTAATAATATCTGCGGCAACTTCTGCTGCTGTGAGAATACCGGCTTTTTCGGGAACAATCGACTTTCCGGCAATGATGTTGGGTAGGGCGTAGTTCTTTCTCGGACGTTTAGAGAGGTACCAGATGATCGACTTCTGAATTAACGCGCCCGTATAGGGGAGCTTGGCCAATAGGCCTGGGAGCCCGTCGAAGATTAATGTTTCGGGATTATTAAGCGGAATAAAGACAATCATCGGTACATGCAGGTACATTGCTTCCGCAGTATTGCTGCCGGGGATTGTAATTAATAACTTGGCATTTTTAAGCCGATCTAGGCTGGGATCTGTATAAATATCGCAATCAGGGAAGTTCCCTATGTAGTTAGCGGCAATTTCAGCCGGTATGAACGGGGATATTTGAATTTTGGCTCTGAAGTCAGGATGCTGTTTCTGAATGATACTGATACAGTCATTATAAAAGGGGAGTAAATTCTGAAAATGGCCTAGCCGGGACCCCGTGAAAAAGAGACAATAGGGGTCTGTGGGTATTGGTTTTGACTCATGATTTAAATAGCTAAGTAGACGGTCTCCCATCAGATCTCCGTCGATGTGTTTGTAAAAGAGATGAGTGAAGAACCGCTTTGAAAAAGTCGGATGTTCTGTATAGCCGTATACCGGATATCCGTACTTGAGGCCTAAAAGATGGCTATAAAGAGGATCTCCGCCTAGATATAAGACGGCGCCGTTTTGGTTTTTTTTCTGCTTCCAAGGCCAGGTTTTGATATGTTTTATTGTTTGGCGAGGGGTGAATACTTCTGTTACACCTTCGATTGATCTGGCCACATCGGCTTCTTTTCCGCTTGCATACTGACAGGGCGTCAGGAATACGTTGATAGTAGAGTCCGGGGACATCGATTTAAATGTTGTGACAACCGGGCGTAGCCATGTGCTGACTTCACCCGGTGAATTGGTTTGAATGAGGAGTGAAAAAGGTGCCATTATTGCAGGTGCCCGGGAAGTTCGTCGTAGAGGTGCTTGATTTTTTGGTCGCTGGATTTAGGGGCGATTAGTAGGGCATCTTCAGTATCGATAACAATGATGTCGTCCATATCGATTAATGCCACGATTTTATGTGGCGAATGAACGAGATTTCGATGACTGTTCAGACTGATGAGTTCGCCTTTTGTGGCATTTTGATGAGCGTCTTTCGGCCAAAAATCTTCCAGAGCCGGCCAGTTACCGATGTCGTTCCAATCAAAATTCGCATGAATCATATCAATTTTATCGCTGGCATGTTCCAAAATGCCGTAATCAACGGAGATACTTTCCAGGGCATGATAGATTTTACTTAACGCCTCGGTATGTGATTTTGCCGAAAGTTTTTGGTTGTTTAAGGTCGTAATTTCTTGCAGTCCGTTATAGATGGTTGGCAAATGGGTTTTGATCAGGTCCAGGATCGTAGCCGCTTTCCAGATAAAAATTCCGGCGTTCCAGAAAAATGTTTTGCTATTGATATACTCTTGGGCTGTTTTTGTATCCGGTTTTTCTTTAAATGCCCGGACTTTTGTGATTTCCTGGTTGTCTTCGGCTTGTATATATCCGTAGCCGGTATGAGGGAATGTTGGTTGAATGCCGATGGTGACAAGTCGATCCGGATGTTTTGCGATATGATCGGTGGCGGCTTTGAGTGTCTGTCTGAATCGTTTTGTATCATCAATGAAATGATCTGCAGGTAGTACGATCATGGTGGCGTCAGGATCTTTATTAAAAGCCTCAAGGGCTGCCCAGCCGATACAGGGCGCTGTATTGCGGCCACATGGTTCTAATAGGATCTGCTGTGTGGGAACGGTACCTTTTAGAGAGGCGAAGAATTTTTTTTGTGCATGGTTTCCCACGATCCAGGTATTTTCTTTTTTTGTCAGTGGGTGAAGCCGTGAAATCGTATGCTCTAGTAAAGTGCGGTTACCGATAATTTGAAGAAATTGTTTGGCTTTAACTGCGCGGGACAACGGCCAAAACCGTGTTCCTTTTCCACCTGCCATAATAATTGCGTGAATCATAGGGGTAGTATATTATATCTTCCACCATGCTTCAAATTTGAAGCTAATGCGCCTGTAGCTCAGTTGGATAGAGCGTTTGCCTCCGGAGCAAAAGGTCGTGCGTTCGAATCGCGCCAGGCGCACCACTACGTAAAGTTAGCCTAACCAATCACTTTGTGCTCAGTTCGTGAGTCGCCGGTGCTTGACGGGGCTTGATTTCGAACTGTTGGAAGCCTTGTCGAGCAGCGTTGAAATTGGACGGGTTCGCAAGTCGCCAGCGAGTAAGTCGCGGTTTTGACGAACTGCGAAATGATGTGAGTTCGCGTGTCGCCGACGGTTGAACACCTTTTTCGACGAACTCAAAACCCGCTGTTTTTGCCCGTTTTTGGGCGCACGAGGCATTTTGGGCAAAAACAGGGGTATTGCGACTTTTTCGGTGATGATTTTTAGGGCATATTTTGCAATGCCCTTAGGTGTTTAAAGTGGATTTTGAGCGGCTTTTCAGAAAACAGTGTAATAGTATCGACCGCTTCTTTGAGCCAGCCCTTGAGCTCCTTTTCATTCATCACCTCCCGATTGAGTTTGAACTTCACCATGACGTTTTTAAAGGGCTGAATGGTGAGCAACGATTCTTGCCTCTCTTGAATGTCAAATTTCTGGCGATAGATGGCGGCTTCTAGCTGTTTTTCTTCAAGAGAAAACTCATCGATCTTGTCGTTGATCTTCTTGCGCTCAGAAGGGGAAAAATCGTGGGTTACCAAAGAGTCTAAGTAACGCTCCTTCTTTTGATTGATGAGAGCCAGATTGTTTTGAAGGCGGGTTAGCTCCGCTTGATACAAGCTCATTTCTTTTTGGATGCGCTCGTTATGAGATTCCATATCCTTTTGAATTCGCCTAAGACCCTGCTCAGACGCATATTCAAGAAAGGTTTTCGTCACTTTGTCGTGGACATCCTCAATCGGGAGATAAGGTCTGCTACATAACCTGTTGTGAGTAATGCTGTTAAGGGTACTGACACAGCGATAGTAGTAGTACATCTTTCCGTTTTTCTTTCGGGTGTAGTTTGGGCAAAGCGCCTGCCCACAATCTCCGCACCGAATATATCCTCGTAAAAACCCTCTCGATCTACCCGAACGCGCATTAAAGGTTTTCTCTGTAAAAACCTCTTGGACTTGATCGAATTTGAGCTTGCTGACCAAGGGCTGATGGGCACCTTCGAAACTCTGATCGTGAAGCTGGACCAATCCAACATAGAGCGATCTTTTGAGGATTTTTTGAATTTGCCGTTTGTCCCAAAGACTCCCTGTACGATTGCGAGAACCCATAGCATTGAGCTCTTTGGCCACCACCGTTGTGGATTTGCTATGAAGGAAGGTGTCGAAGATGAATTCGATGATCTTCTTTTCTTGCTTATGTGGCACAAGCTGCTTTTCGACATTGTCATAGCCGTATGCTGGGATGCCGCCATTGTAGAGGCCTTGGCTTGCCCGGTAGGCAATGACGTCTTTGATTCGCTCGGCGGTTTGCTCCCGTTCGAGTTGAGCAAAGACCAGGGCGACCCGAAGCATGGCCTTTCCCATGGCGGTCGTGGTATCGAAGTTTTCTCGTAAGGACATAAATTCTACGTCATTTTCCTGCATCTTGAGCATGAGGGCTTCGAAGTCGAGAAGCGACCGTGATAACCGGTCCAGCTTTTTAACGACAACGGCTTTGATCTTGCCGGATTCGATATCTTTAACGAGTTTTTGGTATTCAGGGCGGTTGGTGTTCCCGCCGGATTTGCCCCGTTCGATGAAGATTTTTCTGATTTGAAAGTTTCGGTAATCACAGAACTTTTTGAGCTCAGATTCTTGTTCTTCGAGGGAATCACCTTCCTTTGCTTGTCGATCAGTGGAAACGCGAATATACAGACTGACTGGAAACTGAATGGATGCAGCGTCGCCGGGCCCCGCCCCGCCCGGCGCAATGGGGGATACAGTGACTTTCTTTTGTGCCATTTTGATTTCCCCTAATATGGCAGGCACTGACAAGCCAGGCGGTCGGCGGCTTGTTCGACGGCAAACCAGGTAAGAGTGACTTTGAAGCTGTATTCATCGGTGATCGGTGAATTGCATGTGTCGATGAACTGGCCAAGGCTCAGGCCGGTATCGTCACAAAAGCGCATCACCATTTCCCAGATCTTTTCTTCGTAACGGTCATAGAAGTTGAGGCAATCTCGGGTGTAGATGAGCTCCGAGACTGCGCCGGACGAGCAGCCATGGCTAGCGATATCGAAGAGCAGATCGAAGACATTACAACCGTGCTGTTTGCAGACGAAGCGGATGAGCCAGGATTCTATCGAGTCTTTTTCTAAAGAGCTTTTGAGTTTTAGGAGGGTATGTTTTGTCATGGTCATCTCCCTAGCGCAGGTAGGCCGCCTTGAAAGCGCCCTCCCAGCAACCCCCGCAGCGAAGAGGGACCCACTTTACAGAGGTAATTTCGGGGAGGTGGCAGGCGATGGGAAACACGACTAGAGGGAGGTGTCTTTTTGCGGCTTTTTTGATCGTATAGATCGAGCCTCTGGAATCGCCATTGATGAAGGCAACGAGACCATAGCAGGCTTCGACTAGACGCTCATTGCGGGAGAGGTAGGCGGTCTTGAGAACGAAAGCAGGCTCTTTTCCCTCGGCTTGGCCCCAGATGATGGAGCCGCCTTTTTCTTTGAACTCTCGTACTAAGGCCCGAACTTTAATGGGGAAGCCGGGATAGTGTTTCCAAGCGGCATAGACGGTGCCCTCGTGGGAACGGCCAAGATCGAGCAAGCGATCAATGACGAACTGATCGGTGCCGATGGCACCGCCTGAGGCGATGTGATAGCCTCTGCCTAGAAGATCTTCGGTGACTAAGCCTACTTTCTCCGCATGGTGAAAGCCTAAAGTCCGAGTGCCGATTATTCCAACGGACCTAATACTCTGCTTCACCTCTACCTTTCCCTGCTGATACGCAACTTTTTTTCCTGCTACAATTGACATTTGAATTTCTCCTTTCTGATGACTGAATT
>CAMDBA010000007.1 GCA_945888995.1 bacterium UBP8_UBA817 | reverse complement strand
CAATTGTGGACGTATTCAATGAAGAAACTCTATCCTCCCAACGCAGCTCGAGAAGCTGGAAAAGATATTCAGATCCAGATTTACTTTAATGAAAACAATGAAGTGGCGCGTGTCTACTATCCGGTGCAGTTATCCCGCCTGTTTAATCCTATTGCGATTGCAAAGGCATTGCAAAGTTTCGGAGAAGGAAAAGTATTCGATGACGGCAGCGTGAAAGCTGATTCGAACAAATTGGCAACGGATAATGTGCCGACAAAAGATAAGGTGTTGGCGAATTTTGGAATTCCTTTCGAGACCTTCGTATCCGGCAATGTGTCAGTCGTTAAATACCGGTATGAGCTTATGCCTCAGTCGGATAAACCGGATAATCCCGCTGTCATAACCTGGGCAACGATTCATCTCGATAGCCAAACCGGAAGGCTGGTCTATTTTGCCGGTAATATCTTCGGGCCGGCTCTGGAATTTAATCTAACGCGTTAAGGTTTTGGACGGGCTCTATTTGCCTTTTTCTTCTGACATGTCTTCCAGCAACAGATTCAGTGCATTCACCGAAATATGGATCTCATAAAAAGACAGCAGCAGCGACCAGATCAGCAAGAATAAACTGATCCCGAAAAAAAATGCGCCTACGACTGGGGACTGAAAGAAAAGGCCGACCATTGCAATCGTGCAAAACAAAATGCTCAGCACGCCTGCGGCCTGCATATTTTTGATTAAATGAACCCTTTTTTTGAGCCTGATGATCTGTTCGTGAACGGTAGGGCTAGAGGTTCGCTGATGTTCGGCATATAAACTGCGAATCAGTGCCGATAGCCCCAAAAATCGATTTGTGTAGGCCAGAAGTAGTAATGAAATAGCGGGGAATAACAATGCCGGAGTGCCGATGGAAATCGTCATAAAAGTATCTATTCCAGTGCCCGGCCGATAACGCCGCCGCCGACTCTTGCGCCTGATCCACCGGTCGGTTGAGAAACGAGATCATCTTTTTTGGCATGAACGATCACCGATCGCCCGATAATCGATCCATCGCCGGAAAATGAGATTTCAGGAACGGTTTTATTAAATGTCGCAGTGCCGGTCATATCTGCATGAATATTGCCTAGATCACCTGCATGGCGGATAGATCCGTGTGTGTTGCCATGATGATTAAGCGTCGGATTAAAATGACCCCCTGCGGACAAGCCGTCAGGTGACGAACAGTCGCCCAATTGGTGCACATGAAATCCATGCCAGCCTGGCGCAAGTCCGGTGATTTTGCCTTGAACCCGCATGCGGTCATGCTCGGGGATAAATCGAACCACACCTCGTGTTTTAGTGCCTGAAAACGGTTGGATAACGGCGACTCCTATATCTGGCCGTCGCTGAGATTTACATTCGGATAACCCAAATCCCGCTAAGAAAAATAGAATCAAAAATCCGATCAGCCATTTAGTCACGGGGCACTCTCCTTTATAGAGGATTTAAATAGTTTTTGTTTTACAAGTTAATTTTGTAACATCATCCAGTGTATAGGACAACATCAGTCTTTTATGGGAAGACATCGAGTACACCTTCGGAGCGGCGCATCCTGTTAATTTGACCTCCGCAGGAATTTTACGTTAGAGTTGAACCTATGATACAGAAAGAGCCAGTATGAGTGTTATCTCCGTTATAGGCGCGGGGGCATGGGGAACTACCGTTGCCAAACTTATCGCACAAAAGGGTCATCGCGTCCGCTTATGGGCCCGCAGGCAAGAGACTGCGGATGAGATCAACCTGTATCATACCAATGGCCGCTACCTGCCGGATATTTTATTGCCGTCCGAAATTGAGGCCACCTCTGAATTAGCCGATATGTCTGCGGATGCGGTGGTGATCGGCATTCCGTCCGGATATATCTCGGTCATAACGGACTGTCACTTTTTGGGATCTGTTCCGATTCTATGTTTAACAAAAGGGTTACTCGATAATCCGGGCATGCCGTTTATCTCAGATTATGTTGCGGACGTGTGCCGGAATTCATCGGTAGCGGTTTTATCGGGCCCGAATCTAGCCTATGAGATTGCCCTCGAAAAACCCGCGCTCAGCGTAGTCGCCTCTCCTCAGGAAGATACGGCTGCTTTTTTTCAATCTCTATTAAACGGGCCGTATTTCCGCGTTTATGCGTCCGACGATAAACGGGGTGTCGAAGTCGGCGGAATTTTTAAAAATATAATCGCTATTGCAGCAGGGGTTTGTGACGGTCTTGATATCGGCTCAAATGCCAAAGCCGCTTTGATTAGCCGAGGCTTAATAGAGATGAGCCGGTTCGGGGTCGGCTGTGGCGCCAAGAGGCCTGAAACTTTTTACGGACTTTCCGGTCTTGGGGATCTGGTTACGACCTGTCATTCAACGCAAAGCCGAAATTATCAGGTCGGTCTATCACTGGCCCGGCACCAAGTGCTTCGAACTGATAACCCTGCCTATGTTGCAGAAGGGGTCCGCTCAGCCAAAATTATTTATGAAATGGGACGTCAGCTGAGCTTAGACCTTCCGATCGTAAATGAAATCTATTCGATGCTGCACGACAATAAGTCGCCTACAGCGGCTATCCATACTTTGATGACCCGGACGCCGAAGTATGAATAACGGATCGGCTTATCAAATGCGTTTGTTAATCATCTGTAAATTTATCGTGGATTTGCTCTGTATCCCTGTGATATTTATCTTAGCCTACAGTTTGAAATTTAAGATCGGATGGGTGTTTCACCGCGTCTTTCTAGTGCCGTTTGGAAAAGTCTATGAAGACGCCCAGGTCGAGCCATATTTTTCTTTTATGGGCTTGATCATGGTTTTGTGGATTGTTGCGTTTTATTATTCCGGACTCTATCGAAAATTCACCGGATTAATGCCGTTAGTAGACGAATATCTGACCATTATCAAAGCTGTGTCGATCGCCACAATTGAAATTATGGCCTTGAGCTTTCTTTATAAATCGTTTCCGGGCTCTAGATTTGTCATGTTTTATGCGTGGGGATTGGGGGTTTTATTTCTTTTTGTTTCTCGGTATCTGTTTTACCGCATTGAATTGGCTTTGCTGAAAAAAGGCATCGGGGCTGTCCGGACATGCATGATTGGCGCAAACGAGATCGGGCAAGATATTGCTGAACGCTTAATTCTCTATCCGAGCTTACGGCTTTTTTATGTTGGGACGTTTGATAATAAAGTACCGGAAACCTTGCATTTCCATCTTCGGAACCGCTTTCAATTACTGGGAGCTGATCAGGATTTTCAGATTATCCTGGATCAACGGATCAAAGTCATCTTTTTGGCCAAAACAACCTACACTTCCGAACAACTCAATACATTAGTCTCGTTTTGCGATGAACAGGAAATCGAACTGCGAATGGTGTCTGATGTGGGAATGAGCCATCCCGGGCGCTTAAAAGTCCTCGATTTTGACGGTATTGCTTGCCTCACTTATACAGATCAAATACAACCGTCACCGGTGTCCATGATGATTAAACGGTTAGCGGACATTATCGTGTCGGCGCTGGGGTTGATTCTCGGATCTCCATTATTTTTGATTGTGGCCGTGTTAATTAAGATCGTATCGCCGAACGGACCTGTGCTGTATTACCAGGAACGCGTCGGCAAAGACGGCCGACTGTTTAATATGATTAAATTTCGAACCATGATTCCGGATGCGGAAGTCCGGACCGGCCCTGTGATGGTCAATGAAGGCAAAGAAACCCGTTATATCCGGTTCGGAGATTTCTTTCGGAAAACTTCGATTGACGAGTTGCCACAGCTTATCAATGTCCTAAATGGAGAAATGAGCCTGGTCGGGCCGCGTCCCGAAAGACCATTTTTTGTCGCACAGTTTAATGAGTCCATTCCTCATTTTCATTTGCGTCATCAGATGCTGGGCGGTATCACCGGATGGGCGCAGGTTAACGGCCGCTCCGTTTTGACCCGAAAGCCGGAACATAAAGTCAAATACGACCTGTATTATATTCAGAATTGGTCACTGAGCCTCGACATCAAAATTATCTTCAAAACATTTTTTGTCGTGCTGGCCCGGGAAGAAGCCTATTAACTTGATCGGGACGGCATTATTCGGCGGAGCATTCGATCCGTTTCATAATGGCCATCAAGCCATGATCGCCAGGACAAAAGCCTTACCGTTTATTGAAAACGTCGTTTTGATTCCGACCCATATCCCTCCGCATAAAGACGCGATTATGACGCCGTTTTCCCATCGGAAAGCCATGCTGGAACGGGCCGCAAAAAAAGAAGGCTGCCGGATTAGCTGGATCGAAATGGAACGCCACTCTCCGTCCTGGACAGTAGACACGGTCAGGCAGTTTGAGCAAGAAAACCCGGGTATACCGTTTTATTATCTCATCGGCTCCGACAGTTATTATCAGCTGCATACTTGGAAGAGCCCCCGAGACTTACTGGATATGATATCCTTTATTGTAGTCAATCGTGAAAAATCTGCAGATCCAGATCGCGCGAAAGCGTATCTGGACCGGTATTTTTCAAAGGACGATTGGCACCGCTTTTACTTTATTGATGACGAAGCGGTGGATGTGGCGTCCCGGGATATTCGCGCCGAGCGCCGCGCAAACCAAGATATTTCACAGTGGGTGCCGGACTATATTGTGCGCTATATCGAAGAAAACGGAGCATACGACTAAATGATTATCGGAATTACAGGCCGGGTAGGCGTGGGTAAATCGACGGCGGCGGCGCATTTGGCCTCGGTGTTTGATGCGACCTTAATTGATTTGGATGTTGTCGGACATGACATCTTAAAAGTACCGCCGGTTATTCGGATTTTGACCCGATTTTTTGGGAATGAGGTTGTTGACGAATCCGGCGAAGTCGATCGGAAGCGACTGGGTAGTATGGTCTTTTCTTCTCCTGCTCAGCTCGATTTGTTAAATCAAATTGTGCATCCCGAAATACGGGATCGGGTCATTCAGTATCTGGA
This sequence comes from bacterium UBP8_UBA817, assembly GCA_945888995.1. Classification (GTDB taxonomy): domain Bacteria; phylum Margulisbacteria; class Marinamargulisbacteria; order CAMDBA01; family CAMDBA01; genus CAMDBA01. The sequence goes on along the minus strand of CAMDBA010000007.1, from coordinate 52,177 downwards.
ATGGCTCCCTAATAAACCGCGGGTCATCATTGTTGGAGCCCTGATCGATCAGATCGGACTGCGCACAACCTGTGACAAGATGCTGGTCATTATTGCAGCCCCGGAAGCTGTCGCTAAAGCCGTGGGCTCAAAAGCCAAAATCGGTGAGGTTCAGGCCGATGAATCCGAGTACAAAAAAGACGCAGACAGCGTGGTCATAAATACCTACGATGACCGATTTTTAGCGGAATGTGAAAAGGCGGTAAAGCAATGGATAATTTGAATGCAATTTTCGGGAGGGTCATTTCGATAAAGAATGTTTCCCTTTTTTTTAACCCATATTGCAATCGAAGGAGTAGAAAATGCAGACGCCCCTTTATAAAGTTATTTCCAGTCCACGAGAGTCGGCAGAAATCAGAGATTCTTCCAGGATTCAGATGGATCTAACGACGCTTCAAACTTACCAAAGTTCTGTTATCGCCCATATTGCAGAGGCGGTTAGCCGGGCCACGGAAAAGCCTCTTGCCGAGGTAAGCATGGCAGACTTAAAAATACCTGCTATTCAAGCTCAAATTTTGAAGGATTCGCGCGTAGATACCGTCAAATTAGATTTTGACAGGGAACATTTATATGTTTTTGATCCTAAGACAATGCAGACCGAATCTGCAAAAAGAGCGATTTTGAATGGAACCATTTTAATGGAGCATACCGCAGCAGGAGAAGCGACTCGCTTGGCGATGGGAACTAAATATGTCATTACCCCGCAAGAAGTCATTGATGCTATAGACTCGGACCATCTTAAACATGCCGCCGATGATGCTGAAGCTAAGAAGAATAAAACACTTACTGCAGCACAAAGAGCAGAGACTCATTCGGTTGCTTCTGGCCTTTTGCCTATTTCGCTAGGTGTCCGTCATTTAATGCAGACGGTTCTTGATATTCGAAAGCTGGCTGTCGAGCATGGTGAAAATCTGGATGAAGTGGTAGCGCTTCAAATACAGCTTATTGTCGTCAATGCTCAGACAGCGGATCAGATTATTTCAGAATTAGAACGGTTCAACTTCTTAGGGTTTTCCCGTGACAATGTCTTTTTTCTTGTTCAGGAAGCTATGCCGGGTTATGTAATCGAAGGTGGCGAAGTTAAGTTAGAGGCATCATCGGTGCCTCGTCTCCACAATCATGGCGCAATGAAAATGCAGCAAGTGATGGACAATCAGATTTTTCACCTTAGCCCGTCAGGTGAAAAAATCCGTTTATCGTTTGGAGAATACAAAGACAAAGTCAGTCATTTGGAACTCGGCATTTCTTATAATATCGAAGATACCGATCATATTCAGACATCTGCGTTGGACCTACCTGCAATTGCATTAGGACTTCAATCCGGTGAAGAAGGATATGGAATGGTGATGACATCTGTTAGTCAGAAGACGCCACCTCTGGACCCTCAGAAAGGTGGCTTTTTTGCCTATAGTAATAGTGACGACCGTATTTATTGCTTTGAATCTGACGTCCACCCAGGATTTAATGCCCCGACTCCGGCTGCGGATGTTGTGACGGCGCTCAGGGGGATCACCTATTTAAATAAGAATGTGAATATGTATCCTCATCCTGCACAGCTTTTAGAAACAATCAAAGACCGTGCCTGTGACCTTCCTACTCATACCACGCTCAAAGACGGTGTTTTATATCCTCAACCGCCGCAAGGAGACTTGAACTTCTTGCTTAAGACACGTGTTATTACCGAAGCTGAGCCAAAAGCGATTCGTAGCTTAAAAGAGCAAAGCGATATTTTGGATACGGTTCGGGCGATGCAAGTTCAAGATAATCGTCAGGAATTTGTGGAGTTAGCACGTCGATATGGAATTATTGCTTAAATTCCGCTTGATATAATGCTTACCGAAAATGCCCCCGCCATTCGGGGGTATTTTTTTGCCGTTTCCGGGTGTATAATTTTCTCACTTCGATAAATTTAAAGGAGAAACCGTATGACTGAATTCGGACGTTTAATGACCGCTATGATTACCCCATTTAATGAAAAAGGTGATGTGGATTATAAAGAAGCGATCAAGGTAGCTGAATTTCTGGTCAAGACGGGAACCGACACGATCGTATTAGCAGGTACGACCGGTGAATCTCCGACATTGACCCACGAAGAAGAATTTACATTATTCAAAACTATCCGAGATGCCGTTGGTAGCCGCGTTAAGTTAATGGCCGGAACAGGATCGAATTGCACCCGAACCGCCATCGCCTCAACAAAAGAAGCCGAAAAACTTGGGTTAGATGCGTCTCTGCAGGTCGTTCCTTACTACAATCGCCCGTCCCAAGAAGGCCTCTATCAGCACTTTAAATCCATCGCCGAATCCGTTAAGTTTCCGATTTTACTCTACAACATCCCTGGCCGGACAGGCCGCAATATGGAGCCTGAAACCATCGCCCGATTGGCCGAAATTCCGAACATTATCGGGATCAAAGAAGCCGCCGGAAGTGTCGAACAAGTCACCAAAATTCGCCAACTCACGCCCCCCGACTTTTTGATTTATTCCGGAGATGACGGCCTGACACTGGCATTTATGAAAGAAGGCGCATATGGCGTAGTTTCTGTTGCGTCCCATTGCGTCGGCCGCCAAATCAAGGACATGATGACGCTATTCGCCGCCGGAAACCAAAAAGAAGCCTACCAAATCGAAGACAACTTAAACCCGATCTTCAAAGTACTCTTTATCAATAGCAACCCGGCGCCCCTCAAGTACGCATTGCATGCAATGGGCTTCAAAGTCGGCATCCCACGTCTTCCTTTAGTGGAGGTAACGCCTAACGAAAAAGATCAGATAGCGGCGGTATTGCAGGCATTAGAGATTGTGGCTTAAGTATAAATTTCGACCCACCCGTTCAAACCCAAATAACCTCTCCTTCAATCAAATCCCGCCACCGAATGCCCCGATTTTCCCATCTGACCTTACCACCCGGTGACACGGAAAAATAATCGGAAACGGATTTTGCGCCATGGCAGTCCCGACGGCTCGGTTGCTCTCATCGATCACGATGCCGACTTCGATTTCGGGAAACGAGAGTGCGAATTGGTTTTTAAGTTTGTCCATTTTTGCTTTCCTTAGTATTATAGATGACTTAATTTTACGCTACATTACAGCGTGTAACACATTCTAATGCGGAGGTGCTTATTTTGACAGAAAAAGATGGTTTAAAAGGCGTATTTGATTTAGACGACCAGCTCACGCCAGAAATGCGGAAACAAAAAGGCGAGATTTTACACAAACCGGTTAACCAGGTGAAATTGACCGCTACGATGACGGTTGCAGATCTTGTCGAGCAGATGAGCGGGATGTCGATCCAGGCCCGTAATATCGGAAGCTGCGGGGAAGTTCTTAAAAAAATGATGCTGGATAAACGTCGTCCGACGGTGTTTTTGGCATTGGCCGGGCCGCTGATCGCAGCGGGATTGCGCCAGGTGATCGTGGATTTAATTGTGAACAGAGTCGTAGACGTTGTGGTGTCCACCGGCGCGATTTTGTATCAGGATATTTATCAGGCCCGTGGCAGCCAACACTATGTGGGCACCCCGAATTCGGATGACGTGGTTTTGCACGATCTTCGGATCGACCGGATTTATGATACCTATGTGGACGAAGAAAAATTCTGGGAAACCGATGAATGGTGCGGCCTTATCGCCGACGAAATAGAGCCTGGCAACTATTCGTCCCGCCAATATATGGACTTCGTCGGCTCAAAATTGAGCGATGAGAATTCGATTGTCTACAATTGTCACAAATACGGCGTGCCGATTTTTGCACCCGCGCTCAATGATTCCTCGATCGGCATCGGTCTAACCGCGCACCGCATTAGGGCCATCCAGGCCGGCCGTAAATCCGTCTGTATCGACGCGATTCAGGATAACCACGAAATCCTACAGCTAACGGTCAAATCCCCCGCGACGTCCGCAATCTATGTTGCCGGCGGTGTTCCTAAAAATTATGTCAACGATTCTATCGTCATGGCCTATCTCTATGGTCTCGAACGGGGTCACGACTATGCCATTCAAGTTACGACCGCCGTAACCGCCGATGGCGGCCTCTCTAGTTCCACTCTTGGCGAAGCTCAGTCATGGGGTAAGATTGATTCTGATGCCCATTTTGCAATGGCCTGGGTTGAACCTAGTGTCGCAGTTCCTCTTTTAGCCGCTTATGTCTTCGGCCGTGACCTTGCAAAAGACCGACCACGTCTAAAATGGACATGGGATGGCGAAACATTGGTCTCTCTGGGCCATCAATAACCTGTGTAATGTCATCCTCGGGCTTGACCAGGGGATCCATCCAGAAATCATGTGTTTTCAATGGATTCCCGCTTTCGCTGGAATGACAAACTTCATTACTGAACCGTAGAGACGCGATAAATCGCGTCTCTTATTTTATTGCGATTCTTATTTGACAGGTTTTTTACAACGACTCTACAACCAAATCCCCGACCTCAGTCGTCGAATATCCCATTTTTCCTGCCGCCATTGAATTCAATTTCTTAATGACGATTTGGATGGCATTTTCGATCGCTTGAGCGGCCTTGGTTTCACCGAGGTTTTCCAGCATCATCGCGGCTGATCCGATTGAAGCTAATGGATTGATCACGTTTTTGCCGGTGTATTTAGGCGCTGATCCACCGATCGGCTCGAACATCGAAACACCTTCGGGATTCACGTTTCCGCCTGAGGCAATTCCCATTCCACCTTGGGTAATAGCGCCTAAGTCGGTGATGATATCGCCGAACATATTTTCAGTGACGATCACGTCAAACCATTCGGGATTTTTGACCATCCACATACAGGTCGCATCGACGTGAGCATAGTCGGTTTTAACCATCGGATATTCTTTGGCCAGTTCGTAATAGACCCGTTCCCAGAGATCGAACACATAAGTCAGAACATTGGTTTTACCGCAAAGCGTCAGCTTACCGGTGAATCCTTTATCGATCTCGTCTTGAGTCAGGCCGCGCCAAGATTTTTCCAAGTGGCGTTTTTTTGTGTATTCAAACGCGAACCGTAAGCAGCGCTCTACTTGGTGGCGGGTATAGACCATCGATTGAACGGCGACTTCGTGAGCAGTGCCTTTCATCGTGATCCCGCCTGTTCCCGTATAAATCCCGCCTGTGTTTTCTCTCAAAACCACGTAATCGATATCTTCGGAGGTTTTATCTTTTAAGGGTGTTTCAACGTTTTCATATAATTTAACGGGGCGGACATTGATATATTGGTCCAGTCCAAAACGGACTTTTAATAAAATCCCTTTTTCCAGAATTCCGGGTTTAACATCCGGATGTCCGATTGCGCCTAACAAAACCGAATCAAAGGCCTTAAGCCCTTCCATTTCGGCATCATCCAGGATCTTACCTTCTTTAATGTAGCGATCTCCGCCGTAATTGAGATGTGTAAATTCAAACGATAACCCGAATTTTTTCTCAACCGCATGCAATACTTTTAAGGCTTCGGCAACCACCTCAGGGCCAGTTCCGTCTCCGCCGATAACTCCGATTTTATACATAGTGTCAAAAAGCTCCTTAACTTGTTTTTATAACGACTTAGAATCATAAATTAACATCCATGATTATTCAATCTAATAGGGTAGGCCAGTGTCCCGATTTTGTAAAAATGTGGGTTTCTGGTATGGTTAGGGAGAAATTTATCGATCGGCAAGGAGTCTTACCCTATATGAAGTACCGGAACTACAACAATGGCATCTATTACTTTTTGTTAGGCATAATGTTGATCTCCCTTTTTGGCGGAATCCGTATTATCACTGAATTATTCGGCGTGATGTTGGGGCTTCTGATTAACTTATTTCCCCTGATTTTAGTGGGGATCGGCCTTTATTATATTGCGAATACAGTGAAGAAAAATCGCACTATCGACCATCAGATTCACAACCAGACTGTTGATAACAAGCGATTTTGCGAGCTATTTATTCACGTTATTACACACGTCATCAAAGCAGACGACAAAACCGATCATCGGGAGATCCAAGCTGTTCTGAATTATTTTCGGACCCGTCTTAACTACCCGGAAGAAAAACTGATATGGATTACCGATTTGTTACATTATTCCGAACAAAAGCATTTTTCGCTCAGTGAAGTGTGCCTGGAATTTTCAGCCAAATTTAATTATGAGGCCAAACTATTATTGCTCGATCTGGTCTATGAAGTCGCGCTTTCCGATCAGGCGTTAGTCCATGCGGAGCAAGAAGTAATCGATGAAATCGTCACCTTGCTAGGCATATCTCGGCAGGATCACGACGGAATCCGATTTTTATTCGGTATTTCCAAAGTAGATGATGCGACCAAGCATTATGCGATACTAGGTCTTTCTCCCGGCGCGTCTAAAGACGGTATTAAAAAAGCCTACCGGGAAGCCTGCAAGAAAAATCACCCTGACCGGGTCCACCATTTAGGGGGTGAATTTAAAAAAGTCGCAGAAGAAAAAATGCATAAGATAAACGACTCCTATGCGTATCTCATGAAGATATAATATAATTTATCGTACAAAATCATACCGCCAGAGGATAAAACATGTCACAAACCAGCGATTTAAACGGCTACATTAGCGCTCAGGACGCAAAAGGATTTTTACGGACTTATATGGAATTAGTATCGGGCGGTCAAAATCTCTCGATTCCCACCGGACTTGAACCGCAGCCGGCCAAAGAAGGCTGGCTTCAGATTTTACCCGGGATCGGCGGGGGATATACCGATGAATTTGTAGATGCGTTGACTGATTTTTGGCTTCAGACTGTCAAACAGCAAGGCGGCACGCTGACTGAGACGTTTGCCGAAGAAATCGTGGCGATTATCGATGGCCGGCCAAAACCTAAGGGCAAAGCCGCAGCAGCATCGAGTGACGCACCCGCTGCCGGTGGAGGAGCTGCCCCAGCACCTGCCGGTGGCGGAACCGCGGCAGTGGCTCAAGCAGCCGCCAGTGCGCCGGGATCTTCAGCTGTGGCAAATTCGTCTCAATTAGATACCGTCGCCAGCGACATCAGCTCAAGCTATTATAAAGAACAAGACGCCCGCGACACCAAACCCTTATCCAAAGCCGAACTAGACTCTCAGGTTCAAAAGGCGCTGGAATCAGAGAGGGTAGACCGCTTTTTAATTCCCTACTTATCGCTTAGCCGCCACGGCATCAAACCTGTTGTGCCGAAAAGCTCGGTCATTACAATGATCCGGTCACAATGGGAAGAAATTCTACTCAATGAATTTCACATCATGGGCTCAACCGAATATATTCAGAAATTATCCGCCAGATGGTTCTATTTGGTGAATCAAAAAGGCTTACCGATCGGATTAAATGACTTCGAGGCATTGTCATTTTTTATCGTCGCTAATGAAAAAGAAGAAGAAGGAAAAAAGACAGCAACCTCCCAATCCACACAGCCAAAAGCGCGGACCGGTTTTATGGGTAAATTAAAAAGCTTATTCGGCGGGTAAGTAAACCGACTTTTCCGTCACGACCATCGTCATCGGAACGTCCCACGGGTCGGCAGGGCAGGCGAAGATGATCTGTTCTTCATATCCAATTCCGATTTTAAGGCCCGAAAATTCAATGAGCAGCCGGTCGTAATAGCCTTTTCCGAATCCGAGCCGATATCCTTGCCGGTCAAATCCAATGCCAGGTACCAGAAATCCGTCAATTTGGCCAAAGTTAGATGGAATCAAATAATCGGATAACGGCGGTTCCGACACCCCGTGACGACCCTTTTGAACGTCTGTCATTGAATGCAATCGTGTTAAGACGTAGGCTTGCGAAGCAGTATGATAGGCCGGTGCGTAAAGTGTTTTTTCCTCGGTAAAGCACCACTCGATAAATGACGCCAATTCAATTTCCTGATCAATCGCGATATAGACGGCAATATGGTGGGCGTTTTGGACGTCGGATAAAGCGGTCAGTCGATCACAAACCTGCAGGCTTGCCGATTGACGCCGGTCGGGTGAAATAAGACGACGCTGCAAAAGAAGTCGTGCTCTAAGACTTTCTTTTGTGTCCATCAGCCAATCCTAAACTTTATTTTCTTGCCCCTTGATCAACCGCCCGATATTGCTTTTATGCCGGTAAAGGACAGACAGGCAAATCGCGCCGACAATCAACGCATAAGACCTGGGATAATGAAAAACAACCAGCAATGCAGGCAAAATAATACAGCTGCAGATCGTGGCCAGTGAGACATAACGTGTGATCCAAATGATGACCGCAGCCAAAATCGCCGTGATACAAAAGACATCCGGACTGATTGCAAGCAACACTCCAAGCCCGGTTGCCGCACCTTTACCGCCTTTAAATCCGGCAAACACCGGTAAGCAATGTCCGACGATAGCCATTAACCCGACAATGATCGCCATTGAGGCAGAATGTAATATCAGCATACTAATAAATGTCGGAATAAACCCTTTTACCGCGTCTAACAAAAACACAAATGCCGCGTATTTAAATCCGAGCGCCCGGTAAATATTTGTAGCACCCGTATTGCCGGATCCGACTTTTCTTAAGTCAACTTTTTTGGCTTTGGCGACCAGAAGTCCGAACGGAATCGAGCCTAAAAGATACGCAAAAATTAAAAGCCCGCTATTAAGCTCCAGGGGTGACATAAGCTTTTTCTCTGGCAGAATTTAAACGACGTGCGACCAATAATGTTTTATCAAATACGTGCTCGGCTAAAAACGAACTGCGAACCAATGGTCCTGAAAATACAAACGGAATACCAAGAGATTCGGCTACAGTTTTAAGGTGATCAAATTCATCGGGATGATAATAACGGGCGATATCCAGACTTTCTTTATCCGGTTTGAGGTATTGTCCGACGGTGACAATGTCGACGCCGGTGTGATTGATATCTTCGAATGTCTGAGTCAGTTCTTCTACAGTTTCTCCGAGTCCGACCATCACGCCGGTTTTGGTAAGAATGGTGTCGTCAAATTCTTTAATTGTGGTTAAAAGCTGAAGGGAACGTTTATATAGCGAGCCTTTTCTGGCGGTCGAATAAAGCCGTGACACTGTTTCCATATTATGGTTAATGACATCCGGTTTGGCGGCGATAACGACTTTGAGAGACTCCACATTGCCTTTGAAGTCAGGAATTAAGACTTCGATTTTGACTTCAGGGTGATGCTGCCGAATGGTCTCGATCAGGTAGGCATAATGCGAAGCGCCTCCGTCTTTTAAGTCATCGCGGTTAGGCGACGTCATGACCACAAATCGCAGGTTAAGTTTTTCAATCGCATTGAGAATGGAGTTAATTTCCGTGCGGTCAGGTGCAAGCGGCTTGCCATGTTTTACACTACAAAACGCGCAGGTCCGCGTACAAACCGTTCCCAGAACCATAAAAGTAAGAACCCCTTTAGACCAGCAGTCGGAACGATTCGGGCACTTGGCTTCTTGGCAGATGGTGTTTGGAATTTCGGATTTTAAGAGAGAGGAGAGTTGTTTGGTTGCCTGATATTTGCTTTGCGGTTGTTTAAACCATTCGGGGAGTCGTTGTTGCATGAGGTCTTTTCCTTACCTTGGATTTCGTATTGAGGTCCAATAACGCCCTCAAGTTTAACAGGCGATCCTCTTTTTTTAAACATCACAAGACAGCTTATTATTCCGAATAAAGAGACTTTGAGTTATGATTAGGGCCCTTCGATTTATCGCAATAAAAACGCGATGTTATGCCACAATTAGCCTTTTATGAGCGATATTTTTATTATTTTTATCTAAAGAAAGGTGAATAGCAGAATGAGAATTGATAAAGACCAGTTCAAAAATGCGGCCGCCGATTTTCTTGCTGAGGACCAATCCGACCGGTTATGGGCCAAATTGGAATCTCAACAGGTCACTACGTCTAAGCTGGAATATGCTCACGTGGCGTATTATTCCGGCGCATTTATTGTGATTTCCGCGATGACGTGGTTGATGAACACTACTTGGGAGCGATTTGGCGGAGTCGGGTTGTTTTTGCTTTCTATTATATATGGGCTTTGTTTTTTATTTTTGGGAAACCGGCTTTGGCAGCAGCCTAACCGCAAGATTCCCGGCGGTCTTTTTGTGACGATGGCCGTGTGCATGGTGCCTCTTGCGATTTACGGGCTTGAACGCGCGACCGGTATTTGGCCGATGGGAGACCCCGGTGTCTATCACGGTTATTACACATGGATGAAGGGAAGCTGGATTCTCATGGAAGTGGGAACGATTGCGGCAGGATTTTCAGCGCTTCATTTTTTCAGATTTCCGTTTTTAACGGCACCGATTGCGCTGTCGATATGGTTTTTATCGATTGATGTGACGCCTCTGATATTTGGGCGGTATGAATTTCATTTTAACGGGCAGCTTTGGGTGGCGTTATTATTTGGCATCGGAATGATTTTAGGCGCTTATTTAGTGGATCGGAAATCGACGACGGATTATGCATTTTGGGGATATCTCTTTGGGGGGATCGCGTTTTGGGGCGGACTATCCTTAATGGATTCCGGCAATGAGTTTACGCGGTTTTTATATTTACTGGTTAATATCGGTCTGATCTGGCTCTCGATCTTTTTACAGCGTAACATTTTTATTATTTTAGGCGCGATCGGCGTTGTCGGCTACATTTGCCACCTGGCTTACCGAGTATTCGAGCATTCGCTTTTATTCCCGTTTGTATTATCGGGTTTAGGTATTGGTGTCATTTATCTGGGGATTCTTTATCAGAGGCACCAGGACGATATCCAAAAGGCGGCACTGCGCTTCGTCCCCGAATCCTGGCAAAAGTGGGTGCCGTCCCGGTAGATAGATTCTCATTATTGAAGGGATTTTATAGCCGGTGATATAATAATTCTTTCGATAACCTCGCAAGAGTACAAAATAAATAGGATAGGTTTGGTGAACTAAACAATGAATAATTTCGACCAATTACAAGCGCAGGATCCCGAAATCGCAAGCGCGATCATCAAAGAATTAGGGCGGCAACGCACAAAAATCGAGTTAATCGCGTCCGAGAACTTTACCTCTCTTGCCGTGATGCAGGCCCAAGGGTCTTGCTTGACTAATAAATATGCCGAAGGGCTTCCCTATAAGCGTTACTACGGCGGTTGTGAATACGTGGATATCGTCGAAACCGTCGCAATCGAACGGGCCAAAAATTTATTCGGTGCAGATCACGTCAATGTTCAGCCTCACTCAGGCGCATCTGCCAATAATGCGGTATTCTTCGCGCTTTTGCAGCCGGGAGACACGATTATGGGAATGAACCTTTCACACGGAGGTCATCTGACCCACGGATCTCCGGTAAATATGTCAGGCGCTTATTATAAAGTGGTTCCATACGGTGTCAGCGAAACCGATGAGCGGATTGATTATGAAGAACTCGCCCGTATTGCAAACGAAACCAAACCTAAAATGATCATTGCCGGGGCCTCTGCTTATTCCCGGATCATTGATTTTCCGAGACTCAGCGAAATCGCCAAATCCGTCGGTGCCTATTTAATGGTGGATATGGCCCATATCGCAGGTCTTGTCGCAACAGGTCTTCACCCAAGTCCGGTGCCTTATGCAGACGTCGTGACTACAACTACTCATAAAACCTTACGCGGCCCACGCGGCGGGATGATTATGTGCAAAGCCGAATATGCCAAGCAAATCGATAAAGCGGTTTTCCCAGGCTCTCAGGGCGGGCCTTTGATGCATGTCATCGCAGCAAAAGCGGTGTCATTTAAAGAAGCATTAGAACCGTCATTTACGACCTATCAAAAACAAGTCATCAAAAATGCCCAGACTTTGGCAGGCGCTTTAGAAAAAAACGGCCTCAGAATCGTCTCCGGCGGGACTGATAATCACTTGATGTTAGTAGATCTCAGAAGTGCTAAAATCACCGGTAAGCAAGCTGAAAATGCCCTGGATGAAGTCGGCATAACCGTGAACAAAAATACCATTCCATTCGATCCTCAAACCCCGTTTGTTACATCTGGAGTCCGAATCGGAACGCCGGCTGTGACCACACGAGGAATGACTGAAGCCGATATGCATGACATCGCAGGCTTAATTTACGAGGTGGTTCATAATATCGGAAATGACGCTGTCAGCTCGGCTGCTTCCCAGAAAGTCGCAGCTCTTTCTGCAAAATATAGCTTATATCCCGAGCTTTCATGAAAAAAATGGCCTATCTGGGGCCACCCGGAACGTTTTCCAATATGGCTCTAGATGTCTATTTGAAGCGCCATAATATGCTCGCAGATCCGATGCCTGCATCGTCGATTTTTGACTTGTTTACCTGGCTAAGCGAGAAAAAATGCGACGAGATCATCGTGCCGGTCGAAAACTCGGTTGAAGGGTCTGTGACGACGACGCTGGATTTAATGATTCAGAGCGAAAATGTGGTTGTAAACGCTGAATTAAGTATAGAGGTCGTTCATTGTTTAATGAGCTTACCTGGATGCAGAATCGAGTCTATCACCGATATTATGTCGCATCCCCAGGTATTGGCGCAGTGCTCACATTATATTCATCAAAAATTTCCAAAGGTCCGGACTCATCAAACCTCTTCGACCGCGGTCGCTGTGGAGCAGATGGTAAAAGGCGCTATATCGCCTGATCTGGAAAATCCAATTGTAGCCGTGATTGGCAATCGTGAATTAGCGACATTATACGGACTAGATATCCTGGATTCCTCCGTCAATGATTATCCGAATAACCGGACCCGTTTTGCGGTAATCGGGTATGAACAGACGCATTCCACAGGGCAAGATAAAACCTCCGTGATCTTATCGACGACTAAAGACAAGTCCGGCGGCCTTTACGAAGTACTCGGTGAATTCGCCGACAGAGATATTAATTTGACTAAAATTTCGTCCCGCCCGACAAAAGAAGTGCTGGGCGAGTATTTGTTTTTTATCGATTTTGAAGGGCATAATGAAGACAAAAAAGTAAAAGATACCCTGGACGCCATTAAACTCAAAACCTCTTATTTCAAAAATTTAGGATCTTATAGAAGGGATACTATCATATGATCGATCCGCAACTCGTACGCAACCAACCCGAGCACGTCAAAGCCTGTTTAGATGCCCGTCATTACCCACCTGAATTTCTGGAAACCTATATGAAGGCCGATCGCGAGTGGCGGGACGTTCTGCAGGGAGTCGATGAACTCAAAGCCAAGCGTAACCAAATGACGCCGAAGGGAAAACCGACTCCTGAATTATTGGCGGAACTCACCCAACTAGCCGAAAAAATTAAGCAGGACCAGGAACGTCTCCAGATTTTGGAACAGCAAACCCGTGATGCGGCGTTATTATTGCCAAATATCTTCGCAGAAGATGTGCCGGCCGGAAAATCCGAAGCCGATAATCAGGAAGTACGTGTCGTCGGTGTGCCGAAAGCGTTTTCATTTACCCCAAAAGCTCATGACGAATTAGCCACTGCGTTGGACCTCGTGGATTTTGAACGTGCCGCCAAAATATCTGGCGCCAGATTTGCTGTCTACAAAAAGTGGGGCGCAAAGCTCGAGCGCGCGCTCATCAATTTCATGTTGGATTTACACACCGGCTCTCATGGCTATACCGAGATTATGCCGCCTGCATTAATTAACAGCCAATCGCTCACCGGCACCGGCCAGCTTCCAAAGTTCGCAGCGGATCTCTTCAAAGCCGAGGAAAGTGACCTCTGGTTAAGCCCGACGGCAGAAGTGCAGCTCACCAATTTATACCGGAATGAAATCCTAGATGAAGAACTATTGCCGATGAAATTAACGGCCCACACACCTTGCTTTAGAAAAGAAGCCGGTTCGTACGGTAAAGACGTCAAAGGCCTGATACGCCAACATCAATTCAATAAAATCGAACTGGTTAAACTAGTCGATCCGGCCTCATCTGCGGATGAGCTGGAAAAGCTATTAAATGATGCTGAAGCGGTTTTGAAAGCTTTAGACTTACCGTATCGCGTCGTGAAGCTTTGTTCGGGAGATCTGGGGTTTTCGTCCGCTAAAACCTATGATATCGAAGTCTGGTTCCCGTCTCAAAATACCTACCGGGAAATTTCCTCTTGCTCGAACTTTTTGGATTTTCAAGCACGCCGTAGCATGATAAGGTATAAGGACAAAACGACGGGTAAAGTACAGTATTTACATACTATTAATGGATCTGGGCTTGCCGTCGGTAGAACATTTGCTGCGATACTTGAAAATGGCCAAACCGAAGACGGTCAAATTCTTATTCCGAGTGTTTTGCAGTCATACGTGGGGGTGGAAAAGTTACAGTGAACGAATCAAATACCAAGTTTATTAAATTTTTCAAGGCGCTGGCCAATGAGGAACGGCTTGAAATTATTAAATTGCTCAAGAAAAATACCGAGATGTACGCTCAGGACGTAGAAAAACACTTCTACTTAGAGCAGTCTACAACGTCGCATCATCTTAACACTCTGAAAAGAGCCGGAATCACCAAATCCCGTAAAGAAGGCCGTAATATTTATTACTCCATGGATTACGAGAATTTCCAAAAGACATTAAAAGAATTCGAAGGATTGGTTTTCGATCAACCATAATACTTCAATGCATGTACCCCTATCCATTTTACGATCTAGTAAATGGTGATGGCCGAAGCGTCATGTGTGGGAGCCAGTATGAGTCTTTTAGATAAGAGAGGGGTGTCGTTATGGATAGTATAGAATCCCATCTTCGGATGATGGAACCTGCTAACCGGATTACCGAACACAAGGAACCAAGCCCGGAGGAAATATTGTCTTCCGCCCTGACAAAGCATGAGCAATTTACGTTTATTTTAAAACGATTGTTGCCTATGATCGGAACCCGGGATACCGATATTGTCTTGGCTGAAGTTCTTTTGACATTAAAGTTAGAGGGTATTATCGGACACGATTTAACTCAAGAAGATCTGAAGCTAATTCATATCATTCGTGATTCAGTATTGGAGTGCCCTGAAAAAAAAGAAGAGGCACTTATTATCGCAAAGTCATTATTAGCCTAGAGGTAAGGAGACAGAGATGGCCACAGCTGCTGACGGATCAAATATGGAATTTTATAAATCGGGTTCTAATGCCGAAAAATTAGCATCGGGAATCGAAGAGATGATGAAAGAAAAATACGGCATGGATATTCACTTTGATCTAAGCGGTGATGGAAAAGCCGCACCTCTCAGACCGTTGTCATCACCCAATAAGGGAAGCCAGCCTCAACAAGGCAGTATGATTGATACCGGCCAAGATGCATTTTTGATTTGACGTCTAAAGACCGATTTGTTGTTTTACTTCCCGAATGGTCTGAGTGGTGATATTTCGGGCTTTCTCAGCGCCTTTGGTTAATATGGCGCTGACTTGTGAGGTGTCCTTCATAAGTTCCGCACGACGCGCCCTAAATGACCCGAGAGAGTCAATTAAAAGTGAGGCGCATTCTTTTTTGCAATCAACACAGCCGATTTCAGCCGTCTGGCATCCAACCGAGACTTCTTCTTGTCTCGTCGGTGAATTGTAGATTTTGTGATAGGCAAATACGGGGCAAATGTACGGATTGCCAGGATCGGTTCTCCGCTTGCGGTTGGGGTCTGTGAGCATACTCATGACAAGTTTTTGCATCTCATCAGGCGTTGCTGAAACCGGGATCGTATTCTGGTAACTCTTCGACATTTTTCGGCCGTCTAATCCAGGCAGAACCGGGTATTGGGTGAGTTTTTCTTCGATCATCGGGAAAACGGGTTTTTTGTACAAGCTATTAAACCGGCGTGCTATTTCGCGAGCCAATTCCAGATGAGGGAGTTGATCCTGACCGACCGGCACGACCTGAGCTTTGTAAAGCAGAATATCCGCCGCCATTAAAACGGGATACCCCAAAAATCCGTAGGTGTCTAAATCTTTACCTTTGATTTCTTCGATTTTACCTTTGTAAGTCGGAACCCGCATCAACCATTGCAGCGGCGTAATCATCGATAAATATAAATGAAGTTCACTGTGTTCGGGAACATCGCTTTGATGGAAAAGTGCGCATTTAGCCGGGTCGACCCCTGCCGCTAAGATATCGATGGCCAGATCTAGTTTATCCTGACGGAGCCGTTCAGGGTCTTCGTAGACGGTTGTTAATGAATGGAGATCCACGACCAGAAAATAAGATTCATACTCATCTTGCAGGTGGACCCAGTTTGAGACCGCACCTAAATAATTTCCAAGATGCATTTTTCCGGTGGGCTGAATACCTGAAACAAGGCGTTTTTGACTCATATCTGTCGGTCTTCCTTTCGCTAAATAGAGCTGCCATTTTTTTATCCTGAGGCCGATTTGTCAAGCAAGCCGCATTGAAAGAGTATTCAAAATGCATTATCCTTTGTGAACTTTTAGCTTTTTTTGTTAATTCCTGGATTAAACCAACTAATGAACTTAATTTCTTACTTCGCCATACTTCTAGCCGCATTTTCAGTAACTTTCTTAGTAACGCCGCTGGTCAGGCAATTTGCTGTAAAAGCAGGCCTCGTCGATAAGCCCGATCCTCGCAAGGTTCATAAAATACCGGTTCCAAGAGTCGGCGGAATCGCGATTTTTGCCGGATGCATGGTAACGGTATTTGTTAGTTCATCGATTGATGGGCCGCTTGCCGGGATTTTGTTGGGAGCTAGCGTGATTTTTATCACCGGCATTCTAGATGATATTTATTCACTTAATCCATTTGTGAAGTTAGGCGGGCAGATCCTAGCGGCCTGTATTACATGGTTTTTCGGGGTTTCGATCAGCTTTGTGACAAACCCGTTCGGCGGGCTTTTATATATCGAATGGATCGCACTTCCGCTGACGATCATCTGGATTGTGGGCATGATCAACACAATGAATCTCATCGATGGGCTTGATGGGCTAGCAGCAGGTCTTGCGGCGATTTCTGCGTTTACGATTTCACTGGTGGCGCTGAATAACGGCCAGGTCCAGGCAGCAGTGTTGGCCATTGCTCTGGTGGGTGCTTGCCTTGGATTTCTGAGATATAATTTTTCACCCGCCCAGATTTTTATGGGGGATACCGGCTCGATGTTCTTGGGGTATATGATTGCCACAATGTCGATTTTTGGGGTGTTGAAAAGCACGATTACGATTTCGCTTTTTGTGCCGATATTGGTCTTGGGTGTTCCAATTTCAGATACGTTTTTTGCAATTTTCAGACGTATAAAAAATAAAAAAGGGATTTTCCAGCCGGATCGCGGCCACTTTCATCACATATTAATCGATCTTGGATTGTCACATAAGCAGGCTGTTTTGTTTTTTTATGCCACGAGTGTCGTGTTGGGACTCTTGGCGTATAGCGTGAGCCTATTTTCGGGATATCTGGCCTATCTATTATTAGCCGCTATCCTCATCGCCATTGCGGCTTTCTTATATTTATTAAAAGAAAAGCACGGTCAAATTTTTTCGATATTCCGCGTTTTGTAAAGTTCGATAAATTTTTGATTTTTTACCCACTCTCATTTCGATAATAAAAAGATCCCAATAAATCTTATCTTAATTTGAACAAGGAGCACTCTATGCAACGCATTACGGTTTGTGTCAGGCAGATATTGCCTCATGCAGGAGCTATCGCAAGGGCGGTCGCTTGTAAAACTATTTCACTTCCCAGCTCATCCGGAATTCCTGATTTACGGCAGCCTTTATTTTCACATCAGGTCAGGCCTTATTCGACCTCTAAAACGGATTCGACAGCGCCGCCTCGTTTATCACTACGGGGTGATTCAATTGCGGTGAGACAACAGAAAGTTGAAGCCGCTTCAGGTCTAAAAACGGGTAGCTTGGGAATGCCTGACCCGGCTTTTGTCGATGTTCTGGATAAATTAGGTGAAAATGTCGTGGGCGGTTTTATCTTACCGGCTTCAGTGGCCCCCGGATTTGTCATTGATGGGAAAGAGATTTCGATTCCGATGTCGACGGAAGAGCCTTCTGTCGTGGCGGCGGCATCTTTTGGAGCGAAGTTAATAGCCAAAAATGGGGGATTTAAAACCTATCCTGCCGAACCAATTATTATCGGGCAGATTCAATTGATTCGACCCGAAGCAAGTCCCTGCACTCCGGAACTCGTTATGGAAAAACTTCAATCGGATGATATTGAACGATTTTTAAAGGCGCATGCCCTAGGCGAAGTGGCCAAGCTTAGAAGTATGACAGATCGCGGCGGTGGGTTTCGGGATGGATTTTCTGTTCGAAAATTAACACCACGAATGCTTGTATTGGAGTTTAGGTTAGATGTTAGGGATGCGATGGGCGCTAACCTCGTTAATATGGTTGCCGAAGCGCTGGCGCCAAAGGTCAGGGAACTTACCGAATGGGACACCAATTTTAGGATTTTATCTAACAATGCTTCTCAGCGTATTACCCGCGCGACTGTGATGCTTTCTCCGGCTTCCTTAGCTTTCGGTAAATGGAACGGGGATATTGTCGCCAAAAACATTGCTTTGGGATCGGAATTCGCCTTGCATGATGAAAATCGGGCGGTGACCCATAATAAAGGAATTATGAACGGGATTTCAGCGTTGGGATTGAGCACGGGCCAAGACACGCGGGCTCTGGAAAGTGCCGCTCATTTTCATGCTCGGCATCTTGGCATCAATCCCGAAACGGGGGAAAAGCGATACGGCCCTTTGGCAACCTGGACACTGAATAGCGAGGGGAATTTGATCGGAGAAATCGAGGTCCCGACTCCGGTCGGTGTCGTGGGACGCTTACCAGTAGCGCATCCGGGAGTAGCAACGAACCTGCGTATTTTGTCGGGAGATAATATCACATCCGAAAACCTTAGCTCCGCAATGGCAGCCTTAGGTCTGGCGATGAATTTATCTGCGCTTAGGGCGTTGGGAACGGAAGGGATCAGTGCCGGTCATATGGCGCAACATGATCGATTCAAGCAAGTTGTCCCGCCCAGTGAATCTTCAAAGGGAAGTCTGAAGTAGCTAGTTTTTTGCTGGAAATGTGACGGTAAATGTGGTTCCTTCACCTACTTTTGAGCTGACATCTACATTGCCGTCATATTTATGGATAATATCAAGGGTGATTTTAAGCCCATAGCCGTTGCCGTTTTCTTTTCCGTAAGTGAAAACATCGAAGATCTTAGGCAAGACGTCTTCCGGAATGCCCGGTCCGTTATCTTTTAGCTTAATCAAAATCTGGTGGTCGGTTGTTTTGCATGTGACCCATATCGATCGATTGAGCTCAGAAATGGCTTCGCAGGCATTTAAAATAATATTATGAAAAACCTGATAAAGCTCTTCACGATTCGCGTGAATAGAAGGGGCGCTGTCGTCGTAGTCGGTATGAAATTGAATGTTTTTTGATTCAAATGCAACCGTGAGCGTATCGATTGCCTGTGTCAAAATGTCATGAAGGCTGACTTCTTCAATGACTAGTTCTTCATTAAAATCCATCGCTAAAAGTTCTTTAACTAAATCTCCGAACCGATTGGCCGTCTTGAGAATATTTTCTTTCATCCGGTCTTTTCGTTCCGGAGAAAGACTATCACGGGTAATTAATTGAGAGGAAGTGACAATACTCGCCACAAGGTTTTTGAGCTCATGTAGGTGAATTTTGAGCTTTTTTTGTAATGTTTGCTGGTATTTAAGCTTTTCTTCTTCGAGTAACTGGTTGAACTGCTCGTCCGGTGTGTTTTGCATACCCTATATTGTAGCATTTGATATTTGAGCCGTCAGTATTAAATGCTGTGAGGACTTCAATACAAAAAACATGCCACTTCCCGGTCTTGATGAGGCTCTAAATTCGGGACTTTTTGTGTACAAATATCCATACAATGGACACATCTCGGATGAAACCGGCATCCCGACGGAATAGCTAACGGACTCGGAATATCGGTCATTGAGAATGCGCTCGGTAATTCTGTTTTGTGATGAAATGTCGGAATCGAGGCAACAAGCGCCTGAGTGTAAGGATGTAAAGGCTTTTCGAATATCGTCCGGGGAGACCCATGCTCGACGATTTTGCCGAGGTACATAATGTACAAGTCATCACAGTATTGAGAAATTAATCCCAGATCATGCGAAATAAGAATAATCGACATGCTGTAGTCATGCCGAATCCGGTCCAGAAGATGAAGTACTTGAGACTGAATCGTGACATCCAGAGACGCAGTCGGCTCATCGGCGATGAGGAGTTTTGGTTGCATACAGATCGTCAACGCAATCATAATCCGTTGGCACATACCCATAGAAAATTGGTGCGGATAATGATCGAGTCTACGCTCGGCATCCGGAATCGCGACTTTTTTAAGTAAATCGATGGCCATTTCTTTCGCTTGGTTTTTAGGCAATTTATGATGGTGTTGAATGGTTTCGATCATCTGACTGCCGATTGTAAATACAGGGTTCAGCGAGGCTTGAGGATTCTGCAGAATCAGGCCGATTTGGCTTCCACGGATATCCCGTTTTTCTTTGGCTGGCATTTGGCAAAGATCGGCGCCGTTCCACAAGACCTCACCCTGAGTAATCTTACCGTTTGCAGGTAGAAGATCCAGAATCGAGAGGGCTGTGATACTTTTTCCTGACCCGGATTCACCGACAATGCCGACGATTTTGCCCGGGGGGACAGTAAGGGAAATGCCGTCGACAGCAGTTAGGGTGCCGGATTCAACGGAAAAGACGGTTTTAAGATTTTTGACTTCAAGCATGGTGTTCACTCCGATTTAGTCGACTCCGTAATGTATCGCCAATATAGTTTAGTGCCAAGACCGTCAGGGTAATCAGCAAGCCAGGAATAATCGCCATCCACGGTGCGTCAAACATAAACGACAGACTATTCTCCAGCATATTTCCCCACGACGCATTCGGCGGTTGAACGCCCATCCCCAGAAAGCTGAGGACCGATTCGGACATAATGGCATTGCCGATTCCCAATGTCGCTGTCACTAAAATGGGATTAATCGTATGCGGGATAATATGCCTGAGAATAGTCAAAGAGCCGAACCCTCTCGCTTTAACGGCTAGGATAAACGGACGTTCTTTAAGACTCATCACTTCGGCTCTTACCAATCGTGTAATTCCCATCCAACTGGTAAATCCGATTACCAACATGATATTCAAAATGCTAGGCTTGAAGCTGGATTGAAGAATCAAAATCAGAAAAATCGTGGGAATACTCATCATTACATCGACAATTCGCATCATCACATTATCGAATCGCCCTCCAAAATAGCCGGTTAAAAATCCTAGCGCGGCTCCGACAATCAATGCAATCCCTACTGAAACGAATCCCACCGCCAAGGAAATCCTCGCACCGAAAATCGCCCGGAGCAAAACATCCCGCCCCAGATCATCGGTTCCGAACGGATGATCAAGAGATGGCGGCATCGCTTCGGGACTGACATCCGGATTAAATTGATTCGGATCTAGGCTGGGGAAAAACGGAACAATCACTGCCAGAAAAACCATCACCGAAAAAAAAAGAATCGCGATATAAAATCCGGTCGGTTGTTTCCGATGGCGCTTGGCGCTCATGTGCGAATCCTCGGATCGATAAGGCGGTAGGTTAGATCGGAGAGAAGATTGCCTAGAATAATCAAACAAGCGCCGATCAAAAGGGTGCCCATCAAGATCGGATAATCTCTCGAAAAAACGGCCGCTACGCCAAGTTGCCCCATGCCGGGCCACGCAAAAATATACTCGATTACAAAGGCGCCACCTAAAAGCCCCGGTAATTCTAATCCTAATAAAGTGACCAGCGGTAGGGCTGCATTTTTAAAGGCATGTCTGAATAAAATCCGAGTTTCAGATAATCCTCTGGCGCGCGCGGCCTTAATATAATCCTGATGAAGAATCGTGATCACACTGAACCGTTGGAACCGTGTGAGTCCGGCGAATCCTCCGATGACAATGGTCAAAAGCGGCAAAAATAGATGAGACAGAACGGATAACAGGGTAGGGACGAGACCTGTTACCCCGGGATCAATAAACCCCGAAGTCGGAAAGAGATTCAGGGTGACGCAAAAAAACAAAATTAACATCATGCCCAGCCAGAATGTCGGAATCGAAAATCCGATAAATACCATGATTGTCAGTACATGGTCGAATGCCGAATTTTTATACGCGCCGGAGAGCAGACCGAGAGGAAGGCTTAGTCCGACGATAATGACCAATGACGTCACCGAAAGCAGCAGTGTCGCCGGTAACCGTTCGGTAATTGAGCCCAAAACCGGTTTTCCTGTGACCAGCGAATAGCCAAGATTGCCATGGATGACTTGATTGAGCCAGAGCCCGTACTGAACCAAAAGTGGCTTATCCAACCCCAGGTTGTGCCGGATTCTCAAGGCATCGGCAGCGGTTGCTTTAGGGTCCATCATCATCGTAGTCGGATCTCCCGGCGCCAGTTTCATCAGGCTAAACGAGAGAAATGTGATAATTAAAATAAGAGGGATAAGCCCTAAAATCCGATTTTTTAACGACGTCATTTTACCAGGTAGACATCTTCGATTTTATTGAGAAGCCCGGCCGGACCGGGTTTTGACAAACCTCGGAGTTTCAAGCTCGCCCCGACGGTGCTTTCCGGATAGAACATGAAATAGTAGGGGATATCACCGGAAATAACGCTATAGAGCTGGGCGTATGTTTTTTGTCGGTCTTCTTTTTGAGTTTGGCGACGGCCTTGGACGAGGAGTTGGTCCGCTTTCAGATTGGCATATCCGATTAAATTAAACCCGCTCGGATACTCACTTGAATGCCAAATGCTGTAACCATCCGGGTCAATGCCGGTAGACCAGCCCAGAAGAACGGCGTCAAATGGCTTCGGATCTTGTGGGGAGTTCAATAGTTTGACAAAAGCGCTCCATTCCATAATCTGGATATTGAGCTTGATACCGGCATTTTGTAGGTAACGCTGAATAATGGTCGCGCTCTTTTCACGGTCTTTGTTGCCTTTATTGGTAATAACGGTAAACTCAATCGGCTTTCCATTTTTCTCAAAAAAACCGGTGGAGGCATTCTTTTTATAGCCGAGTTGGGTCAGGATTTCGGTGCTTTTAGCTGGATTGTAAGAATAGGTTGGAATTGTTTTATCATTTTTTGGATAAGCCCAGGAAACCGGACTTTCAGGGATCGTGGCAGGTTTTCCGAATCCTTTTAAGACGCTTTTTGTTAATGCATCACGGTTAATTGCATAGGCAATTGCTTCACGGATTTTATGGTCCGATAAGAGGGGGTGTTTGAGATTAAATCCGAGAAAGGTGTAGTACAAGCCGTAATAGCGATAAGTTTGCAGCTGACCTTTTTGGGTAATTCGGTCAAATTCTTTGGCGGGCACCTGGTCAATATCAGTTTCGCCTTTTTCAAGTGCTACAAGAGCGGTGTTGGCATCGGGAATGATTTTTTGCAGGATGCCTTTTAGCTTCGGCTTGCTGCCGAAGTAGAGGGAATTTCGTTCCAGTTCGACATATTGGCCGGAAACCCATTTTTTGAATTTAAATGGACCTGTCCCGACCGGTTGGCGGTTGAAGGAGGCAGTGTTGATATTCTGCCCGTCTAATAAATGCTTGGGCAGCATTCCGATCGCCATTGAGACTAAAAACGGAGAAAACGGTTCCGGCAAAATGGCTTGGATCGTATAAGGATCCAGAACTTTAAATCGCACTGGTTTTCCATTAATTATATATTGAGGTCGACGCACGGTATTGGTGGCCGGATCTAGAATTTTACTCATCGTGAAGGCGACATCCTCAGCAGTAAAGGGTTTTCCGTCTTGCCATAAGACATTTTTCTTGAGAAAGAATGTGTAGGTTTTTCCGTCATCGCCGAGGGTGTAAGCGGTTGCCAGATCGGGAATGAGTTCGAGTTGATTATTGACTTTGAATAACCCGTTAAAAATAAGGTCAACCACACCGCCTGATGCGGCGTCCGTATATAAAATAGGATTGAGAACTGTCGGTTCTGCGCCGAGATTTAGCTTTAGGATCCCATTCGGATCAGCTGTTCCTTCGCTTATTATAGCGGCCGGTTTTTGACAGGACGTCAGAGTTAAAATAGAAATAATAGCTAAAAGGGTGAAGAATGCGGTCTTTTTCATAGGCGTATCCTTTATTTATAAGAATGAGTTGGTGTCTTAATCTGTCCGGGAAATAAGCCCGATTCTAGACAGATTCGGGGACTAAATCAATATAAATGAAGTATATCATAGCAATAGAGACACGATTCCCCGCGTTTCTATGTCGCATTACTTTCCAAAGTCATAGAGGATTGGCTATACTACTGGTCTTTATGAAAAAATGTGATGGATGATTTGAAAGGATATAAAAAGGCATGCAGCAGCCGGAAATAAATTTAAAAGAAACCTTGAATCTGCCAAAGACGGATTTCCCGATTCGCGCATCGCTTGCGCAAAAAGAACCGGAGCTCTTGTCACATTGGGACGAGATTAATTTAGATAAAAAATGGGTGGTATCTCAAAAAACCGCCACTAAAAATTACGTGCTTCACGATGGGCCTCCTTATCCGAATGGCAATATTCACATGGGACATGCCTTGAATAAAGTTCTCAAAGACATCGTGGTTCGTCAGGCCGTAATGAATGGCGCGAATAGCACGTTTATTCCAGGTTGGGATTGTCACGGACTCCCGATCGAAGTCCAGCTTTTAAAAGAACTCAAAAAAGAAGATCAGGAAGACAAAAAGCGGGATATCCCGTGGTTTCGCGAACGCTGTAAAACATTTGCCCTGGATTATGTCGCGGCCCAAAAAGAAGAATTCAAACGTATCGGCATTATGGGGCAATGGGATCGGCCCTATCTCACGTTAGATAAATCGTATGAAGCAAGCGTGGTTAAGTTGTTCGGCCAGATTGCCGAAAAAGGACTGGTGTATCGCGGCAAAAAACCTATTCATTGGTGCTCAAACTGTGAGACAGCCTTAGCGGAAGCCGAGATCGAATATCATGATCACCGCTCCCCGTCGGTCTATGTCAAATTTGCCGTAACCGAGCCTTCTGAAGCTTTGAGTCAACTCATCGGACAAGATTCTGCATCTATTTTGGTATGGACGACGACGCCTTGGACACTGCCTGCTAACGTTGCGATTGCGGCGCATGCGGATTTTAATTATCTTATCATCCGGGTTGCGGGCGGCGAGCTTTATATTTGTGTTGAGGAATTACAGTCCAAGCTCGTGGACAAACTTGCCTTAGAAGATGTCAAACTCATCGGTAAGATCACCGGAAAAGATCTTTTCGGGACACAAACACGTCATCCGTTTATCGACCGGGCTTCCGGAATTGTCACCGCGAATTATGTGACAAAAGAAGATGGAACAGGGTTTGTTCATATCGCGCCCGGCCATGGTCAGGAAGATTATTTAGTCGGGCTGGAATACAACTTGCCGATTATTATGCCGGTTAATGCAAAAGGAAAATTTACTCAGGATGTCAAATGGAGCGGTGTTGCGGTTTTTGATGCCAACAAACTGATCTGTCAGGAACTAGAAGCTCTGGGCGCCCTTTTGAAATGTGAATTTATCAAGCATTCGTATCCGCATTGCTGGCGCTGTAAGAGTCCGGTTATCTTCCGCGCGACCGAGCAATGGTTTATTGCGATGAATGAGCCGATGAAAGGCATCGGCAAAACCTTGCGGGAACGGGCCCTGGAAGAAATTCGTGCGACGACTTGGTATCCGGCATGGGGTGAAAAACGGATTTATGCGATGGTGGAAAACCGGCCTGATTGGTGTATTTCTCGGCAACGGTATTGGGGCATTCCCATCCCGGCATTTATTTGTAAGAGCTGTAATCACGCAGAGCTCACGGGTGAGTTTAATGAAGCGGCGGCAGATGTCGTGGCAGCTGAAGGAACGATGGCGTGGTTTTCGAAGTCTGCGGCTGAAATATTGCCGTCTCATCTGGTATGCAGTGAATGTGGGGGTAAGGATTTCGACAAAGAAAAAGATATTTTAGACGTGTGGTTTGAATCCGGATCAAGTTTTGGATCGGTACTCGAAGGCCGTGACGGCATGTCATTTCCTGCGGACCTGTATTTAGAAGGGTCCGATCAACATCGCGGGTGGTTCCAGTCCTCTCTTTTAATCGGCGTTGCGACACGGAACCAAGCGCCGTTTAAAGCGGTTTTGACTCACGGTTTTTTAGTCGACGATAAAGGCCGAAAGATGAGTAAATCCGAAGGCAACGTCATCAGCCCTCAAGATGTGATCACCCAAATGGGCGCGGATATCCTGCGTTGGTGGGTCGTCGGAACGGATTTTAAAAACGATGTGAGCATTGCCCAATCGATTTTGAATCAGGCGAGAGATTCGTATTCGAAAGTCCGGAATACGATTCGGTTTTTGCTGAGTAATTTATATGATTTTGAACCTGAATCTGATGTTGTACCATACGAATTGTTGGAAGAAATTGATCAATGGATTCTGGCGAAACTAGCGGCTTTGTATCAGGAAACCGAGAAAGATTACACCCAATTTTCGTATCACATGATAGCCCACAGGATACATGATTTCTGTGCGGTGGTTCTGAGTGCGACGTATCTGGATATCGTAAAAGATCGCTTGTATTGCGGAGCGAAAACTTCTCCCCAACGCCGCAGCACCCAAACGGCGATTCATCATATTTTAAAAGTTCTTCTCAAGTTATTGGCACCGATTTTGATCTTTACGGCCGAAGACGCCTATCGGTATTTTAATGCTCCAGAAAAGCAGGAAAGTATTCACCTCGAAAAATGGGCTGCATCTGAAGCTGCGTTTGAAAATCCGGCGCTGTTAGAGAAATGGGAAGAATTGCTAAAAATTAAGAGTCTGGCCTACCAAGTGTTAGAAAAAATGCGGGCTCAAAAAGAGATCGGAAGTTTTCTTGAAGCAAAAGTAACGCTGAATCTGGACAAACCGATCGACTTTTCAGACTGGGAATCACTATTAATTGTCAGCTCAGTTGAAATTGCCTCGACAAATGCGCCTGAAATGCAAGTTAGCGCAGCGCCTTCTTCAGGTGAAAAGTGCGTACGATGCTGGAAAATAAAACCAGTCACCGACGCGTTATGTGAGAGATGCCATAGTGTTGTCTACCCGGAAGGTGTAGCCGTATTAGAAGGGAAGGAAGTTTAAATGTCAGTTACCATTGTCGGAACCGTTGCCCTCGATAGCATCGAAACACCTAAGGGAAAATTCGAAAATATTTTAGGAGGATCCGCGACATTCGCAGGAGTCGCCGCCGGGTTGTTTTCCCCTGTGGATATTGTCAGTATTGTCGGCGAAGATTTTCCGTCCGAGCACATTTCTTTTTTGCAGGCTAATAACATCAATACAGATGGCGTTTTGACGGTGCCGGGCAAAACGTTTCATTGGAGCGGATATTACAAAGACGATATGAACCAAGCCTACACGATTGCCACAGATCTGAATGTCTTGCTTGAATTTGACCCGACATTACCGGAAGCTGCCGCAAATCGGCCGTATCTCTTCCTCGCTAATCTGGATCCTGTCATCCAAAAGCAAGTGATTCTTCAATCTAAGAGTCCTAAGTTAATAGTTCTGGATACCATGAATTACTGGATCGAGACCAAAATCACCGAACTAAAAGACGTCTTGAAACTCGTGGATGTTCTGATTATTAACGACCAGGAACTGCGCCTCTTAACCGGTCAAACCAATATTATTCCGGGCTTACCTGAAGTCCTAAAGCTCGGCCCAAAACGCGTTATTGTAAAAAAAGGTGAGCATGGATCAGTGATGTATAACGGCAGTGACTACTTCTTGCTACCCGCGTTTCCGTTGCCGAATTTGATTGATCCGACCGGAGCCGGAGATAGTTTTGCAGGTGGATTTGTCGGATATCTAGCCAAAGCCGGAACCACGGATGAAGCCACTTTCCAACGTGCGATGATTGCCGGAACCTTGATTTCGTCTCACACGGTTCAAGGCTTCAGCTTAGAGCCGCTCAAGACTTTAACGCTTGATCACTTGAATGAGCAATTTGCGATTTTTAGATCGTACGCCGGCCTACCGGAAGGGATCTAAGTCAGGCTGTATCCGTTCAAAAAACGCTTTGTCCTGAGAATGGGACAGAAAATCCGCAACCTGATCTTTCGGTACCCATCGGGCTTCCGGATGGTCAGGGTCCAGTGGTTCCAGAGCTTGATCCGGCGCATGAAACAGGAAAAGCGTAATTGTTTTATAGATCTGGATATGAATCCCTTTTTTATAAGTTTCTCGGTACCGAGTGTAGGTGCCGAGTTCTTTAATATGATGGGACACGACCACGCCGCATTCTTCCCGAATTTCTCGTTTTGCGGTTTCAAGTAAGGTTTCGCCGAGGTGATGTTTGCCTTTGGGGAACGACCAGCTTCCCCCTTTTTGGCTGACCAAAATAATCTTGCCTTTGGGATTCAGGATGATGCCGCCCGCTGATGTTTTTTGCTTAAGCGAGGGGATGTTCGGCACAGATGGCGAGTCCTTTTAAAATTAGCAAGGGGTCAAACATATCGAGAGCTAAGCGGTCCTTTAAAATATCGAGACCGTTTCCGGTGCCGATTACAGTGAGGGATGGATCACTATTTTTATAGGAGGCAATCATCCCGTTAATCATATGAATGTATCCCCAATAAAGCCCGATCTGAACAGATTGTTTGGTTGATTTTCCTAACAAGCCTTCTACCGGTTTAACCGTGATTAAGGGGATTTTAGCCGTATACAGTTCCAGCGCTTTTGAGGCGATTTTCATCCCGGGAAAAATCGCGCCGCCTTCATAAACACCCTCTGCCGTGACATAACAAAACGTTGTGGCGGTACCAGAATCAATGATAAGACAGGACGTCTGGTACTGAGTATAAGCGCCAAGCGCATTTACAATTCGATCGGCGCCAACCTGGCTGGGTTTTTCTAAATTGAGTTTTAATAAGGGAATATTGTCATAGGTAACAAGTTGAAGGTGTGGAATTTTTTTAAGCCGTTCATCAATTGCCGGCACCACCGATGAGACAATGACCTGCGGATATTTTTCGAACGAAATCTGATGAATGTTTTCTAGAAATTCAGTGGTGGGGATGGTTCGGACGGTCTTGAATTGGCCGTTGTGGTAGTCGCATATCAAGGTGTTCGAGTTCCCGATATCCATCAATAAGGTTGTTGCTTGAATCATCACGGTGCCTATTATAAGGTTAATTTTTAGATTTGAATATTATAAAAGACTTTATCATACATCCGAAAGGGACCAATCGATGCAACTTATTTCTACCCCGAATGCACCCAAACCTATTGGGCATTATGCTCAGGCGGTTGTTTCCGGAGGGCTGATTTTTGTCTCCGGACAACTGGCGTTTGATCCTAAAACCGGCGATAAAATTATTCAATCGATTGAAGCCGAGACTATACAAGTGCTGGCTAATATCGAGGCTATTTTAGAAGCGGCAGGCAGCAAGCGATCGTCTGTGATCAAAGCCACAGTCTATTTATCGGATATGAGTTTTTGGACGCAGGTAAATCAGGTTTATGCGGCGTTTTTTGGGGCTCATACCCCGGCCAGAGCGATTGTTCCCATAAAGGAGCTTCCTGCCGGGTTCAGAATTGAAGTCGAAGTCGTCGGAGAGGTGTCTGCCTAAGCACTAGCGTGGGCCGCAAGTAGGGTCGAATTAACGCTCTTGCGGCCATCTGGAGGCCGCCCGACTAAGCCTCAGGAGCTCATTTTGGACACCCAGCGCCAAATAGGAAATTTAGTGAGAAGAATCGCTTGATTCCATCTTGAAGAATCGACCATTTGTCTCTATAATTCAAGCTTATTTTTCCAAAAGAAAATAGATCACACGTTAGCCTTGATTGTGAACTGAAGGGTGATGTCTTGAGCAGAGGAAGTCAGAATATTTTTCCAAGATGGGCCAACTACGCTCCGGCGATTCTCTTGGCGTTTTTAATTGTGGCAGGTGGGTTCGCCACTTTTGTAATCGGGTATTGGTTTTCGCCAAAAAACCTGGATGTCGGATATTCACCGAAGCAGCCAATTAGGTATAGCCATAAATTGCATGTCGGCCAGCTGGGAATTGATTGCCGCTATTGTCATACCGGCGTAGATAAATCCGCCAATGCAGGATTACCCACTTCCGAAACCTGTATGAAGTGCCATAAGACTATCAAAACAGACAGTCCTGAAATTCAAAAAATCGCAAAAAGTGTGGAGACCGGTAAGCCGATCGAATGGGTAAAAGTTCATAGCTTGCCTGATTATTCTTATTTTGATCACAGTCGTCATATTAATTCAGGTGTTTCCTGTTATTCTTGTCACGGACGCGTTGACCAAATGGAACGTGTTCACCAGGTCCAGCCGTTGAGTATGGGATGGTGTCTTGATTGTCACAGAGCGCCACAAAAATATGTCCGGCCAAAATCCGAAGTGACCAATATGATGTATTCCGTTCCTGATCAGATGATCGTCGGCAAAAAGCTGGTAAAGCAGTATCACATTGAGACAAAAGAGGACTGTAGCGTATGTCACAGATAGAACACGACAATCTCACCCCTTTGCAAAATCAGCCATTCTGGCGGAGTCTGGATCAGCTTAACGGTGGTTCCGGCGCGCTATCACCTGCCAAGCAAGAATTTACCGAAAATGCCTCATTGCTAACCGACCCTGTTACCCGGCGTAATTTTATGAAAATCATGGGTGCATCTTTAGCCTTGGCCGGAGTTGCAGGATGCAGTATCCGAAAACCGTTCCAAAAAGTATTTCCATACGCCTCAGCGCCTGAGCATTATGTGCCGGGTAAATCCGTGTATTATGCGACGGCAATGTCCGTGGGTAACGAAGCTATCGGATTACTGGTTGAAAGTCACGATGGACGGCCGACAAAAATAGAAGGAAATCCGGCGCATCCATCCAGTTTTGGTGCGATCAAAGCCATTCATCAAGCGTCCGTATTACAACTTTATGATCCAGATCGATTACAAACGATTCTCCATAACGGCGTAGAAGCATCGCTTAGCCAATTTGAAGAGTGGATCAAAGAAGATGCGGCTTATTATTCCGAAAATAAAGGGGAAGGCCTGGTTATTTTAACCGAGACGATTCCATCTCCTACATATCACCGCTTATTAACGTTATTTCAAGAAAAATATCCTAAATCCCATATTTTTAATTATGATCCGATTAATAATGACACTCAACTTCAAGGGGTTTATGAAGCAACCGGTCAGTATTTAACACCCGACTATCAGTTAAATAATGCCGATATTATTGTGGCATTGGACAGTGACTTTTTGGGCGTGGATCCCAACAGCATTGCCTATACTAAAGCATTTTCAAAGCGCCGCGTTCCCGAAGCCGTAGAAGGTATGAACCGACTGTATGCATTTGAGAGCCATCATACCTCGACCGGCAGTATGGCGGATCATCGGATTCGGATGAAGACCTCTGATATTGAACCGATGTTATGGGCGCTTGCCGAAAAATTGTCACAGTGCGGATTGGCACTGCCATCCGATATTGCGGCGTTAGTAAAAAATGGTGCTAAACGAGGCAAAGGCCTCATTTCCGACAAACAAGTAGATTTAATTGCCACAGATTTGCTGAGTCATCGCGGCCGGTCAGCCGTAATCGCAGGTCCTAAACAGCCTAAAACTGTTCATTCGCTCGTTTACATCCTCAACCAAGCCTTGGGTAATCACGGCAAAACCATTCAGCTTCATCCATCATATATCCATTCTCCGATAAAACCGGGTTCGACCGTCTCCTCAATGTTAGAGCTGTCCCAGTTAATCCGGGCTAAGCGTGTTAGAACTTTACTGATTTTAGGGGGCGATCCGGTGTATACAGCCCCTGCCGATAGTCAATTTGCCGATCTGATCAAATCTGTTGATCAAAGCGTGTACATCAGCCTATTTAAAAATGCGACCGGTTTGTCATCTAATTGGACCATCCCAGCGATGCATTATCTGGAAACGTGGTCAGATATTACCTCTATTAACGGAACCGTGGCCGTCGGCCAGCCACTTTTGTCACCCATATATGATACCAGTGTCAGTAATATTGAATTTTTAGGGCATTGGTTAGGACTTTCTAAGGACGCCCACACGCTTGTACAGGAAACCTGGAAAACAGAGGTTATCGATTTCGACGAAAAATGGAAGAAATGGCTTCATGGCGGTATATTGCGAGGGCCTCAAAAAGGAGCTCCTTCTTCGGCGTATCATAACAGCGGCCTCACCAGATCCTTAGAGGAGGCTTTTTCCAGAAAGCCTGCGCCAGGATTAGAGTTGAGTTTTTATCCCGATGCAAAAGTTTTAGACGGCCGCTTTATTAATAACGGCTGGTTAGCTGAGCTGCCGGATCCGGTCACAAAACTGACTTGGGATAATGCGGCGTTAATTTCTCCTAAGACGGCTACAAAATACGGCGTTAAAAGTGGGGATATGGTCGTCTTATCAATCGAAAATCGAACAATTACGCTTCCCGCATTTATTGAGCCGGGACATGCCGATGACTCCGTGTCATTGTTTCTGGGCTATGGTCAAAAACATGCCGGCAGAATCGGCCAGGATATGGGCTTTGATGTCTATCCGCTACGGACGTCGGCGGAAATGTCGATGGCATCCGGATGTATTCTGAAGGCTACCGGTGATTTCTATAAACTCGCGACAACCCAGGAGCATGGCTCGATGGAAGGCCGTCCGCTCTATCGGGAAGGGGACATCGAAGAATATGAGCACCACCCTGAGTTTGCCAAAGAAATGGAAGAAGTTGCCAGCCAGACCGCATTGTTCAAAGAGCAGGATTATAAAGAGGGCTATCAATGGGGATTATCAATCGATTTGAGCCGCTGTACCGGGTGTAATGCCTGTATGATCGCATGTCAGTCTGAAAATAATATTCCAATTGTCGGAAAAAAACAGGTGCTAATGGGCCGTGAAATGCATTGGATTCGTCTGGACCGTTATTACGAAGGGCCTCCCGAAGATGCAAAACTCGTCAAACAACCCGTCACCTGTCTTCAATGTGAAAATGCACCTTGCGAGCCAGTCTGTCCGGTAGCCGCAACTGTTCACAGCAACGACGGATTGAATGATATGGCATATAACCGTTGTGTTGGTACACGGTATTGCGCGAATAACTGCCCGGCAAAAGTTCGCCGGTTTAACTTCTTGGATTTTCATGCGACAAATCCTCAGTCGATCAAAAACGATCGACATCATTTATTTGATCTTTTCCGTGTTCCGGCCACAACCGTGCAAGAACAATTTAACCCGAATGTCACGGTCCGTATGAGAGGGGTTATGGAAAAATGCACCTATTGTATTCAACGGATTAACGAAGGTCGCAACCGCGCCAATAATGAGAATCGTCTGCTCTATGACGGAGAAGTTAAAACCGCATGTATGCAGACTTGTCCTGCCGATGCCATTGTATTCGGGAATATCCTTGATCCCAAAAGCGAAGTTGCCAAGCAACGCGCCAGCGGCCGCCAATATGAAATCTTGGGAACATTGTTTTTGAAAGCCCGAACCACGTATATGGCCGCGATTAAAAACCCGAATCCTAAATGGAGTCTCTCGTGAATCAGGTAGAACAAATTCAACTAAAACGTCCGGCACTTATTGATCCGCATCACACCTATAAAACGGTTACGGATGTTATTTCCGGTCACGCCGAGTCAAAGCCAACCTCCGGTTGGTTAATTCTTTTACTTGCGTCCGGCTCGCTTGTGCTTCTTTTAGTCACGATGTTGGGCGATCTTCTCTGGACCGGCGTTGGTGTCTGGGGTAACAATAATCCCGTCGGGTGGGGATTTGATATCGTGAACTTTGTATTCTGGGTGGGTGTGGCCCACGCCGGAACTTTAATATCCGCTATTTTCTTACTTTTCCGCCAAAAATGGCGCAGCTCTATTACCCGTACTGCCGAGGCCCTAACCGTATTTGCGATGATTTGCGGCGGTATTTATCCAGCATTGCACGTCGGGCGTACCTGGGTGGTGCACTATTTTTTTCCTATTCCGAACCAAATGTATATGTGGCCTAATTTCAGAAGTCCGTTAATCTGGGATTTCTTGGCGATTAGCGCGTATTTAACATTATCAATCTTATTTTGGTATATGGGGATGATTCCCGATCTGGCAACTTTACGGGACCGCGCTACTACCAAAACCCGCCGGATTGTCTATGGGGTTTTCGCGCTGGGATGGAGAGGGTCTGCTCGGCATTGGATTAATTTCGAGCGTGCGGCGCTTATTTTCTCTGCAATTGCGACACCGTTGATCTTTTCAGTTTCAGGGATATTAGGCTATGACTTTGCGATGACGCAGCTGCCCGGATGGCATGCAAGTATTTTCCCTGTTTATTTTGTAGCAGGGGCATTATTTTCCGGCTTTTCACTATTAATGGTGATTCTGGTAATTGTTCGAAAAGCCTATAAACTGCAGGCATTCATTACAATGCGTCACTTGGATATTATGTCTAAGTTGGTCCTGATATTAAGCTTATTAATGGCCTTTGTGTATATGATGGAATTTTTTATGGCCTTTTATTCCGGTGACGGATACGAAGCTTTTACCTTTATTAATCGTATTATTGGTCCTTACGGATATATTTTCTGGATCATGGTAGCCTGCAATGTGGCCATCCCTCAGTTATTCTGGCTCAAGCGATTCCGAACCAGCCTAACGGCAATGGTGGTGATAGGACTGTTGGCTAATGTGGGAATGTGGTGCGAACGGTTCGTGATTATTATTACGTCGGTCTATCGTGACTTTATGCCATCGAGCTGGGGATTTTATGTGCCGACTATTGTAGACATTCTCACGTTTGTTGGGACATTCGGATTGTTTATCTCGTTGTTTTTACTGTTTTTTAAATATGTTCCGTTTATTTCGATGGTAGATATGAAAATGGTCATGGACGCATCTCAGGATCACGGGGAAAAACACGTATGAACGCCACTATTTTCGGAATTTTAGCCCAATTCGACTCACCCGCTCAATTAGTAAAAGCGGCCAAAGCGGTTCGTGAGGCGGGATACGTTAAAGTAGATGCGTATTCGCCTTATCCGGTTCACGGCCTTGATAAAGCCTTGGGAATCGGGGATTCCCGGTTGGGTTGGATTGTATTAATTGTCTCTTTGGCAGGTGCGGCCGGCGCATTTTGGCTCCAGGTCTGGACTACATCTATTGATTACCCGTTTACGATCGGCGGAAAGCCGTATTTCAGTTGGGAAATTTTTATCCCTGTGACAATTATTCTGATGATTATTGCCGCTACCTTTGCTATTTTTCTAGGCATGCTCGCCTTGAATCGATTGCCGATGTATTATCATCCGGTTTTTTCGCATTCCCAATTTCACAAAGCTACTTCAGATGGATTTTTCCTGAGCGTTACATCGGATGATGCACGCTATGATGCCGCTGTATTAAAGTCGTTACTGGAACAAAACGGAGGGCAGAATGTTGAAGAACTTGAAAAATAATCTTCTCCGCACTGCCGTTGTTGCATTTGTTCTGCTCTCTATGGCGGGATGTCGAGGCTTCCGATCCGAGCAGCCGGCTGTGCATTTGAATCCGAATATGGATTGGCAGCCTAAATTTAAATCTCAGACTCACACGCAATTACCGCCCGCAGGAACGGTTGCATGGGGTTCCGGCGCGATTTATACGCAAAATAAGAATATAGCGGACTTTTTAGAAGCGGACCCGGTCTATTACCGTGGACGTACGCCAAAAGGGGCATTTATTAAAAAAATTCCCGTTCCCGTAACAAACGCTTTAATTAGTCGTGGGCAGGAGCGTTTTAATATTTATTGCGCGGCTTGCCATGATCGAGCGGGCACAGGAAATTCACCGGTTGTTTTACGAGGAATGGTACGTCCGCCTCTTTTAAGCGACCCAAGAGTCATCGCGTTTGAAGATGGTCAAATTTTTGATGTGATCACCAATGGTGCCCGGAACATGCAGCCTCACAAAGATTTGGTTCCTGTTGCGGACCGGTGGGCAATTGTCGCTTATGTTCGAGCCTTACAGCTTTCGCAAAGCGCAACGCTTGCTGATTTATCTTTAAAACAAAAACAAGCGTTAAAGATGAAGGAGTCCCGATGAAAGTAGCGCCTATTTATTTAACCGGATTTTTTAAATCTACTTTCGGTATATTGCTTTTTGTGATCGGTCTGCTGAGTGTCTCCGGCGCCTATATAGCGGCTGCAAGTGAACCTCGACATTTTTGGATGACGTATTTGGTGGCCTTTATTTTTTGTTTAACACTTTCACTTGGGTCACTTTTCTTTGTGATGGTTCATTATTTATCTCGGGCGGCTTGGGGCGTCGTATTTAGACGAATATCTGAAAATCTGATGATATTAATTCCCCTCGTAGGTCTCTTTTTTATTCCGATTATTGCAGCGATGCCTGAGATTTTTTTCTGGACGCACCCGGGTGAAGCGATGCGCAAGCTTCTTTATTTAAATACGCCGTTTTTTGTATGCCGCGCGGTGTTTTATTTTGCAATCTGGACCGGCTTTTCAGTCTACTATTACCGAGTATCGATTAATCAGGACAAAACCGGTGAAACCGGGCTTGCCGTTAAGCTGGCTAGAATCGCACCCGTTGGTATTTTATTGTATGCATTGACGCAGACATTTGCCGGTATTGATTGGGTGATGTCACTTAGCCATGCCTGGTTTTCAACTATGTTTCCGGTTGAAGTATTTTCGGCCAGTGTTATCTCGGCGCTTTGCTTGGCAATGGTATTAATGACGTTTTTGCGAAAAATAAGCCCGATGTTTCGACAATGGGCGAACCTAGAGCATTATCATGCGTTAGCAAAGTTAATTTACGGATTTAATTTATTATGGGCTCTAGCCGTATTTACTCAATATTTTGTCACCTGGTATGCCAATCTTCCCGAAGAAACCTTGTTTTATATTCCGAGGACAGTCGGCGCATGGCATAGTTGGGTGCCGATTTTGGTTTTTGGACATTTCTTTATCCCGTTTTTCTTATGGATGTCACGGCATGTTAAACGAAATATTATCGCGTCGACTCTGGTGGCCTTGCTGATGTTAGGCGTACAATATCTGCATTGGTATTGGATGATCGTGCCTTCTGTTTTTCCGGAAGGATTGAAAGTCGGATTATTGGATCCAAGTGTGGGAGCCGGGATGATGGCGATGTTTTTAGGCGCGTTTTTCTGGTTGCTCGGACGTCGGTCGATTGTTGCGTATCGTGATCCTTGGTTGGCTGAGTCTTTGAGCTTGGACAATTCTGTTCATTAGGAGTTAATTATGAGCACACATCATCCTCACGCTGTAATGGGCGAACCTGCAATTCCAAGCATGCGGCGTGTTTTTATAGCCATTGTGATTTGTAGCGCGGTATTAAGTGTTTTATTTTTTCTGAGCTGGCTTTATTTTTGGTCGGCGGTAACCTCACAGCTCAATGAAAAAGAATCGGGTAACCAATCTTTTTCAATTGATAGGGTCCGCTCCTATGAAAATAGTCTGCTGCATAGCTTGCGTTGGAAAGACAAATCCAAAGGGCAAGTTCAGATTCCAATCGAAGATGCGATGAGCTTAGTCGTTCAAAGCTATTCCGGAACCGCGCATCATGTTAAATAAACTGATTTTATTTTTTTTCTTCGCCGGTATTTTGTTTTCTCCTGTCCCGATGGTGGCGAAAGAAGCCTTGCCGCCTGCATTAACAAATCTTGAAATTCAAGAACATCTCGGAAAAAAACTACCTCTTGATTTTTCTTTTACCGATGAATTCGGTAAGAAGGTTCAGCTATCTTCGTATTTTGACGGCAAAAAACCAGTTATTCTGTCTTTTGTTTATTTCCGGTGTCCGATGTTGTGCAATGCGGTTTTAGAAGGCCTTGCCGTCGGGTTGAAGCGTGTTCCCTTAGCCATTTCGGACCGGTATCAAGTGGTCAGTATTAGCTTTGATTCACGGGACAATGTTCATGATGCAGGCGCATTCAAAAAAAAATATATGAAACGGTTTAAAAACCGTGAAAAAGCCGCTAAAGGCTGGCATTTTCTGGTTGGCGATCCTGATAAAGTAAAGCAGCTTGCAGACGCTGTCGGTTTTCGGTATTACTACGATGAGAAAATCGATCAATTCGCTCATCCTGCAGCTGTCTTCGTACTGTCAGGTAAAGGAACGATTTCGCATTATCTTTATGGGATTAAATACAACCCGGTGGATATCAGATTGTCGTTATTAAAAGCATCTAAAGGCCATATGATGTCCACTCTGGAGCGTTCATTGCTTTATTGTTATCATTATGATCCGGCTTCACACCGTTATACCTTGAATTCCCTCATATTAATGAGAGTTGCCGGCGGGATAACCGTGCTGGCACTAGGGTTATTTTTCTTTGTAATGTTTAGAAAGAGTAGGAGGAAATCGTGAACGAAGGCTTAATGAAAAACGGTAGCTTTTGGATGCCGAGTCAAGCGTCAACCTTCGCGCCAGGAATCGATGTCCTCTACGATTTTATTTTTTGGTTATCGGTCGTTCTATTTGTCGGTATCTTTGTTGTTACGGCTTATTTTATTATTAAGTACCGGCGTAAAACAGACGATCAATTAGCGGTTGCGCAGATTATTCACAACGACGCGTTAGAATTGACCTGGACATTAATTCCATTAGGCTTAGTGATGTTACTCTTTGTCTGGGGATTTAACTCCTACCTGGGGATGACGGTTCCACCTTCCGACGCGATGGATATTAAAGTCACCTCAAAAAAATGGAACTGGCAGTTTGATTATCCCGAAAAAAAAATCACGACATTCGGTGATTTAACGGTTCCGGTGGATACGCCGATTCGCTTAGTGATGTCTTCTCAGGACGTCATCCATAGCTTTTTTGTTCCCAATCTCAGAATTAAACAGGATTCGATGCCGAACCGATATACCACTGTCTGGTTTCAAGCGACAAAAGTCGGCCGGTTTCAGATTTTTTGTGCGGAATATTGCGGAGATGCCCATTCGGACATGTTAGGGAATTTAATCGTTTTATCTAAAAAAGATTATGAAAAATGGCTCGATAACGGGGGGCCTTCTACTGCTGGGATGTCTTTAACTGATCTAGGCCAACGGGTTTACCAAACCCAATGCAGCGCCTGCCATTCGATTGATAATTCACCGAAAACGGGACCCACTTTCAAAGGTCTTTACGGGAAGCTTACTCAGACTTCCGCAGGGGCAGTGAAGGCAGATGAGAATTATTTGCGTGAATCCATTGTTGATCCGATGGCAAAAATTGTCACCGGTTATCCCGCCGGAATGATCACTTTCGCCGGGATTTTAAAAGACCGTGAAATAGACGGCGTTATCGAGTATATTAAGACTTTGAAATAAGGAGGCGAACATGACAACAGCAAAACCTAATTACTTAAATTCGCCAAAGGGTATTCTCTCCTGGATTTTCAC
Organism: bacterium UBP8_UBA817; assembly: GCA_945888995.1. Taxonomy (GTDB): domain Bacteria; phylum Margulisbacteria; class Marinamargulisbacteria; order CAMDBA01; family CAMDBA01; genus CAMDBA01. The sequence continues at coordinate 12,831 of CAMDBA010000007.1, read as the reverse complement.
CCTTGATCACAAGCGTATCGGCCTGATGTATTTGGTCGCTATTGCCATATCGTTTGCGCTGGGTGGATTTTTTGCATTATTAGTGAGATTAGAATTACTCAATCCCGGTAAACTTTTTTTAACGTCACAGCAATATAATCAATCGTTTACTCTTCATGGCGCGATTATGATTTTCTTGTTTTTGATTCCTTCGATTCCGGCGTCACTAGCTAACTTTGTTTTACCGCTTCAGCTTGGCGCAAAAGACGTGGCCTTTCCCCGATTGAATTTATGGAGTTTTTATCTCTATGTGATTGGGGCCGCTATTTGTTTGTATTCCATGTTTGCCGGTGCGGCTGATACAGGATGGACGTTTTATACGCCGTATTCGACAACGACCACGACAAGTGTCATTTCTCTGGTTTTGGGTGCCTTTGTTTTAGGGTTCTCTTCGATTTTCACTGGACTTAACTTTATGGTCACCATTCATACCTTACGTCCGCCGGGTATGAGCTGGTTTAGGATGCCGCTGTTTTTATGGTCGATTTATGCGACTGCATTAATTCAGGTTTTGGCGACTCCGGTTTTGGGGATTACCTTATTATTGTTGATCGTAGAACGCGTGGCTAAAATCGGGATTTTTGATCCGACTTTAGGCGGTGACCCGGTTTTGTTTCAGCATTTTTTCTGGTTTTATAGCCATCCTGCAGTTTATATTATGATTTTGCCTGCGATGGGTGTGATCAGCGAAATCATCCCGACTTTTTGCCGAAAAAATATTTTCGGCTATAAATATATCGCCTTCTCCAGTGTCGCAATCGCTCTTTTAGGGTTTTTGGTCTGGGGCCATCATATGTATATCAGCGGTCAATCTCAATTTGCCGCATTGATCTTTTCTTTGATTACATTTTTAGTGTCGATTCCATCCGGGATCAAAGTGTTTAACTGGATTGCCACGATGTATAAAGGGAGTATCCAGCTTAAATCACCGTTTTTATATTGCTTAGCGTTTTTGTTTTTATTTTGCATCGGTGGATTTACCGGTGTTGTTTTAGGAACCATTTCGTTGGATGTTCATTTACAGGATACTTATTTTGTTGTGGCCCATTTCCACTATGTTATGGTGGGAGGCACATTGATGGCCTTTATTGCCGGTCTGCATTACTGGTGGCCTAAAATGTTTGGCAAGATGTATAACGAGCGGGCCGCAGTCATTGCGTGGGGCCTCATATTTGTCGGATTTAACGTATTGTTTTTCTTCCAATATATCCTGGGAACCAAAGGAATGCCGCGCAGATATTATAATTACTTGCCCGAATTTCAGGCGTTAAATATTGTCTCTACGGTGGGTAGTTGGATTTTAGCGGCTGGGCTTTTTCTCATGCTCGGGTACCTGATTCATTCACTCTTAAAAGGCAAGCCTGCACCGCAGAATCCTTGGGGTGGTTTAACCCTCGAATGGAAGGCGGATAGTCCCCCGATTACTGAGAATTTTGAAGAAATACACATAGTTACCGGCGGCCCTTATGAATATCCCGCCGCAACAAAAAGCGCACACTAATGGATTCTGCAACCGGAATTAAACAGCATCACGTTGCGCATCATTTTAGTTCCTCAGCCCAGGAATTTGAAGCCGCCAAGCTAGGGACACTGGTTTTCCTGGTTACCGAAGTCTTGTTTTTCGGCGGCCTTTTCGTCGGGTATGCAATTTTGAGAATGATGTATCCCGCTATGTTTGTGGAAGCAGCCTCCCATTTATCCTGGCAGCTCGGACTTCTGAATACTATTTTTCTGATTACCAGCGCATTTACGATGATTATGTCCGTTCGGTCTGCGCAGTTAAATAAACGGCAGGCATGTTTTTATTTTTTATTAATTACATTTCTCCTGGCAGCCTGTTTTATGGGCGTAAAAGCAATTGAATATGCTCAGAAATTCGAACACGGCTTATTGCCTGCTATGTGGTTTTCCGGTGAGGGGGTTGCCGAGACCTTGCCCTTATTTTTCGGTCTTTATTTTGCAATGACCGGCTTACATGGGATTCATATTATTGTCGGGATGGGACTTCTTATCTGGCTGATGATTCGGACGCGCAGGGGGGAGTTTTATTCAGGATATTTTACGCCGCTGGAGATGGTCGGTTTATATTGGCACGTCGTGGATCTTGTCTGGATTTTTCTGTTTCCTTTACTTTATTTAATTAGGTGATCGCTATGCAAACACAACACGAAGAGGTTCCTCATCCTCACTTTATGATTCCGTTAAAATATACTGTCGGCACGTTGATTAGCCTTCTGGTATTAGCGGTGACGAATGTGATTATTTCTCAGTTTGACTTAGGAATTTATAATATTGTCATTATGTTCGGTATTATTTTAGTCATGGCGACATTGGATATGTTGTTTTTTATGGGATTTCGTTGGGAACGTGGTTTTCACATTATGATGTTTTTATCCGGTTTTGTGTTTTTGTTTATTTTTCTATCATTTACCTTGTCCGATATTATGTATCGCAATGCAACAGATCCGTATAAGATGCAGCCATACGGGATTAAGAATCTGGTAAAACCGCTTCCCGCGGGCGGCGAGCACTCAGAGCGTACAGAACATTCGGAATAGTCTCATAACGTCCATTAGGCAAAGGGGTATGCGATGAATGTCATCGTTTTAGGCGCATCTAATAAACCTGATCGATTTTCTTATAAAGCCGTGGATCAATTGCTTCAGGCCGGTCATACCGTATTTCCGGTGCATCCGATAATCAAAGAAGTTCTAGGCCAGCCGGTTTACACCTCTTTGGATCTGATCAAAAAGCCGATAGATACCATTACGTTATATGTAGCCGCTCAAAAATCTACCTCCCTAATGGCCGCAATCCTAACCATGAACCCTCGTCGCCTCATTTTTAATCCCGGCGCCGAAAACCCCGAATTAGAAGAAGCCGCCTCAGACGCCGGTATTCAAGTCATTCGAGCATGCACCTTGGTCATGCTTTCGGTGGGTGAGTTTTAGTTTAATTCTAACAATCACTGAACTATAACCTAGCTTTTCACGCATCATTTGACCTTGACACCTTCCCTTTATGTGAATAAAATATAAAACCTATAGTTTTTATAGACTAATAACTCATCCGAGGGGAGACTTCAAACGGAACTGTAGAAGCACAGCCGCATCCAAGTAAAATAGTTAGCCGCCGATTTTGACGCGTGTACATCTAACTTATTAAAGGTGTTAGTATAAATTTAATTCCCAAATGAAAGGTGAGTTTTGATGAATGTATTTACAAAAGCAATCCTAGCCCTCGTCGCAGTGAGCACACTATCTCTTCCGGCATTGGCTGCCCAGGTTTTGTTGAATGTGTCTTATGACCCGACCCGTGAACTTTACCAGGATTACAACGCGACTTTTGCCGCCTATTGGAAGAAGGCTTCCGGGAAGGATCTGATTATCCGTCAATCTCATGGCGGCAGCGGTAAGCAGGCTCGCTCGGTTATCGACGGCTTAGGTGCGGATGTTGTGACATTAGCCTTGGCGTACGATATTGATGCCATTGCGGAAAAAGGAAAGCTTCTTCCAAAAAACTGGCAGTCAAGATTGCCCCATAACAGCGCCCCTTACACCTCCACGATTGTATTTGTAGTTAGAAAAGGAAATCCTAAAAAAATCCACGATTGGGATGATTTAGCGAAACCGGGCGTAAAAGTGATTACGCCAAATCCTAAAACTTCGGGTGGTGCCCGATGGAATTATCTCGCGGCTTGGGGATATGCATTGAAAAAATGGAATAATGACCAGGCGAAAGCCAAACGATTTGTGGCCTCTATTTATAAAAATGTCCCGATTCTGGATTCCGGAGCACGGGGATCTACAACGACATTTATACAGAATAAAATCGGAGATGTCTTAGTAGCTTGGGAAAATGAGGCCTATCTAATCACAAAAGAATTAGGCAAAAGCGAATATAAAATTATTCAGCCTTCGGTCAGTATTCTGGCGGAACCTCCGGTCGCAATTATTGATAAAAACGTAGATCGGCATGGGACGCGAGCTGTTGCTCAGGCGTATTTAAAGTACTTATATTCCGAGGAAGGGCAAGAAGTCGCCGCTAAAAATTATTACCGGCCGCGCAGCGGAAAAGCCTTCAAAGCATTGCCATTTTCTACCAGTAAACCGGCATTATTTACAATCGATGCTGTTTTTGGCGGATGGCAAAAAGCCCAGGTAACACATTTTGCCGATAAGGGAACGTTTGACCAAATCTATAGCCAGTAAACTATAAATAAAGGCGACATTTCTACTGGATTCTCTCAAAGTCCCTCTTAATTCTTGTGATATAATCGAAAACACCCTATTTTTTTAGGAGTGGCTTTTTTTTGTTTATTTAGTCGCATTAGGCGCGATTATTGGTTTTTTTTACTAAACCAGGTACAATTTTAGACTAATTTATACTTGCCGCTCCAGATACTGTTCTGACTGAGTAGGTAGCACCGGGAGAGTAAAATGACATTTCAGGAAATGATTTTGACGCTGCAGTCGTTTTGGCAGCGGCAAGGATGTTTAGTCGTACACCCTTATGACACGGAAAAAGGCGCCGGGACCATGAGTCCGCATACCTTTTTACGGGTTCTGGGCCAAAAGCCGTGGAATGTCGCGTATGTGGAGCCTTCCCGACGTCCGACGGACGGCCGTTATGCGGAGAACCCTAACCGCCTTCAACATTATTTTCAATTTCAGGTGATTCTGAAGCCTTCACCATTAAACGTTCAGGATTTATATATCGCGAGTCTATCGGAATTAGGGATTAACAAATCCGATCATGATATTCGGTTCGTCGAAGACAACTGGGAATCGCCGACTTTAGGCGCCTGGGGCGTCGGCTGGGAAGTATGGCTAGATGGAATGGAAATCACCCAGTTTACCTATTTCCAACAATGCGGCGGATTTGACCTGGCTCCGATCTCGGTCGAAATTACGTACGGTATTGAACGGCTAGCGATGTTTATTCAGAAAAAAGCCACGGTCTACGATGTAATTTGGCATGAAGATGAGCATCAGGTTGTGACTTACGGCGATATCTATAAAGAGTCGGAAATCGATCATTGTCATTATAATTTTACAGATGCCAATACCGACCGGTTATTCGAATTATTTAAATTATATGAAGCCGAATCTTTAGATACCATTGCAGCGGGAAGAGTGGCCCCTGCATATGACTATTGTCTGAAATGTTCGCATGTTTTTAACTTGTTAGACGCTCGTGGCGCAATATCCGTCACTGAACGGATGGCCTATATCCTCAGGATTCGTAAATTAGCCAGAAGCTGCGCCGAGCGGTATTTGGAGCGTGTAGTATGAGCCGATATTTACTTGAAATAGGTCTGGAAGAAGTACCCGCGCGCTTTATGCCGGGGTTATTGGATCAATTAAAACGAGGTTTTGAATCGACTTTGACCCAGAGTAGGCTGAGTTTTGAAGCGGTTTGTGTTTGGGGGACTTACAGACGTTTGGTGGTGATCGTCGACGGATTAGCCGCCCGGCAAGAAGACCGGGTCAAAAAAGTATTGGGACCTTCTGCGGACATCGCGATTGGGGCTGATGGCGCGCATCTGCCTCCTGCGATTGGATTTGCAAAAAAACAGGGTGTTTCGCCTGAGTTGCTACAGGTCGTGACCGAGAATGGCAAACGGGTACTTTGTATTGAGATCGAAGAAATCGGACAGACGGCGGGGCTGTCATTGCCCGGGATTATTCAGACCGTTTTGGGAGGACTCAACCTGCCGATTGCCATGAAATGGGGTGATGCGACCGAGACGTTCATCCGCCCGGTTCACTGGATTTTAAGCTTGTTGGATAATCAGATAATTCCATTTAGTTTATATGGATGTGAGGCTGGCCGAAAAACCTGGGGGCATCGCTTATTAACCCATAATCAGGATCCTGCGACGTTTGCCAGCGGTCAATGTGTCGAGATCACCGATGTGGCCAGCTATGAAGCTGTTTTAGACTCGATTTGTGTCCAAGTTGACCCGGATAAACGCCGCACTGCCATTAAAACGGCTCTTGAAAAACACCTAGAATCCGATAAAATTGATGCGGACCTCGTTGAAGAAGTCATTTATCTAGTAGAATGGCCGACGCCGTTAATCGGGGAATTTGAGCCGATGTATTTAGAGCTGCCAGCTGAAGTATTGATTCAGTGTATGAAGAAAAATCAAAAGTTTTTCCCGATGTGGAACGGCGAAAATCTGGCATCCCAATTTTTATTTATTGCGGATAACGTGACGCCTCAAAATCGGGATGTGATTATTGCAGGTAATCAGCAGGTTTTAAAAGCCAGGCTGGAAGATGCCCGGTTTTTTTGGGAAGAAGATCGTAAATTAACCTTAGACGAACTTGCTGAAAAACTTAAAGCCGTAGTGTTCCAAAAAAACGCCGGTACGATTTATGATAAAAAAGAACGAATCAAAGTCCTCTGCGATTATTTTTCGGATGCCTATATGTTAGGTGCGTTTTTTGACCTGATCGTGCGGACTGCGGATCTGTGCAAAGCCGATCTGGTTTCTCAAATGGTTTACGAACTTCCAGTTTTGCAAGGTACGATGGGAATGATTTATGCGCAACTGCAAGGTGAAGAAGAGTTAGTCAGCAATGGGATCTACGAGCATTATCTTCCCCGATTCGCTCAAGACCGCTTGCCGGACTCTCCTACAGGGCTTGTAGTCGGATTGTCCGATCGGATTGACACCTTAGTTTGTTGTTTTGCCAATGGGTTGATTCCGACCGGATCTCAGGATCCCTGGGCCACGCGGCGGCTTTCAAATGCGGTGATTCAGCTTATTTTTTCAGGCAATACGCCACTTAATTTAATCAAGATTTTAGATGTGGCTTATCCGTTAGTGAGTCCCGAATCCAAAAATCGGGACAAGCTGGAAGCGTTTCTTGAACAACGGTTCAAACAATACCTTCTGGACCAGGATTTGCCATTCGATGTTGTCGATGCGATCTTAGATAAAAGTTTAGCCGATCCTTTAAGAACACTGGCAACAGCAAAAGCGGTGCAGGAGTACCGAATCTCTGCCCCGGACGACTTAAAATTAATGGCTGAAACAGCAGTCCGGACAAAACGGCTCGGAGAAAAAAGTAGTGACACAGCCGTCAATCCATCCCGATTTACGGAAGAAATCGAGACGCAGACCTGGGATCTTTTTGTTGAAGTCGAGCGCCAAACCCAACAGGATTTTTGGTCTCGGCAATTTAGCGCGGGGATCAACCGACTGAGCGAACTTTCTGGGCCATTGGCCCTATATTTCGAAAAGATCCTCGTCATGTGCGACGATCAGGATGTACGCCAAAATCGCTTGGCGTTTTTGCGTCGGGTCGATACACTATATCGGTCTGCACTTGAATTTGAAAAAATCGTCATATAAAAACAAAAAGAACTTAAAAAAGGGGTAAGCGCATGATTATCAATGCCACACAAATCCGTGAAGGAATGGTATTAAATTTAGAAAATGAATTATACAGAGTAACATGGACAATGCATCGGACCCCTGGAAAAGGCAACGCCTGTATGCAGACAAAATTAAAACACTTAATCAATGGCAAAAACATGGAACAACGTTTTATGTCCGATGAGCGGGTCGAAAAAGCCGATCTGGAGACACGGGATATGCAATATATGTATGAAGATCCCGAAGGATTTGTCTTTATGGACAATACCGATTATGAACAAATTTCTTTGAGTAAATCATTAATCGGTGAAGGCGCTAAATATCTCATCGAAAGCACGAATTACTTGGTGTCGCTGTTTAACCTGGAACCGGTCGGCATCGAATTACCGGCAAACGTGGTTCTAAAAGTAACCTATGCGCCACCGGAAATTAGAAAAGCCACGGCCTCCTCATCCTTAAGACCGATTACCGTTGAAAATGGGATGACGGTTTTGGCACCTGCGTTTATCAAAGAAGGCGATAACGTCAGGGTAAATACAGAGACGGGTGACTACATCGAACGGGTCTCCTCCTAATATCGCAGCACTTGATCCGCTAGATATAGCCTATCTCAAAAAAGCGGTTCTTCAGGCTAAAAAAGCGTGGAAATACAACGAAGTTCCGGTCGGGTCTTTGGTTGTTCGCGATGGCATTATTTTGTCAGCTGCGTTTAACCGCAAAGAATCGACTTGCGATCCTACAGCGCATGCCGAGCTTCTCGCGATTCGGAAGGCCGCCAAGAAAATTCAGGATTGGCGTTTGGATGGCGCGACTTTGTATTCGACATTGGAGCCGTGTCCGCTATGTGCCGGCGCGATTTTACAGTCCAGGATCGCACGGGTGGTATTCGGGGCTTGGGATCATCGCTGGGGGGCCGCCGGATCGGTTTTAAATGTATTTGAGCATTCTTTTAATCATTCCGTCGAATTGGTATATGCCGACATGCCTGAATGCGCAACCGTCCTAAAAGCGTTTTTTCGGGAGCGTCGGAAAATTTCTAAACCATTTCTGGACTCGGTATAGGTCACTCTTTATAATTTATACGATAACCACTTTATTTCCTTCGGATTGTACGTATGACATTTTCTAAAAAGCTCGAAAAATTAATCACAGGCCTCGACATCTCGCCAGAAGATACGCTGCCTAAAATAAAGGCTTTGTGCGAGGGTTATCCCAAGGAAGCGTCGGGATGGCATGTGTTAGGCGGTGCGTATCTGTTATGCGGAGATCGTTTTCTTGCGGAAGTGTATTTGTATAAAGCAATTTCGCTTGCGAAAAGAGACCATCTTAAGTCATCGCGAATCTGGTATGATCTCGGATTAGTTTTCGAAGGAAAGAAGGCTCTTCTCAAAGCCGAAGCTGCTTTTAAAAAGGCCTGTAAATTGGACCCTCTATGGCATGCTCCTTGCTATAATCTCGGCCTTTTATATTTTGATCGGAATCAGGATAAACATGCCCATTTGTATTTTAAAAAATCAATTGCACTTAATCCGGATTTTGCTCTTGGATATAACAATCTAGGGGTGTATTACCGTCGAAAAGGGCTTTTGAGAAAAGCGTTGGAATATTCGGAAAAAGCCTATCGGCTCGATCCAGAAAATCCTCTATGCCGGACTAATCTCTCTTATATGCGTTTAATGTTCGGTAAATTTGACGAAGCCTGGCCGTTATACGAGTCCCGATTTGATACGCCAATGAAATGGATCCGGCCTAATTTGGCTACACCTAAATGGCAGGGCAAAATACGACCCGGCATTCGCCTCTTTGTTCATCATGAACAAGGGTTAGGGGATTCCCTGCAATTTTGCAGGTTATTGTATGTGCTATCGGATGCAGGGATAAACGTTATTTTTCAGCCGCAAAAGCCGCTTTATTCTCTTCTTTGCCACTCCTTTGCCTCGTCAGATATTGTCGTTGTCGATCATATTCCGGCCGATGACCAATACGATTATTGGACAACATTATTGAGTCTGCCGCATTTTTTGGATCTTACACTTGAAATCGAGCCGACGTCCGGCCCGTACTTGTTTCCGCCCGCCGAACGAGTCGACGAAATGGCGCCGTATTTCGAGACGTCTCGGGCGCTTAAAGTCGGATTAGTCTGGCAGCAAGGGGTTTTTAAATTCCGCCATTTTGAAAATAATCGCTCGATAGGGTTACGTGAATTTTTACATTTTCTGTCAGATCACCGGATTCAATTTTATTCGTTTCAAAAAACTTTTGGCCTGGAAGACTTACCGGAATTTGAAGAGCAAGGGCTTATCGTTGATATGGGTAAGCATTTTGAGACGTTTGAAGATACGGCTGCGGCTGCTGCACATCTCGATCTGATGATTTGTATCGATACCTCCGTCGCGCATTTGAGTGCCGGAATGGGGGTTCCCACCTGGATCCCACTTCCAAAGTCTCCTTGTTGGCGATGGGTGCGTCATCGGGAATTTAGTCCCTGGTACCCGTCTGTCCGTCTTTTCCGGCAAAAGCGTCTAGATGGTTGGGATCCAGTTTTTCAGGATATTAAAGCAGGTTTAGCCGAACTATTGAGCGGGAAAGTCTGATAGGTTAGCGATTCACTCATGATAGTTGAGGCGATTTCTAAGATGCGGTGAAATTGAGCCTCAGTGACAGGTTGAACCGATAATCTGGATCCTTTTTGCAATAGAACCATGTCGTCCAATCCCGAGACTTCCCGTAATTCATCCAAGGATATAAACCGGTCGAATTTTTGGACAAACCCAAGCTCAATCATCATCCATGTCGGACGGTCATGTCGGGATTTGGGATCAAAATGTTTATGTTCCGGGTCAAATGCGGTGTGATCGGCAATCGGAGGTCCTGTCACGACAGCCAGTCCGGCAATTCCGGGCGGATTCGCGTTGGAATGATAAAATAAGACTTTATCGCCGACGCTCATATCATCTCTCATGGTATTTCGGGCCTGATAGTTCCGGACGCCGTCCCAGTATGTTTTGTGGTCACGGGCCAGATCGTCGATAGAATAAGAAGTGGGTTCTGTTTTAACAAGCCAGTATCTGCTTTTGCCGGACATACGTGATCCTTTCGAACACTTAAGTGGAAGTGGGGTTTTAAGACTTTCATTCTGTCTTTTCTCGTCTATTTATGTCAACCGTGCCCTGTGGTACGCTGGACTCTATTCTATTGATCAAGGGATAAAGCGTGAAAGTTATTATTACCGAAAAACCGAGTGTGGCGCGTGATATTGCGCGGGTCTTAAAGGTCACAACCCGGAAAGACGGCTATTTTGAAGGGAGCGGCTATGCCGTAACCTGGGCGTTCGGTCATTTGATTCGCCTTTCTGATCCGGATGCCTATGGCGAACAATACAAACGATGGGATATGGGGAACCTACCTATTTTGCCGGATGTTTTTGTGATGGAGCTCCAAAAAGACGAAGGCGCGCAAAATCAGTTTCAGGCTATTAACACATTAATTAATAATCCCGATTGTGAAGAAGTCATCGAAGCGACCGACGCGGGACGTGAAGGGGAGCTGATTTTCAGGCATATCTATCATATGGCAGCCTGTACAAAGCCAGTGAAGCGACTTTGGATTTCTTCTCAAACTGATCAGGCCATCCTTGAAGGATTCGCTAAATTGCGGGAAGGCAGTGAGTATGATCCTCTGTATGATTCCGCAAAATCCCGTTCCGAAGCTGATTGGCTGATCGGAATGAATGCCACCCGGGCCTACACGATTCGCTTCAGCCAAGGGCAGGGCATCATGAGTGTCGGGCGTGTTCAAACGCCTGTTTTAAAAATGATTGTCGACCGCTTTCACGCCAATGCCAGTTTTGAATCCGTGCCGTTTTTTGAAATCATGGCAGATTTCGAGCATCGAAATGGACTTTATAAAGGCATCTGGGTTGATAAAGATAATGAAACCCGTTTTTACGACCGTAGCGCCGCCCAGGCTATTCTTGATCGGCTGGAAGCGGCCAAACAAGGTGTCGTTGCCGATATCACCAAAACCACAAAGCAAGAAAAACCACCGTTATTATATGATTTAACGGAACTGCAAAAAGACGCCAATAAACGCTACAAGTTTTCAGCCGACACGACATTAAAATTAGCGCAAAGCTTATATGAGCGGCATAAAATTATTACGTATCCCAGAACCTCATCCCGATATTTGTCAGCAGATTTGAAGCCGAAAATCCCGGCATTGCTCCATCATCTTGTTTCGCTGCCCGAGTATGAAGCGCATGCTAAAACCATCTTATCCAAAGACATTAACTATTCTAAACGACTCTTCGATGACCAGAAAGTCACCGATCACCATGCCATTATTCTGACGGATAAAAAACCGGAATTAAACGCCTTATCGCAGGATGAACGTCGATTATTTGACCTGATTGCAAAGCGGTTCTTGGCCGGGTTTTTTCCCGATTGTAAAAAAGAACTGACCCAAATTATCACCATGGTCGATGCGGACAAATTCCGTTCCAACGGCACCGTCATCAAAGCGATCGGATGGCGTGAAGTCTATCAGGTCGATAAGCAAGATGCCGCAGACGAAGAAAAAGAAGACGGTGTGACGCTGCTACCCGTTGTGGCAAAATCCGATACCGTCGCAGTGGGTGAAAAAGTCATTCTCGAGCGCAAAACCCAGGCCCCGCCTCTTTACACTGAAGCCACGATTTTAGCCGCAATGGAAACCGCCGGACGGGCCATAGAAGACGAAGAACTTCGCCAGGCGATTAAAGATTGCGGACTCGGGACACCGGCAACCCGTGCGCAGATACTTGAGCGCTTAATTCAAGTGTCTTATATTACCAGGGATAAAACAAAATTAGTTCCGACGCCAAAAGGCATTCAGCTCATTTCATACATTCAGGACAAAGCACTATTATCTCCTGAATTGACAGGGGAATGGGAGAAAAAACTCCAACAAATCGTCTCAAAAGACTATAACAGGGAGACTTATATGACCGAAATCAGACAGTTTGCACAAGAAATCGTTCAGAACGTTCGGGATGCCGAGGTTGAGGAAGTTGTAATCCCGGTGACCTCAGAAAATGCGCTCGGTGTTTGTCCGACATGCAGCTCAAGTGTGATCGAAACTCCGATGTCATATTCATGCATGCGCTGGAAATCCGGATGCACATTTAAAATATGGAAAAAAATCGCAGAAAAAGAAATTTCACCAAAACAAGCCAAAAAACTCCTAAAAGAAGGTAAAACAAAGCCGATCAAAGGATTCAAAAGCCGTGAAGGCAAATCCTTCGACGCGGGTCTTCTTCTTTCTACCGAAGGCAAAGTGGTCTTTGAATTTGTGCCGAAATCCGAGGAGATTGTCGGTAAATGCCCGCTATGCCAGGGCGATGTGACCGTAACGCCTAAGGCATA
>CAMDBA010000006.1 GCA_945888995.1 bacterium UBP8_UBA817 | reverse complement strand
AACAATATTGGCAAGGTGTTGAATAGATTGTGGCCGGGAAGAAAGCTTCGTTTTTGAACCCATGGCTGATATCATGCCATTATTATTTTACATTGTTCAAGCAACAAATAAATCACTATGACTCAATTAACACCTTACCTCGATCATTTGCGAAGCATTCTTACGGCCGGGCTTTCGCCATCGGTCCTTCATATTGCCGATGAAAGCCATCAGCATCATAGCCATTTCAGCTCCGGCTACACCGATGGAACCCATCTGAATCTCACGATTGTCTCCGAAGCATTTAACGGCTTGTCGCTGGTAGCTCGTCACAGACTTGTAAACACATTATTAGCGGGTGAGCTCAAAGACCGCATTCACGCACTCAAATTAGCGCTACATACCCCACATGACTATACAGGCGGCCAATAATCAACAAAGACAATTCAAAACGCAAACAATATCCCCTCAAAATACAGCGAAAAAAAGATGAGACAGGTAAAGTCTGGTAAATCCGGATAAAAATGGTTAGAAAAAGCCTGTAATGAGGCTGGTAGCATCAATTTTGGGGCACAAAATGGCGAGATTCGTTTCGCCGAGAAGGCGCCAAGATATTCGATGGAACGGGCGATAAGCGTACGCTCCAACTTGAATCACAGGTTCGGAGGCTGACAGGCCTAGTTGGCTCGCTTACCATTGAGTTAAAAAAACAGAAAACGAGTTGTCGTGTCTCGAATCATGAATCGGAAGCGACCTCAAAGTCGGGCGATAGCGGATGCTCCGTTCATTTCTCGAATCTCAGAAATCAAGGCCGATCGCCCACTATGGGGCTACCGTCGCGTCTGGGCGTATATGCGCTTTCGAGACGGCCTCGATTCATGGGTTTTAGCCTACAATACCGACTTTCCACATCAGTTACTACGTTACAAAACCACTCGTCAGTCTTTCATCACCTTTGTCGACAGAAAAGTCGCTAAAAAGGAGGTGCTTGACCTGGCCATTTAAACCATTAAACTCTCTTTTTTTAGCTTGCCTTACCCGGAGGCATGACATGGTTCGCCGATCGCTTACAAGATCCAGGGGGGCCATGTTTAAGAATCCCTAAAATAGGGAAAAAAAAAGAGGGGGCGTGAATATGAATACTATCGGTGCGAACGGTCAGAAAACAAATGTGAGCCCTGTGCCGCCAGTTGCCGACGGTAGGGCAGCTGCTGCGCCACCGCCGGCTGCGAAGATTAAGGTAGGCGGCGGCGGGGTGGCTCATATACCGCCGCCTATGGCTGCGACTAATGTGCCGACGACTGTGAAGCCCTCAACGCCGCTTTATGAAGCGTATAAAGCGTGTACGTTTAAAGCATTGGCCGTCGCTCATAAGGCCGCCATTGTAACGAGTCTTAAGGCGCTTATATTCGAAAATTCGGACGAAGGGGCGCTAGTAAAGATCGATATCTGTCTGCCACAATCTACACACCCCATCACATCCCTATTATTCGAAAATGATGAGCAGAGAAAAGCGATAATGGGGAGTTTGGATATAATAAAACAGGCAGCGCATAAAGTCTCCTCCTCAGATTTAGCAAAGTTAGCAGAGCATTTCGATGGGATGGTTAAAGGCGGATGGGATCAGCGCCTGATCGACTGTTGTGTCAAAGCCGATGAGGAGGCCGCGTGTGCAGCCGCGTGTGTCTCTATTGCAGCATTGCCTGGGAAGCACTCAGAGCTAGCAGGCGATTGGGGACACTTGACAAGCGGTAAAGAAGCGTTATCAACCCTATTAAACTCAGAAGAGACAACGGAGAGGCTAAGAGAGCATCAAAGGATCACAACAGAAACGGAAGCGCTGCGCCTAGAGATTCAGGAGCTACAACATTCCCAATTGAGCACCGCCGTTGGGATGGAGGATGCTGCGACACTAAAGGAAGTAAACGAGTACAATGCGGCGATACAAGCACAAAACACAGCACTAGCCACTCAAAAAGCCGCGATTGTTACTTTGGGCAAACAGATTCAAGAGAAGAAAACAGCGTCATCGTTAAACCCTCAGAAGGTGGCCTTAGATGCCAGGCACGTGGAATTAGAAAAACAAGCTCAAAGCTTATCGGCGCTTAAAAGCAAGCTCACAGACGCTATTTCCAGGTTAGATGTCAGGATCACAGCAAGCAACTCGGAGCATCTCGCTGTGGGCACCGAGTTCGTCGAAGCGGCACTGAGCAAGTGGGCCCTAGATCAATTGGGCGCTCTTGGAAGCACGTTGAAAGGCAAAGATGATAAGGCAATGGTAAAGGCGCTTTTGAATTTACAACAAAACATACAAAGTACGACGAGGCAACGGGCGAGTGAGGTATTATCGCCGTTATACGACAAATTCAATGCCCGTCCCCCAGGGACCGATGCCGCAATTGCAGCATGTTTGACTGACATCAGCACCCAGTTAGCGACCTTTGACCGTGACTATCAAGTGTATTCCGGATTGAGAGACACGTATCAGAAAGATGTTACTCAGTTTAATCAGGCGAATGCTACGGCTCTAACAGAGGTTAATACGCTTGTAGCTCAGCAAGCGGCGGCTATTGCAAAATTAGAAAGCAGTCTAGCAGCAGTATCCGTGGAGAATTATTCTAAAAAATCAGGTTTAACTGTAAAAATAAAGCAATTAAATCAAGCAATAAAAACAGCAGGCACAGAGAATTTAGAAATAACGGCTGACTTAAACACTAAAATCACCCTGTATAATGCGAATATCAAAAAATTAAAGGAGATGGAAGACGAACAAGCGCTTTTAGTGGCGAACGTATCAAGTAGCAATGTCGCGATTAGCAAGTATAATCAGGACGTGGCTGATTTCGCAACTGAAGTGTCAGTTGCTAAAAAGCAGGTGGCGCACATAAAACAGTACAATGACATCACCGAAGTCCTAGACCGCCGCAACGCAATCACAAAAGAAATCATGGCCCATGTACCCGCTGTGACAGCTGCGTTTGAAGCCATTCCGCCAAGCCCCCCTTCTGAGAAGGGTAGCGGTGGCGCATCAGGTTCAGATCCTTATCGATTAATGTCGTACGACACCCGGGAGCGATTCACGCCTATAGATTTTTCAGGTGTGAAGATTCCGCCCCAAATTCCCCGGATAGACTGCAGATCTTTATCCTCAAGCTTTGAGCCTATCGCGGTTGCAACGGGGAGGGGGATAGAACCAATTCAAGCAACATTATCAGAGATTACAGTCGTGATTCCTGAACCGGAAGAAGGCTTTTTAGATATAACAGTCCAGGCGGCTACCACTATTGAACGAGAATTCCCCTCTATTGGTATGCTGGCGAACCCCAATCAACCGGCAATAACAGTCCGGGTGCCGTTTATCACAAAAGAGATGCTAGAAACACATGGGGGATTTTTGAAGAAAAGCGGCGCAAATTGGGATAGGACAAATAATTGGGACGCGTTAATCAAAGCAGTGATTGCAGTGAATGCAGATAAATCGACAACGCAAGTGACATGTCCTGTCAAAAATCAAACGAAGCAAGCTCCTTTTTTAACAACTGTCACGGGACAAGAGAATGGCGGTGTTTGGGCCTTCACTCCAGGACCAAACGGAGAATTGTCTCCTACGTATCTCTGGGAGACACCGACGACTAAGGGTAAAGCGGTGGCTAATGCCGCCAAAACGGCTGAGTCCAATCAAATCATTAAGGCATTGCAAGACGCTATTGCCAAGGAACCACCACCCCAGAAAAAGTAAAAAATCGGATTGGGGCTTTTTTTTGCAGAAAACCGGATAGCCTCATGGGGCGCTAAAGAACCCCTACCACCCGCTATAATTCAAAACCGTGACACCATTTTTTTCATCCAATACCCCTATCTGCCCGTTGCCCATGCTATACACTTTTTTCGGGTTCCCCCCGCTATAAACAGAAACCAATGAAAATGGCGCCAGGGTCATGAGACGAAGCTCTCGTTTTTCAGGAGGCGATGGAAACTCTTCTGAGGCCGTATTCACGATAACCGCAAAATGGTTCTCTCCTATTCGTGTGAAAGATTTGATAGTTCCGCCTGCGTCCATTTTTGATTCAAGGGTCATTCTTGTTGTATCTGGATGCCATTGCCATACCGCATATTTTTCATAGGCAGAACCGACCAATAGTTTATTTTCACCGATCAAAAACCCATTTGAAATGCCATAATTCAGAAAAGAACCCTGCGTCTTTGTTTCCGGGAAGAAGCGATCTTGCATCTCACTATAAGACGTATGTAATACGGGTTTATGTGTCGAAAGATCGAATACCATGAAACATTTAAAATTACTGATTAAGACGTGGGTATCATTCATGGCAAGAATAGATGTAATTTCCCCCTCAATTTTTATATCTTCCGTTGCCCGGATACGCTTAATCTTCCCATCGCTATTAACTTCATAAAAAAGAATCTTTCCACTAGTCGTGCCTGCAATGAATAGCGATTTGTCTTTATGCGGGACAGCCACACGCGTCATCACCGTGATGGGATCTATTCGTCCTTGCGCGGTAGATGCCGAGTCGGCTCTGCTAATAGCCGCGCCGGTCTGTATATCCAATACATCTACAGCACCACTGGCCACCACGACCTTTCCATTGCCAATGCCATAGGCGGCGGAAACAAAATAGCTAGTGTCAAACCTAGGGGTGGCAAGCTCCCTTGGGGGCATCTCCCTATTGTTTAAATCATACACCAAAATCTGGGAGGATATTCCCGCCACCAACAGCCACCCTTCTTCCTGCGAATGTGCCATAAACTTTAGCAGGGGTTTTCGTTGGGATTCGGCGAGTTCTTGCTTGCCAGGAACAACAGAAAAATCAACCCGTGCAGATTGATCCAGCGTGTGGAGTTGTTCCAATAATTGCACAATGGCTTTGTTTTCAAACAACGGCTTAGGCACACCTGCGCCTGTAACCCCTCTGCCGACACCTGAACGCTCAGCTTTCTGCAATTCTGCTAGAGCCAGTGCTTTGATTTGCCCTTCCATTGCTGGTAACGGCCGGATTCGTATCGCAGAAGGAAGAGACGCGGATCCGCTTCTTCCGGCGTTGAAAGTGCCATGTAATTGCGCCTGGAATGAAGCATCATATTTTTCTTCTAATTGAGAGAGTTTACCGTCGCGCATGTTTTTAAAAAAATCTTGCCTATATGTTTGTCCGTCTGTGGCAAATATCGGACGAGAGTCCAGGGCTAGGCCTATCTGCCCACCCACAATGTCTACTAAATATTCGTGAAGCAGTTGGCGCAACTGAGGTCCAGACAGCTCATTCGCGCGCTGCTCTTCCAGAGTGCTTGCCAAGTTTCGGATAAAAAAGTCGCGGATAAATGCGTTGGTATTTTTTTGTTGATCACCAGGTACGCCCTTCTGTGAATAAGCAACGCCATAGTTGAATCCCGACACACTTTTACCGACACAAACAAAAGCATCGGTTAATGAGCCGCCGGTTTTGGGGCATCTGAGAAGGGTTAATAGGTTGATTACGTTTGGAGAAGGACGACCCCTTACCAAAGATATAATTTTTTTTATCACATCAATCCACTCCTTTGTATTGGGTTGCACCTATTGATGTCCGATTTATTCGCCGAAGGGATAAACCCGCAGGCTATCAAAATTGACCTAGTCTTCTTGGTTGACACTATATCCTAAATTCTCATTCACGCTCAGTAAACACCGGTTTTTGGGGCTCGAAACCCTTGCCTGACACATGTTGCGACAGTGCCATTTTAAAATAGGTCTATCTTGTTCATCGGATAACTTGTTGAAGGAGACAACTGTTTTTTTCTTGTATACAATATTTTTTATCTTTTTTACTATTTACGCCATTTTCAAAATTTTTAAACATGTTAATTTTGAGCTCTGAGATAGCCCAAGGCCTGATGAGTGCGCTGAGTATTGTAATAATGAAAATAGCGGGTCAATCCAGAGTGGAGTTCGGCGACACTGGCATATTGCCAGAGGAAGAGATCTTTATATTTCACGGAGCGCCAGAGACGTTCGATGCGGACGTTGTCTATACAACGACCCTTGCCGTCAGTTGACCCACCTATTAAATTAGGTTACAATACCGCCCCACTAGTACTATAAACTAAATCAACTATTTTGAAGGTTGTGATTATAAATGAAAAGAACATTTCAGCCTAAAGAAGGCCGCAAAAAAAGAACACACGGATTTTTGGTAAGAATGGCAACCGTCGGAGGACGACGTGTTATTAATTCCCGCCGTCGTAAAGGTCGTAGTAAACTAGCCGTCTAGTTTTTTGACCCTGTTACGCTACCGGTTTCAACGCCAACAACATCTCACAAAGCAAACTCATTTTGAGCATGTTTACGGATGCTGTGAAAAAATTGAAAACCGGTATGTGCGACTTTACTACGCACCATGTTTTCAAGAAATTCAAAAAGTGGCGTTTATTGCCAGTAAAAAACTGGGAAATGCCGTTAAAAGGAATAAGTGCCGCAGACGCTTGCGAGAGTTTTACCGACTCAATCAATTTCAAATTCACCCGGGATATGATTTGATTTTTGTGGCAAAATATAAGATGATTTCAGACGATTACTTAGAGATGAACGAGACCATACTCTACCTACTTAGAAAACACAGACTTCTGGCGCATGCTTAAACATTGTTTAATTTATATCGTGTTACTTTACCAAAAGACGCTGTCCCGCATGCTACCTCCGACATGTAGATTCTCCCCCACCTGCTCTGCATATATGATCGACGCTCTCACCGCATACCCTGTTCCAAAAGCATTATTTTTAGGCGTATCTCGAATTTTAAAATGTCATCCTTTCCATCCGGGAGGATTTGATCCTGTTAGGAGCCCAAAATGAACCCGATTACATTTCTCGTCGACCATATGATGGTCCCGTTTCTCACCTTTTCCTATAATCATATTTTTCCGAATTATGGATTTGCAATCATCCTTTTAACCGTGGTTGTTAAGGGGTTATTTTATCCACTCACCAATAAACAATTCAGATCAATGAAAGCCATGCAGGCCGTACAACCCCAGCTAAAAGAACTTCAGGAAAAATTCCGCAAACAACCCGAAAAGCTTCAAAAAGAAATTATGGGGTTTTATAAAAAACACAATATCAACCCCCTCAACGGATGCCTTCCGATCCTGGTCCAGCTTCCCTTCTTTTTTGCCATTTACTACACCGTCAGCAGCGCGACATTCAAAGAAATGATCGCAATTCCCGGCATTAACCCCGGACTTCTTCCATTCTGGGCCGCCAATCTCGGGCAGCCCGATCATTTTCCGTTCCAATTAATTTTGCCGGTCTTGATCGGAGTTATCACATATCTTTCACAAAAATTCATGACCATGGATCCACAACAAGCTAAAATTTTTGCATGGATGCCCGTGTTAATGGTGGTAATCAGTATTAATATGCCGTCAGGTGTTCTATTATACTGGGTGGTATCTCAAGCATTATCATACGCACAACAGCGCTATATTAACCAAAAATCAGATAACGCCGTTACAATAACATCATAAAATGGCAGCCCATCGGCCAAAAAAAATGAAAAAAAGTTTAGTCTCAGGTAAAGGAGTCCATGTATGTTAAAAGAAAAAAAAGGCTTTTTTAGTTTTCTAAAAAGTTTTGGAAAAGCCGCTACTGTTGCGTCTGAGCAAACAGCCTCAACTGATCCGATCTCAGAATTACGTCCACAAGTACACGCATATACTGCATCGGAAGCACCGCTGAATACCCCCGCAGACCCAGAGGTAATCAACTTCATCAAAGAGCACCTGTCTCAGATTTTGGACCAATCAGGATTTAAAACCGAACTCCGATTTATTCGGGAAGACGCTGCACATGTGAGTGTCGACATTATCACAGACAACGATACCGGCCGAATTATCGGAAAAGAAGGTGCTAACTTAGATGCCCTCCAGATTCTGATCCGGGCGTCCGTCATGAAAAAATTTGGAACCGCCGTCAAAATCACACTAGACACCGGCGATTATCAAAAAAAAAAACCGATTCGCTCCAATCGCTCGCGCTCAAGGCAGCCGAGGACGTCGCCAAAACCGGACAACCAGTCGAACTAAACCCCATGACAGCGTCTGAACGCCGGCTTGTGCACATGCTATTTGAGCATGATCTTCATTTCCAAGCTATCAGCATTGGAAATGGCCGGGAAAGACGAATCCTGATAGAGGCACGCTCAGATGGATCTAACGCATGACACCATTGCCGCCATTGCAACCCCACCCGGGTTAGGCGGCATTGGAATTATACGAATTTCGGGGCCGGACACAATACAAATTGTGTCCAAAATTTTCCCTAAAGAAAACGATTTAACCCCGAGGCATGTCTATTACGGAGATATCCGCCATCCTGTGACCGGCGACATCCTGGATGAAGCCTGTGTCATTTATTTTAAAGCGCCACAGTCATTCACTGGCGAAGATGTGGCCGAAATTCAAACCCATGCCGGGCCCTATATTCTCAATAGCATTCTGGCCAGCATATTGGAAATCGGCGCCCGACTTGCCTTCCAGGGAGAGTTCACAAAACGGGCTTTTTTGAATGGTAAAATCGATTTAACAAAAGCAGAGTCAATCATTGATTTAATCCATGCTAAAAACGCAAAGTCTCACCAGGTTGCATTAGCGCACCATAAAGGCGCGCTATACACGCATATTTCGGCAATCCGACTCACGCTTATGACACTGCTGGAACAAATGGAGGGATCTATCGACTTCCCTGAAGAAGTGGATAGCATCGATAAATTCGAGCTCAAAGCGCAAATCAAAACCATTTTAAATACACTTTCACACATTCTGACACTCCAGGATTTCGGAAAACTCGCCACAGGCGGCATTAATTGCTTAATCGTCGGCGAACCAAATGCCGGAAAATCCTCGCTCTTTAATCAACTTCTTGGCCAAAACAGATCCATCGTCACCCCCGTAGCAGGGACAACCCGGGATTTCATTGACGGGCAGATCGAGCTGGGAGGCCTCACTTTCAATCTGATTGACACTGCAGGGTACCGCGAAGCGACCGATTATATCGAATCACTCGGAATCAAACGCATTTCTCAGCTGGTTAAAAAAGCCCACGTAATTTTATGGGTAATTGACCAATCCCGCTCATTTTCCGACACTTACTTACCGCTTATGGCTAAAATCAAAAAAAAGCCCTTATATCTGATATTAAATAAATCCGACCTCAAAAAAAGGACATTCATCGACCAAATCGACGACATGGCCCGCTGGCCGGTTATCCATACTTCAGCAAAGAAAAACAGCGGCCTAGACCAGCTCAAAGAACGGCTCTACACCGATTTTGTAAGCAAGTTTCAACACATCGACCTCGACCTGATTTGCAATGTCCGCCAGGTTCATTGCCTTAAAGAAGTACAGCTTCATCTAAACCATTTAAAAGAGGCGCTGGATCTAGGATTCGAAGACGATATCATGGCAATCGACTTGAAAAGCGCTATCCTAAAACTGGGTGAGATCACGGGGGAAGAAATCACCGAAGAAGTTCTAGATGGCATTTTCTCGCGTTTTTGCGTTGGAAAATAACCTTAAAGAAGCTCGGAGGCTTCAGGAGTTTGCCGCTCCAGAATTTTTTTGGACAATTCAAATGACGAGTTTTTCATTAAGTCCTTCAGAACCATTTGAAATTCAGGTTTTTGGAGAAGTGAAGCTTTGAGTTCAGGATCCGTCACCTGACATAAAGTTGAAATCGCCTGATCGGTTGCGCCAACAAGCAAAATCTCACCCAGCGCTTCGATCACATACACTTTTTGCTTCGACGCCAATGAATGAGTTTCAATGACACGAAAATAGGACGATTGATTCTTCACAGAAGCCCGCTTTTTACGAATACGCTTAAATGCATATACGGTCCCGAAAATCATTCCGCCTAATAAGATAACTTCCACCGTGAGAACGAGTAAGGTTTTGCTAATTGGAGATGGCGCTGGTCCGGTGTGGGGAATGGCACCCGCCGTATACTGATGCAAACCTTCTAAACTCACCATTTTTTCCTTGGCATACACCGTAACCGGTATCAGCATCATAAGCAGGGTAAGAATTATCGTTGAAGTAAGTGTAAAAATTTTCATAGATCCATCTTAATCAACACTCCACTCATTTGGCAAATCAAGCATAATTTCTTCCCAAAAAGTTGCGTGAAGGAATCAAATGTTCTATGATTCATGGTATGTTTTCAAGATTTACCGAAAAAGCAATTCAAGCCATCATGTTGGCGCAAGAAGAAGCCAAAAAATTCCACCACAGCTATGTTGGAACCGAACATATCCTACTGGGAATTATTGGTGAAGGTGATAACATTGTCATTAAATCACTCCAGGAAATGGGATTCACTCCCGAACAGATCAAGCTCGCAATTGAAGAACGCCTCGAATACGGCGGATTAACCTCAGACTACGGCAATATCCCTTTCACACAACAAGCCAAACAAGTGTTAACTTATGCATGGGATGAGGCAAGAAAACTCGGACATAATTATGTCAACGTTGAGCATCTTTTTCTCTCGATTTTCCGGGAACCGACCAACATCGCAGCCCGTGTATTAAATGAACTCGGCATTAATGTAAACCGGTTCAAAGAAACCCTCTTTAGTATTTTAGGAAACAAAGTCGGCGCAGCTCCAAAAATTCAGAACGCGATCCCGACTCCGACACTCGATCTTTATGGCCGCGATTTAACCTGGTTGGCGAGAGAAGGAAAGCTGGATCCCGTCGTTGGCCGCGAAAAAGAAATCGAACGTATTATTCAAATTTTATCACGCCGCACAAAAAACAATCCGGTTCTAACCGGAGAGGCCGGGGTGGGAAAAACAGCAATTGTCGAAGGCCTCGCTCAAAAAATCCATCGAGAGTTCGTTCCTGAAAAATTAATCGACAAACGCCTCATCACACTAGACCTCGGACTCCTCGTTGCCGGAACCAAATACCGTGGCGAATTTGAAGACCGCGTCAAAAAAGTCATGGAAGAAGTCCGGAAAGCTAAAAACATTATTTTATTCGTAGACGAGCTGCACACCATTATCGGTACAGGCGGTTCGGAAGGCAGCTTAGACGCCGCTAATTTATTCAAACCGGCTTTAGCCAGAGGCGAGCTTCAATGCATTGGAGCCACCACTTTAGACGAATACCGTAAACACATCGAAGGCGACAGTGCCCTAGAACGCCGATTTCAATCAGTGCTTATCGGAGAGCCTTCCCCTGCGGAAGCCGTTGAAATTCTAAAAGGAATTCGTCAACGTTATGAAGAATTTCATGAAGTAAAAATCACGGACGAAGCGCTTCAAGAAGCCGTCACATTGTCCACACGCTACATTAATGACCGCTGTCTGCCTGATAAAGCCGTCGATTTAATCGACGAAGCCGCCTCTAAGGTCATGCTCCGATCTTCCAGTCTTCCGCCAGAACTCAAAGAGCTCAAAAAAGAGCAAAAAAGTCTTTCTGCGGAAAAAGCACTCTATCTCAAAAAACAAGACGAAGCCCACCTAATCGACATCACCGAAAAGGAAAAAGCCCTTGCCATAAAGCTGGCAGAATTCCCACAAGACGTGATCGATAGTGCTGAACGTATTGTCACCGAAACCACAATTGCAGAAGTCGTTGCTGCTTGGACAGGAATTCCCGTTACAAAGCTGACGCTTGAAGAAAGTGAACGGCTGATGAAAATGGAGGCCATTCTGACCGAACGCATTGTAGGACAATCGGATGCCATCAAAGCGCTCACCCGCGCTGTAAAACGGTCAAAGGTCGGATTAAAAGATCCGAAACGGCCCACAGGCTCGTTCCTGTTCCTAGGACCAACCGGCGTTGGAAAATCAGAATTAGCTAAAACCTTAGCCGAATATCTCTTCGGAAGCCGGGATGCTTTGATTCGTATCGATATGTCAGAATATATGGAGAAACACACCGTTTCTCGATTGATAGGCTCACCTCCAGGATATGTCGGTTTTAACGAAGGGGGCCAATTAACAGAACCCGTGCGGCGACGCCCATTCTCTGTTGTCTTGTTTGATGAACTGGAAAAAGCCTCTCCGGATGTCACGAATATTTTACTTCAAATCCTCGATGACGGACGTTTGACTGATTCAACAGGAAGAACCGTTGATTTTAAAAACACGATTATTATTATGACATCGAATGTCGGCAGTAAGTTTATCCAACGCGAAACATCATTCGGATTTTTAAAGCCGGGATCGAAAGAAGATACGGATTTCCAAACCATGAAAGCCAAGCTTCAGGACGAATTGCGCCGTGAATTCAAACCGGAATTCCTGAACCGAATTGATGACATTGTCATCTTTAAGTCGCTATCAAAAGACAATATCAATCACATCGTCGATATTATGATCAATGACCTGGACAATCGCCTTGAAGAGAAAAATATTCGTCTCAAAGTAGACAAAAAAGTAAAAGAATTTCTCTCGGATAAAGGCTTTGATCAACGTCAGGGAGCACGGCCTCTGCGTCGCGCCATTCAAGAGCATTTTGAAGATCAATTAGCCGATAAACTATTAACCGA
Source organism: bacterium UBP8_UBA817 (assembly GCA_945888995.1). Lineage (GTDB taxonomy): Bacteria > Margulisbacteria > Marinamargulisbacteria > CAMDBA01 > CAMDBA01 > CAMDBA01. The sequence goes on along the minus strand of CAMDBA010000006.1, from coordinate 60,793 downwards.
AAATCTTCGGAAAGATCTTGAAGTTAAAGCAAGTATTAAAAATGATGCGATTCATTTTGTTATCAAAAAAATTGCACCTATACCAAAAGAAACTACGCCGCCTACACCCCTAGCCGTTCCTGCTATTATCTAAATAAGGTGTAAGTTCGAAGGGATATTGTCCCCTTGACCGAAAAAAGAAAGGTTCAGTTTATCTGCCAAAATTGCCAGGCACCCTATTCCCGCTGGCAAGGAAAATGTGATGGTTGCGAAACCTGGAACAGTATTCAAGAAGAAGTTATTCTTTCTAAATCTGGCGTCCGGGCCACACAGCTTGTTAAAACGGCTATCCCGATCAGCGCGGTTAAAGTGTATCCTGAAGAAACGATCTCCTCTTACTTCAGAGAAGTCGACCGCGTCTTAGGAACCGGTTTCGTAAAAGGCTCCGTTTGCCTGCTCGGCGGCGAACCCGGTATCGGAAAATCCACCCTGTCTTTGCAGCTCGCTCAGAAAATCGCGGCAACCGGGCACAAAGTGCTGTATATCTCCGGCGAAGAATCCGCGTCCCAGCTCTTTTTAAGAGCCAAACGGCTAGGCCCAAACCCACCGTCTCTGCTGATCCTGGTCGAAACCGATATGGCCGACATATTAACTGTTATCCGAACCGAAAAACCCGACTTCGTTATCCTGGACTCCATCCAAGTAATGGCACATCCCGACCTGACGTCGCCGACCGGGAGTATTTCCCAGGTTCGGTATTGCACGTCCGAATTAATTAAATGGATTAAAGAACTCGGCTCATGCGCCCTGGTTATCGGACACATTACCAAAGACGGCAGCCTCGCAGGACCCAAAGTATTGGAACATCTCGTCGACGTTATCCTCTTTTTTGAGGGAGAACCGAATCAGCAATACCGGATTCTGCGATGTTTTAAAAACAGGTATGCCTCAACGGCGGAAATTGGCATTTTTCAGATGGTGGCCTCGGGGCTAGCCGAAATCCTGAAACCGTCAGAACTCTTTATCGATGAAGTAACCTTCCAAAATCCAGGTTCCAGCATTGTCCCGATTTTGGAAGGCAACAGAGCCCTCCTGGTCGAACTGCAAGCCCTGGTTGTAGAATCCGGATACGGCATGGCAAAACGCAGTTTTCTGGGTGTTGACAGCAACCGGGCCAGTCTCATGATTGCAACAATGGAAAAACTGCTCCGCGTGAAGTTAGGTGGTAAAGACATTTTTCTCAATATCGTCGGTGGATTCAAGCTTTCCGAACCCGGGTTAGACCTGGGAATTATTTTATCAATTGCCTCGTCATTGTTTGAAAAATCAATGACCGCTAAAATAGGTGTTATCGGAGAAGTTGGGCTAACAGGAGAAATTCGCGCGGTGGGTAATATTGAAAAACGAATCACGGAATTACAGAACATGGGATTTTCCGCCTGCCTCCTACCCGAAAAAAACCGAAAAAATTTTCCAGCAAAAGCCACCATCCAACCCTATTATGTCAATCACATCAGAGACGCGGTCACACGCTTCCTAGGAGAGTAACCTGGCTGAATTTTCACTCGATCATTTAATTAACCGCTTAAGAGAAGAAGACACCCGATGGGATGCAATCGTTGAAATCCGCGGCATGGATGATACCAATTATGTAAAGCCGCTTGTCGCGTATCTAAAAGATCCCGAGTGGGTCGTCCGATGGATCGTGGCAGAAAAACTCGGCGATATCGGAGACGAGCGCGCAGTCACTCCTCTAGTGGAATTAATCTGCGATGAAGACCTGCATGTCAAAAAAAACACCGTCAAAGCATTGGCCAAATTAGGAAAATATTTCGCCAAAGAACTAACCAAACAATTCGTACACTATAACCCTGAGATCCGGAAGCAGATCGCCAGCATCTTAATTTCAATCGGAACCGAAATCTTACCGGAACTTGAACGTGAAATTCTAACTAATAACAACTGGGTGGTGTCTAATCGCGTGGTGGAATTACTCTATCGGATAGGCGGACCGGATGCGGAAGATATTTTGGTAAAAGCGATTGAAAAACCGGATGTACAGAAAAATGCCATCGTTTTTCTCGGGCTGATGAAAAGTAAGCGGTCAGTACCCAGCTTGATTACCGCCTTTAAAAATAGCTCCGCACGCCGGATTATTATTGCCGCGCTCAATCAAATCGGCCCAAATATCACCTATCCGATTGTCGTCGAAACTTTTGCCGCGCCGTCACAATTAATTTCCCAACAAGCCGAAGATGCCCTGCTGCGTATCGGCAAACCCTGTCTCCCTTATGTTGTCATCGCCCTCGGATCGTCAAAAAATCTTAAAAAAGACAAGCTGATCATGCTTCTGGAAAAAATAGACCCCAAAGAGGTGATGGTCGATATTCATAAATTAGCCAAAAAATCGCCTGAAGTCCGCAAGCTCACCAAAGATCTGCGTCAAAAATACCCTAAAACATTCTTCGGTTCCGTCAAAGAGGTCTCCAATACCGCACCAGAATCCGGAATTTTGGACAAACTGGGAGGACTATTTAACGCCTCAAAGCCTGATCTTCGAAAAAAATAGGTCGAAGTGTTATAGTAACTCTACTAATTAGAGGGGTCTGTTATGTTGAAAATAAGCACATTATTCACACTATTATTCCTAATCGCACTGAGCATGGCCGCATATGCGAGAACCTACCATCTATCTGATTTTGAGAACCAGACTTCAACATTCAGCGATGCCCCCCAGCGATACATTGAATCACCCGGACTCAAAAGCACATTAGAAGTCCTGACGATTAAAGATACGTCTTATTTTCGCGCTGCATTAAATCCGGATTTCAATATCGGACCTGTCGGAGTCGGCTTTGACTTAAACAGCTATACAGCAATCGGAGATCATTCGGGAGTTCCCTTCAATAAAGACCTTCAGCCGCTGGTTCTGAGATCCCTCTATTATGAGACCCCCGATTTCGGCGCAAAATGGGGAAGGCTCCGCTACGTCACCTACGGCACTGGCCTGATGGTTAGAAACTATGATTCGGGAACTGCGGGAAGTACGCTTTTTACAGCTGAAAAAGGAGGGCTCTCAGGACACGTAACAATCGGGAAATTTAACATTGAAGCCTTAAAAACCGGGTCTGAATTCAGTGCAATCAGAACGTCTTTCCCAATCATATCCAATGTGGGGTTCGGCAAAGATCTGATACTCGGCATGAATTGGGCAAACGATTCTAACGGCGTCTTTAATCAAGACGGCAGCACCCTTTCCCCACCGGTCACCGGATATTCGACCGACTTAACCTTGCCGGTTTTCGGACCGTTATTCAGACTGTATTCGGAATACGCCACCTTGTCGGGTCGGGGCTCAGGATGGGCAATGGGGTTTGGCGGAACCGCAGATCCATTCTTTGATTATCGGCTGGAATACCGGTCATTTGGTACCCGATTTTTACCCGGCTATTTTAACGATTTCTATGAATCGAATCCATTAGCACTCACCCCTCGGTCAAGTAATACCGAAGGGATCTTCGGCTTTGCGGGCTTCAATCTCAACAACTACATCCGCAGCGAAATTTCCATTGAACTATATAACAACATTCCGCCTTCGCTAACGGCGTCTTTAGGGTGGAGGCCGCTGTTTAATGTCGTCGGAGTTGTTAATTATGTTCAAACGTTCGCCACTGGTGCGAACCCGGGATACGGAACCGAAACCGCAGAGTTTTTATATCTGACAGGCGGCGCCTACGACTACTTATTTAATATTAAACGTGTGTATAATAGCCTCGGCTATTATGACCAATCGTATTCGGTCGGTGTTCGGGTCAACGTATCCAAATTTTTTGGCCTGAAGTAATATTTTTAAGGAAAAAAACCCATGTCAGATACTATAAACTATGATGTCATTGTAATCGGAGCCGGACATGCCGGCTGTGAGGCGGGTTCAGCCGCCGCAAAACTCGGTTGTAAAACCCTCGTTTTCACCATTAATTCGGACAATATCGGTCTGATGCCATGCAACCCGTCCATAGGCGGTCCCGCTAAAGGGCAGATCGTTGGAGAAGTCGACGCTCTCGGCGGCATAATGGGTGTAGCAGCGGACCAGACATTTATCCAAATGAAAATATTGAACCGATCCAAAGGTCCCGCCGTTCAATGCCTGCGTGCTCAAAACGACAAACGCGCCTATAACCTCTTTATGAAGCGGACATTGGAAAATACGCCGAACTTGGACATTCGTCAGGCGATGATTCACGAATTACTGGTGGAAGATGATCGCGTTGTGGGCGTGGCCACCGATTTAGGAAAAAAATATTATGCAAAAGCGGTCGTCGTCACCACCGGCACATTTCTAAAAGGTAAAGTCCACATCGGCCTTCAGAATTTTTCGGCAGGCCGTGTAGGGGAATTCAGTGCAGAAACCTTGTCCGACTCACTGAGGAAACTCGGATTCCGCCTGGGACGCCTCAAAACTGGAACAACGCCACGACTGGACAGCCGCTCGATTAATTACGACGTCATGACACCGCAACCCGGCGATTCCGAGTTCTTACATTTCTCGTTCAAAACACCATACAATACCAAATATCAAAACCAGGCGCTTTGCCATCTCACCTATACGAACCCCGCCACCCATCAAATCATTCTGGATAACCTGGATCAATCGCCCATGTTCCAAAAAGTCATCGAAGGCGTCGGCCCTCGCTATTGTCCATCCATCGAAGACAAAGTCATTCGTTTTTCCGAAAAAGATGCTCACCAGATCTTCATTGAACCTGAAGGCCTGGATACAAATGAAATCTATGCGCAAGGGCTCAACACCTCTCTTCCCGAACATGCGCAAGAAGCCTTCCTCAAAACCATTGTAGGATTAGAAGCTGTCAAAATTATCAAACTCGGCTACGCGGTCGAATATGATTTTATCTACCCGGACCAATTATTACCGAGCCTGGAATCCCGGGCGATCAAAAATCTCTTCTTTGCCGGTCAGATTAACGGCACCTCAGGGTACGAAGAAGCCGCGGGACAAGGTATTATTGCGGGTATTAATGCAGGATTAAGCGTATTAGGAAAAGCGCCGCTGATTCTCAAACGGGAAAATTCTTATATCGGCACCATGATCGATGATTTAATCACCAAAAACATTTATGAACCCTACCGTATGCTGACATCCCGCTCCGAATATCGTCTCATACTCCGGCAGGACAACGCTATTTTCAGGCTTAGCGAAATTGCACATGACATCGGGATGCTTACAAAAGCCGAAATCAGCCAAATCCGAGACATTAAAAACCGGACCGAAGCATTTACCGAAAGCTGGAAAAAAACCAAAACAAATGAAGATCTGATGAACACCTTTTCTCTCAAAGAAAAAACCACGATCCACACCTTACTCAAACGTCCCGAAGTTCAAATCCAGGATTTAGTGGCGGCAGGGATGATTGCAGACGAAGACCGAGAAATAGCCAACCGCGCAATGGTCGAAATTAAATATGAAGGGTACCTAACTAAACAAAAACGGGACATCGATAAAGTAACCCAGCTCGAAATGAGACAACTTCCCCATTCAATTCCGTACGACAGTATCCAAGGGCTTCGTACGGAAAGTCGGGAAAAATTTGCCCGATTTAAACCGCAAACCCTTTATGAAGCCAAAAAAATCGCCGGGATCAACCCTGCCGACATTATGGTATTGTTGGGCTACATTGAGCGGCATCAGGTGACACGGTGAGCCTAGAGACCGCTTTAGAAATCTACGTTAACGGACTGAAAACCTATAACCAAAAAACCAACATCTACTCTGCCAAAGCCTACGACAAGCTGGACTTTCACATTCAAGATTCCCTCAACATTGCTGAGCTCATCGGCAATGAGACCGTGAACGTCGTCGACCTGGGTTCCGGATCAGGACTTCCGGCCGTCATTATTGCCATCGCAAATCCGAAAAATCGAGTCTACGCCATTGAATCCAAATCCAAGAAGCGCCAATTCCTAACCTGGATTAAAGGAGAACTCAACCTAGAAAATCTTATCGTCTTTGAAGGCGATATCGATCTATTCAATTCTAAGCGTGGCGCCATCGGCCATTTTTATACCGCCAAAGCCTTCGCCAAGATCCCTAAAGCATTAGAGACGTTCAAGAAAATCTCTCCGCCTTACGCGACATTTATCGTACCGATTAATAGAGAGCAAGAATATGACGTGCCAAAAAAAGAATTTGGAATCACACTTCATCGAATAAAAAAAGCGGATTGTACGTTTTATTATCTTCTCAAGAAAAAATCCTAAATCGTCCGAAACACTATAACTTCTCCGCCACCGCCTTCGGCGTCGGAAGATACAGTTTGAATGTTGTGCCTTGGCCTTCTTCGGATTCAACCATAATTTTTCCACGGTGATATTCGATCATTTTATAGACCAGCGAAAGCCCTAAGCCCGTCCCCTTCTTCTTCGTGGTAAAAAACGGATCAAAAAGACGAGGTAAAAATGCCTTCGGAATACCCACACCATTGTCGCATACACAGATTTCCACATACCCGTTATGCGGAATCAGCCGTGTCCGCAATGTAAGCTCCCCCCCTTTTTCGGGCAAGGCCTGCAAAGCATTTAAGGTCAAATTCAACATCACCTGCAAAATCTGATCCTTATCGATCACCACTATATAATTATCGGCAAATTCAGTCAGGATACGCGCATTATACATTTTTCGCTCTCCTTCTAAGAGCAATAATAGCTCGTCAAATACCGCATTTAAAGGCAATTCCCCCAATTCCAAAGATTGAGATTTTCCAAGCTTTAATAGAGATTGCGATAATTTATCGATCCGGTTCAGCTGATGTGGCACCGTCTGAATAAATCGATCTCGAAAATCGATATCTTCCCAATTGGCAATCACCGATTGAACGTAAAGCTTAAGCGATGTCAGTGGATTTTTAATCTCATGCGCAATGCCCGCCGCCATCACGCCCAAAGACGAAAGGCGATTCGATTGCTCGATTTGCAGTTGCAGTTCTTTAACCGGTGTAATATCCGAAAAAACGGCAATAAGGCCGCCTTTTTCCGAAGGCAATCGATGTAAAATACCAATGGATAGAGAATAATATGTCGTCTGAAGGCCATTTTCAATTTTGACTTCCTGATTTACACAGTGACCGGATTCCAAAGTTCCTTCAAAACTAGAGACATACCTCTGAAACGGCGCCAGTTCTCGAATATCCTGATTAAGCATCGTTTCAGAATTTTTAATTCCCAGAATCTCACGGGCCCGCATATTGAGCTTTAACAACCGTAGCGACGAATCCAGTACGATGACACCACTCCCCATACTCTCCAACACTTCCTGCAAAGAATCCCGCATCGTTAAAACCTGATCGTAAAGAATGCCATGATTAAGCGTCGCACTGATATCCAGGGCTAAGGTCGCAAGAAAAGTGCGATTCACCGACTCTAAATCGGATTTCGTACAAATCCCGATGGCCAAGGCATTTAAATCCGAATAAGACGAAAACGGCACCAAAAAGAACGAATGCCCGGGAAATAAGGCTTCCACAAATTTGGCCAAGGTGGCAGCCTCGGGATAGCGGACGATATCCAGCTCGGAAGAAATTAAAATCATCCCATCAACCATGGCCGATTTGAGTTCGGAACCCGGCTCGAAAGACACCATCACGCCGTATGCTTCAGAGTCAAACTGATCCTGATCGTTCGGAGATAACATCACCACCCGCTCAAATGGAAATAATTCAACCAAAAGCGCGCTGATACGAGTCAACATCTCAGCAGGATTAAGCGTCCGCCCGATCGACTTCGATAATTCATAACGGCGCTCCAATTCCCGGATATGGTAATGAAGACTGGTGTGATGCTTGGCATTTTGCAGCGCCGTCGCGGCTTGCTGGGCAATCGTTTCCAAAAGCGACATATCACGGTCGGTATACACTTCTCCGGATAATTTTTCACCCAGAAACAACACCGCTTCAATCCGGCCCCGACAAATAACCGGAAACCCGGCAACCGCATTCAGGCCTTCTAAATTCTGTAGAATATGCTTATAAGAAGTCCGCTTCGCAGCATCACTGCACCGATCATAATGATATTCGATTTCTTCTTTTAAAAGCGCATGCCGCGTTTTTTGCAGACGCGATATAACAGCGGTATGTGGAGATAAAAGCGATTCCTGCCCCCCATTTAGCGACGATTTGAGAATGAAATCACCAGAATCGGCACGGGCGTATAACGCTGCATTAGCCACCGTCATGGCACGGGGCAAAGCATTGACCAAGGTATCAAATATCCCCCCCATATCCATAATATGAGATAAGGAATCGCCGACTTCCGATAGTGTTTTATAGTATCCTTGGCCCTTTTTTCTGAAAAGCCGATGGGTAATATGATCCAACCATTTTCTCAATAATTGCAGCAAGATTACCGAAATAGTTGAAGCTAAAATAGTCGTCAAAAGCTGATTCAGGCCAAACGTAGTTTCCAAAAGCTTGCCTGCCACAAAGATGAGAACCGTCATCAGCACTGATAAAACTAAAATCAAAAGACCGTAAAACGCACTTTTTCTCAGTAGCACGCGAAGGTTCATCAGGCGGTATTTAAGAAGAGAAAAAATCGTCGTAAAAATAAACACACTCGAAAACAACGGTCCAAGCCTGACAAATTCGGAAATCCCGAAAAGAGGCAAAATAACGCTGCATAAAAAAATAAGCCCCAAAGAAATACATAAACTATAAAAGATGTATTGAAACTTCAGTCGATCCAGACCGTGATAGCGTGAAAGTCCTCGGATCATCACAAAGATACCGGCAGCTGTATAGATTAAAAAATATCCCCAAAACAGTGCATAGAGCGACCCATGGTGAAGCGCGACCGCCGTAAAATCCGCCTGGAGAACGGCTGGATGTCGAATGAGGGGGATCAAGGCCAGCGGCGGTAAAAATAGCAAAAACCAATGCCAGGAAAGACGACAAAAATGTCGGGGATAATGAAGCAAGAAAACAAGCAAACTAGCCGGCAGAAGCACTTGGGCCAGCAGCAAACCCCGCTCCCAAAATAAGATATTTGAAAGGCCGAGAGACGTCTGGTACATGCAGAGCATCCACCAAGAGATTGCGAGCACGGTCAAAGAAAATGCCCAATGAGATATTTTCTTCCCGCCAGACAGAAGAGGAAGGAAAGTCAAAAGACCATTCGCTCCAATGATTCCTATATACAGATATCCCATCAGGCCCATAATATCATAGTCTACCCTACCTCGGCTTAACAAAGTGTCAATTCATCAAAACACCCGGTATTTGTTATCGGATCAGCCTTATATATAATTTCACGCAATATATATCTAATTAAACCCGGACCGTCTATCTAAATAGAAAAGACAAATAAGAGAGTTATATGCAAAAAGAATCCACTGCATATCCAACTGCCGGATTCGGGATCAGATCTTCAAGAGGAATACCGGCGGAAATTCCGGTTTTATGAACCAGGCAGCCATTGATGCCTAGTGTTCCCGCCATCATCGCAACATTATGATAATTGTCATCAAAAAAAATGTCGGCGTGTCCGAGGACCAATCCTTTTTTCTGAAGATACTTGCGCACCACATGACAAAATTCGGGATACGGTTTCCCCATCCAGTAAACCGGGATTCCATCCGCTTCCAATATGGCAGCATCATGACCAATCACGGTGGCAAGCCCATTCGGAGTAGCCACCAGCCGATCAGGATTCGAACAGATAACAGGGCGCGGATGCTCCGCCAAAGACTGCCTGAGCATTGTAAATCGAATATCATGCCGCTCATCTACTGTCGAGGTTAAAACCACGGCTTCCGCCTCTTCAATCCGGTCCACACGATGCCCCCCCGCAGCCTCTATATAAAAAAACGACGTGTCTTTCCCATAAACAAAGATTTTTTTACCCGAAACAAGCGAATGGACTTCCTCATCCATCTGCAGGCCGAATCCGGAAGAAATAATCTCATCCTCCTTAAATAGGACGTCTTTTTTTGCTAGCATCTGGGTAATCAGCGACGGATGCTGGCAGGTATTATTTGTCACGCAAAATACCCGCACGCCATTTTCCTTCAGATACCGGATACCGGCACCAGCACCCGGAATCGCCTCCGTATCCAGATAAAGAACCCCAGCCGCATCTACCAAGACGATGCGCGGCAAAAGATCGGTTACAATACTGCTAAGATCCGTATGTTTAATTAGCGTGCCCTGGTAACGGTGGGCATATCGGACAACAGCTCAGACAAGGTGACCATCTGATACCCTTGCCGTTGCAACTCAACGATCACATCCCAGACGGCTTTAACGGTTTGAATGCCCCCGTTATGAAACAGAACAATGCTACCGCCCCGAATATTACGCAGAACCGCTTCATAAATAAGCTTTGAAGAGCGATTCGTGATCGATTGATCTTCAGTTAAATCAACAGGGGCTTTTTTCTGAGTATAATCACCCGGATTGACATCCCACAACACCGTTTCCAAACCGGCCTCCTGTGCCTTTTCCAATACAATCCGATTAAACCGTCCACCGGGAGGGCGAAAATACCGCATTTTCTTTCCGGTAAGCGCTTCTATTAATTGATTCGTCGACACAATTTCGACGCCGATCGCATCTGCCTCCAGGCTATCCAAGCGGGTATGGGTATACGTATGATTGGCCAATTCATGCCCGGATCGAACCATCCGATTCAAAAAATCCGGATACAGCTGGCACTCTTTGCCGACAATAAAAAACGTAGCTTTGACATCCAGAGCATCCAGGGTATCTAAAATCGGGCCAGATTGCTCGGGCTTAGGCCCATCATCAAACGTAAGCGCAATTTTTTTAGAAGTCGCGCTGCCGTGCCAAATCGGTTTTATCCACTCGGCCGCCATTGCAACCTGCAGCCCTGCGATTACAATAACAAAAGCAGCAAGCAGTTTTAACATCATTGCCAAAAGTACTTTACGCTCGAGGCACTGTCAATCGGAAGCATCGGAATCGACATCCACTTGGTGGGTTTAAAGTGATCAGGTATGATATCGCGATGAACGAGGCCTTCTTTAATTATAAGCTACCTCCCGATCTGATTGCACATCGGCCTTCGCCGAATCGTGAGGAAAGCCGACTGATGGTCATCCATCGTAACAGCGGCAAAATAGAACACAGGGTCTTCAAGCAAATCATCACCTACCTCGGCCCCGAGGACACATTAGTGCTCAACAATACAAAGGTGATGAAAGCCCGCTTTTTCGGTCAAAAAAAAACCGGTGCAAAAATTGAGATCTTTATTTTATCCGAGCATGAACCCAATGTATGGAAATGCCTGATTAAACCGGCAAAACGCGTCAAAGCCGGCGATCAGATTGTAATCGGAGAAGATCTGAGCGCAGTTATTTTGCATAAAGACATCGAGCCAGGACACCATCTTGTCACATTTCAATCGGTGAAGCCCGACCTCCCTTATATACTGGATCAATACGGACTCACCCCGCTCCCACCGTATATCCATCCCCCGGATGAACTGGATGGCCGATTTTTAGAAGAACGCTACCAAACCGTCTACGCCAGACAGAAGGGCTCCGTCGCAGCACCCACGGCCGGACTCCATTTCTCGGATCCCCTTTTACAGGCGATCCGAACGCAGGGAACCGGCATCGAAGAGGTCACTCTACATGTCGGCTCCGGCACATTCCAGCCGGTGGCCGAGTCTATCGACGATCATGTCATGCATGCCGAAACCTACCATGTTTCACGGGAAACGGCCGACCATCTTAACGATGACTATAAACAAAAAAAGCGAATTGTCGGCGTCGGAACCACCTCCGCCAGGACACTGGAAACCATTTTTGACGGGCAGAGTTTCCAAGCAGGATCAGGAGAAACCCGACTCTTTATTTACCCCGGGTATACTTTCAAGGCATTAGGCGCTCTGGTCACGAATTTCCATCTGCCACGCTCTTCTTTACTTCTTTTAGTGGCCGCATTTATGGGAACAGAGCTCGCTCAAGAAGCTTATCGAACCGCGATCCAAGAACGATATCGATTTTATAGCTTCGGAGATGCCATGCTCATTATTTAATGACATGGCAAACCCTCTCTGTATGAAGAAAATCGGATTTTTACTTTTCCTCGGTCTCTATTTAATCGCAACTCCACTTTTCGCAGAAAAAAAGTGGGGGTTTTTACTCGTACCGACTGCCAATTTATATCAGTCGCCGACCGCCTCTGCTCAAATGGTTCAGCTCACACCGAGTATGGATATTGTTGAAATACTCGATAGGGTCGATGGATTTACCTTCGTCCGATCCGATGTGTATACCGGCTGGATATTAACGCCGCTATTAAGTGATTTATCCCTAATCCCGGGGCTGGAACCCAGTCCAAATACGCTATCTCCACCTCCGATCATCGCAGCCGCTCCCGTCAAAGCACCTCCTCCGCCGCCACCGGCCAAAACCAAACCCCGACAATTAGATCTCGCCTTTGACGGATTTTATGAATACAAATTCAGCAGCAGCGACTATAACCCCAAAATCGCATCCGGCAATATTTGGAATACCGTCATCAATGATCCCGCGTATGCCAAACTGCCTAAAAACGTACTCCCGGGGCGTGACCGCCAGGACATCAGCTACAAGCTCAGTACCGAAGGCCGGGTGGACGATCATTTGTCCCTGTTCTATGACATCGAACAATATCCCGACTTTCCCCAAAAAATAGATATCCGGGTAAAGTACGACCGCACTGAGCTTACCTTCGGAAGAAGCGATGTAGTCATCAGAACCCCTGACTTCATGAATATTACACAGTCATTGGAAGGGGTGAAACTCACCTCGTATGACACGCGTTGGGAAGCCCTTCTGGCCCAGGGGAAAGAAAAGTCCGAACCTAAAAAATATGAAAACGTAGGCAACGGAAACAATACAGTCAAACTTGCCAATAAATCCCTTTTAGAAGGCTCCGTATCGGTATTCGTAAATAACCAGCCTCAACAGGACGGCATCGACTACACCGTTAACTATTTTGAAGGGGAAATTACCTTCACAACACCTAAAACCCAGGACCAGCTGATTAAAATCCTGTATGAATTCACCAACCCCATCGAAGATTTTTTACCGATTTTATCCCGAAAGAATTTCTTTGGGTTCCAATACAGTCAGAAAAATACCATTAAAGAAACGGTCACGAAACTCACACGGAAATACACCGAAGTCCTATGGGGAAGCGGAACCGGCAGTCCACCTGCAGAATTCCGTCTGGAACATACGCCACTGCTGCTCGGGTCCGAATCCGTCTCTCTCAACAATACCTTACTCAAAAAAGATCGGGACTATTTTCTGAATACCACAACCGGGAAACTCACGTTGCAAGAAAAATCACTAGTCGCACAAGATACACTGAGCGTCTCCTATATTTATTACCCGACCGATAAATTCCAGGAAACCATTTTGCCGGATAATACCCAAGGGCCGTTCGCACTGAGCAATAGCCTCCTGGTGCCAGGCTCGGTTGAGGTTTTATTAGATGGAAAACCCGTTCTCGAAACACGCGACTATACCTTGAATTATGAATCGGGGAAGCTCTATTTCAACTATCCGGTGTACCAAATCCAACGCCTATCCGTCTCATATACAGCCTTCTCCACAACGGTCACCACAACCAATGCGACGAATTATCCTGTGGATTTCACCGTCTCCTACGCCAATGAACACGCCAGCGCCAGTGACCATTCGCTCACCGCCACCATCACCAACGAATCCCCGACTGTCAGTCAAAATAGGCTTATTACCGCCTTCAATCCGATCTCCGCCTCATCGGATATGCAAGTCATTATGAATAGTGTGCTAATACCCTCTTCGAGCTACACCGTCGATTATTATCGCGGCACCATCACCTTCGCAGGCCCCATCACGGCCAGCTCAATTGCCGTGAATTATACCTACAAAAAAAGTTACCAATCATTTTTTATTTTTAAAGGCGTCACCGGTTACAGCAATCAATATTATTCATCGGAAGTTCATTTCGAAATACCCAATAACCCCGTCAAAAAAAGCGGAATTCAAGAGGTCACTCTCTGGGGAACCGGCATTGATAATCAAATATTGTTAGTTGAAAACCAGGATTATCAAGTGGCATATAACGACGAACGACCCTACTTACAAATCCGGTTTCTCACAACCGCCGACAGCCCGCTATCGCGGCGGCGCCAATATCCGGATGCCAATACCAATATTAAAGTTAAATACCTCTATACCCCCGACTTTACGCCTGATCAAGGCAACGTTGATCAAAAAGTCGTCGACTTGGTCGTTAAAGCCGCCATCACGCCCGACTGGACCATTAATTCTGAAGTCGCCATTGCAAAAAATAATTTTTCAAAACCGCGAAAAGACGGAAATACCACCTTCAGCGGAACCGGATTGGATAATAGTAAGTATCAGTTAACCGCCCGAAATCTGGCCGAAAACTCGGAATCCATATTTATCAATGGGGTCTTGCAAACACGAGATAAAAATTATTACATCAGCTACGAACAAGGCACCATTAAATTCAGGAACCTGACTCCGGGCCCAAGTGACACCATCCGGGTGGTCTACCAATTTTTTGACAATGCCTCCGCAGAAGCCGGCGCTGAAAAAACCACAATGGCCTATAAAGTCGGCACCACCTACCAAACCGGTAATATCACCCTATTTTCCGACTTAAAAAAAATAGACGCTGAATTTATCCCAATCGGTGAGATTAAGGATGCAAAAGGCACACTAGCCGTAGGCGGCGGCGCAACTTGGCAATTGTCCGGGTCAGATTCTTTATTTGTCGACTATCACCGCCGTCAACTTTTAAAGGGAAAAGACGAGGACTCTCAAAACATCTACTTAAACCAAGATGAATTAAGAAGCTATCTTAATATGACCGTATTCGACGGTCTCGTTCAGACAAAGCAAGGGCTCACTTACCTCAACGAAACCCAGAAATCCACCTCTCTCACCACAGCAAATGCCTATGATGTCGACAGCATCACCAGCGGATATGAAGGTCAAGCCATTGTCGGCCCTGACCAATTTCAGACCACCGTGACGGGACGAGTCTCAAAGAAAACCTCCGATTACATTGATCAAATCAACAAAACTGATAACACCGTTAGCGCATTTGAACTCAACGCCAAACTCACGCCGACGGTTGAGTTTGTGAAAAAAGTATCGGTTAATCCCTATTACAGTCAGGCTGATTCCAAAGTTGCAGTAAATAACACACTGACCTCCTCCCGAAATTTACGGACGTACGGGGTTAAAACCGACATCGTGCCATTCGATACCCTGTCTTCCCGCATTGAATATGAAAACAAGATGATTTTTTCGGTACCGACGGGATCTACCACTACAGATCCGACACTTCAAAACCTCAGAAATATTTATACAGACATCAGCTACAGACCGTATTATTTCCTGGATCTCGGATATGACTTTACTCAAGGTGAAGACGAAAGTATCTTAATCGGTCAGACCGGCAGAAAGTCTCACCAGACCGATTATCGGATCAAAAAACTCTCAACCTATGAAGCCTTACTCAGCAGCAACCTGATGTCCAAAGAATTACTGACGCCATTTAAAGGCTCCTATTTCTCCTATACCAACACCCTCAGCGATACCCGTGAAAATAACGATAAGATCACCTTTAATCGGTATTTTAATCGGTATGATTATAAAAACTTTACACCGATTTCAGGCCTGACCATCGACACCATGGGCTACGAAAACAGTAATTCACAATCTCTCAATCTGGTCGAAACGACCATCTCCTCGGGTAATGCGACCCTATATGAAGCCTTCAGAAAAGACATATCGGGATCCATAAAACCGACATCTCCTATCTTAAATTTATTTACCTATACCATGTCGTTATCGGAAAAAAACGAAGAAAGCATCAGCGTTCAACGCGCCGCAACCACATCCAATATCAGTACAAGAACCACCCCTGAATTCTCCCGGCTCCAAAAGCTCACGTTCCGGCCGGATACCGTGCCGTTAAGCTTTATAAATCCTAATTTTGTATTAAACAATACCGCGTTAAGCGTCGAAGAAAAACGAGCGGATAAAACGGATTTACAACAAAAAATCGATTTTTCGAATACAACCCTCCATAGGCTGCTCACCCTCCAAGTAGATGAAAGCAAGCTTCAAACCCACATATACGAGATGAGCACAACACCGCTTAACATGGTTCAACTCACCGAAAAAATCTCCGCCTCCACCGAATACTACAACCGCAATTTGTCGGCCGGCGCCACTGGTTCCGTCTCGCTTTTTACCAATAACCAGAAGCTGACCGCAATATATGAGCCTTGGCAAAACATGGTATTAACCGGCACCTACCAAACCCGTGATTTCAGACAGGCAAAATCCCCGACGATTAATATTAGTCAGGAAGCGCTGAGTACAAATTTTTCAGAAAAACTCAATGAATCCGAATCGATTAAAGGCGTCAATGCGATATATACGCCCATGCCGCTTTTTTCGCTGACCGGCCGTTTCGAACATCTTCTCACACAACAACAGGTAATCACCTCGTCCAACACCACGACCGATAATATTTTTCAGCAGATCAAATACACCGCCGGTATTATTTTCAGGCCGTTTGGCGCCGTCGAAATTGAGGAAGCATTTACCGTTAAGTCCCTCGCACAGACAGGTGTCTCAGATGCCAGCAAGTCACAAAGCGGCATGGGTTACTCTAACCTTATCAGACTAGGGTATAAGCCGCTTCAGAGCGAAAATTTCAAGGTCTTAATGGAATATAGCGTAGAAGCGAACTGGGGGCTCGGCTTTAATGATTTGGAACGGATCGCGGCTCGCCAAGGAACCAATGAATTTGCCCCGCTCTTGGTCCGACCACGAAATGATATGGTGATGTCCGGTGGATTTAACGTCAATATCGCCCTGTCCCTCCCCCAATTTCCCCAAATCGAAAAACTCCTCATCACAGGCGAAGGTGCCATTAAACGTGTCATCGACAAACTCAATCCGGCTAATAACTACAATATTACCGGGTTTTATTTGGGGATAAAGGCACTGTTTTAGCAGAAAAAACTAAAAGTCGTGACAAAAAATGTAATATTATGACATTTTTTGTTCCTTAGTACCCCCGAAAACAATAGGTCCAATTTATGCTTTATAAAAAGCATAAAAACTCTTTACTGAGCGTGGAGTTTTCATACAATACTGTATCGCATTAGAAACGTATTTACAGAACGTTACTCATCCAACCCCACCCGAATAACCGCCTGAATACTTTGAACTTCGAACAAATTGCGTAATTCCCCTAAGGCATGGTTCATATTAGATTCCGCCACCTCATGAGTCACAATCACTAGTTCGGCCAATCCACGGTCGTTTTCACGCTGAATTAAATTCGCGACACTGACTTTATGCCGACCGAAAACAGCGGTGACCTTTTCCAAAACGCCTACCATATCCGCCACCGATAAGCGCAGATAAAACTTTGAGCTCAGCTGATCAACCGGAACCAGATTTTCCTGCAAAAACTCGATTTCCAGATTGCGCCGGCTATTTTGAAGTGCTGTGTCAAACCCGATATCGATAATATCCGCCACAACCGCAGAGGCGGTAGGCAAACTCCCCGCGCCTTTTCCATACAGCATCGACTCCCCTAAGGCATTCCCATTAACGAACAGCGCATTAAACTCATTTCGGACCGCTGCCAACGGATGGCCGATCGGCACCATCGTCGGATGCACCTTCAGACAGACTTTTTGATCGGAGAGACGTTTCCCGATAGCCAAAAGCTTAATGACATATCCGAATTGCCGCGCATACAAAATATCTTCGAGGTGAATATTCTCGATACCTTCGTAAAAAATATCATCAATCCCAACATTAATTTTAAACGCAGCGGCAGCTAAAATCGTAAGCTTATACGCCACATCCATCCCACTGACGTCCATTGTCGGATCCAGCTCGGCAAATCCCAGAGCCTGGGCTTCCGCCAGAACCGATTCAAACGCCTGTTTTTCCTCGTCCATTTTTGTCAGGATATAATTCGTCGTACCGTTCAAAATCCCGAAAAACGATTGAATTTTATTCGCCGCATATCCGACTTTTAACGACCGGATAATCGGAATCCCGCCACCGACGGAGGCTTCAAAATAAACATCCACCCCATTTTGTTTCGCACATTCAAAAAAGAGTTGTTTGTGCTTTGAAATGACTTCTTTATTCGCAGTTACCACGTATTTTTTATTCTCAAGCGCCGCTTTAATATAAGAAAAAGCAGGGTTCTCGCCCCCCATTACCTCAACGACGATATCAATTTCAGGATCATTTAAAATGACCGAAGGATCATCCGTAACCCGAACCCCCTCCAAGTTAAATAACCGTCTCTTGGAAAGATCTCGGATACAAATGGTTTTAACATACACCCGCTTTCCCAACCGTTGAAAAATCACCTCTTCATTTTGAGACAAAATAGATAAAATACCCGATCCGACCGTCCCCAATCCGAAAATTCCGATACAAAGTGTGTCTTTATGCATGCTCATGACTATCTCCAAATACTTGCGCGCTAAACCAGAATAAATCTCCATGTCGATACGCATCATCCTTCAACCCTGCTTTTTGGCACAAGTGAACCAGATATTCTGCGACATCCCATCCGTTATCCACCGGAACCTGAGGAAGAAAAACTCCCGCACGGCCGTCATGTTGCAGATAGAGTCCATGAACGCCGACCTGAATTTTATCCAAACCTGGCACTTTTTCTAATGGCGATAAAACAGAAATCTCAATTCGGATCTTCTCTAATTCCGAAACTCCCACTGGGCTAAACCGGCTATCAAAAGCCCCAGACTGAATCGTCATCTCTTGAATCACTTTATAAAGCGGCTCAGACCCTAAAATACGCCCGATACAGCCTCGTAACCGCCCATTCCTATACAAGGTGACAAATGCACCTCTCAATTGGTTCAAAACATCAGAATCCGTCGTTTCCAAAGATAGCGTCTCGCCATAAACTGTTTTCCGCAATGTTCGGGCTGCAAGATCCAATAACGTTGTACGGTCATCCAAACTTAAGTCATGAGTCATCGATTAATCCTTGTAATATCCCATTGATGTATAGCCCACGACCTGGTTATTGTCCCCAGTTAGTGCCCCTGAATGTGTATAAGAATACTCTTTAATCGTCATAGATCCAAAAAAATCCATCATGAGTCCGGCCGTATAAATTGCAGAAAATCCGCACATTTCAGCCTCTGAATTATAAATACTTTTGGCCAATGCCGCCATATCTTGTCGTTTGATCAATTCAATAGAACGCCGGTCTTTTTTTTCCGCTATCTCGGCAGAATGAAAATGAGAGAGATCCGTCGAAATGACCGTTAATGTCCGACGTTTTTTGGACCCTTCGGCTAACTGAGCAGCCAAAACCGATAAGTCATCCGTATAGTGACTGCCTAATACAACCGGCACGATTTTAGCCTTTGGACAGACGATCTGCAAAAACGGAACCATGACTTCAAGGCTATGCTCTTTTTCATGAGCCGGAGGGTAAAACGAAATAGACGGGTGAGACCCGATCAGCTCATTCACCCACTCCCGGTCAATCGGGTAAATACCCAGCGGTGTTTCAAATCCGTCTCCATCAAAAACAGAGGCCGTTCGAAATGGGACATAATGACTCGGTCCCAGTAAAATAATCGTCTCGATATCTAAAGACCGGATCTGCCCGAAGGCCTCAGCTGCGACCTGTCCTGAATACACATACCCCGCATGGGGGCATAAAATCGCGCTGATCTGATGTACATTCGGGTGAAGCGGAACCGATTCTAAAAACCTCCCGATCATTTCTTCCAAAATGTTTTTTGAATCAGGATAAAACAAACCGGAAACGGCAGGTTTTCGAATCATCGAGGTAAGCTAAAAACTATCTCTTGGTTGATTTCATCTTCTTACCATACTTTTTATACTTGTGTTTTCTCATTTTTTTCCGTCGTTTTTTGACTAAACTACCCATCTGTAACTCCTTTATACAAACCTAGTTAGATTGATTTTGTTTTAGTTGTGAGGTGTTAGTATACCCGGTCCGAAGGCTTTTTGACACCTGTGAAGCACGGCATAGGTAACACAATTCATTCTCACAGAGTATTAAAGCACATTGAACACATAATTTATATCCCATTTTTTTCTTTAACTTAAGCTCCGCGACGATTTTTTCAGGTAAAGTAAGACTGGTATCCCTCACATATTTCTTTAAATTTATAACCGGTGATTTTTTGGCACTTTTATATGCAATCCGTAGCTGAGTAACCGCTGTTTTCTTCTTCAGAACTTCGTTAATTTTAACCAGAAGGTCGACTTTATAATAATCCAACTCGGACACCCACATATAATTTCGGACATCCAGATGCAAACATCCGTCTTTTAAATATCCCAGGGACACGTCTTTTGCTAATTTGCCAAAAATATACGTCCAATTTTTCTGCAATAGAACCGATTCACTGCATGATTTCAGCAGCTTAGGCATTCCCGTTCCCGAGTTATAAATATTTTTAATGGGATCCATTGATTAAACGTCCATTCTCCATTTGGTAATCACGCACAGGCCCCGTGAATAAGTCTTTATCTTCCGGCAAAACAGACGTATAAAAAAACCGGCATTCCCGTTCCAGTAAAGCCATCAAATCGGTTTTTTTACTCTTATCCACTTCCGCAAACGTATCATCCAACAGCAAAATCGGAAAGCTCTGATACGCCCGATCCACCATAATGAGCTGACTTAATTTTAAAAGCATGGCCACGATCCGGTTAATCCCTCTGGAATAAAAATTAAAAAGAGGCTTATCTGAAATCACAATATCAAAATCATCCCGATGCGGCCCATATAGCGAGTAACCTACACGATATTCTTTTTCAATGGAATCTGAAAGTTTACCCCGTAATATCGTTTCGTAAGTAATCCGATCAATCTGAGGAAGAATCAAAGATTTGGTCAAATAAAGCAGATCAATTTTGCCGGGAATTCCGGTAATCGATTTTACAAACGGCGCTAAAACAGTCCCCACCGCCTCCAGATACGCCACCCGTTTATCAACAATCTCAACAGCCAGCATCACCAGTTTTTCGTTCCATATTTCAGTGTTCTGCTTTGCTTGTCCCAATTTCAGGACTAAATTTTTTTGCTTAATCACCCGCTCATAATCTCGCAATAACGACTCATACTCAGGATCAAATACACTCAAAAACCGGTCCATATCTTTCCTGCGAAAATCCGGATATTCCTGAAAAATCCGAATCACATCCGCTGAGATATACTCGATATTGAGCTCACGCCTTAGAGCCGAGAGATGTTTAATTCCTTTGTTATTAATCACCCCGGACTTTTTTCCATCCGCCGTGATTTTGAGATAAAGGCGCCGCTTTGAGTCGGATTTCTCATAATCCGCCCCGATAAAGGCTTCGGTCTGATCATAATTAATTAATGTGATGTGATCACTATGCCGAGGCGACTTCCCATTTCCCAGAAAATAAACCGCCTCTAAAAGATTAGTCTTCCCCTGATTATTCTGTCCGCAGATAAAAAAATTAGTCTCGGCAGGAACCTCCAGAACAATCTCTTCAAGATTCCTAAACTGCTTAATCCAAATTTTTGATAGCATACAATTATCCCAAAAAAAGCAAAAAAAAGCAGTCTCTCTAGAGTCCGATACTAGAGCTAGTGCGTATGAAAAATGCCTAGATGCAAGGCACCGAGAGCATAAAACCGGAAGTGTAGCAGAGCTACATTGAGGATTTTAGCGCATCGGTAACGCCGCAAATAGGTATTTTTCAATAGCCCTCTAGGTGGACTGGTGATAGTCGCTGGTTCGGATCGGCATAATAATATACGTATAATCCTCATCCTGAAGCGGACGAATAATACACGGGCTCAGCTCGCCGTTAAATTCAATCTGAATCAAATCCGTTTCGATATTTTTAATCGCTTCTAAAATAAGCCGAACATTAAACGCGATATTGGCATGAAGCGACCCTTTTTGCCGGGTAATCTCAACGGTTTCTTTAAAATCGCCCAGTGTCGGCGAATTGGCTTTTAAGGTAAGTTCTGCATCGGAAAATGACAACCTGACCACATTATTCGATGAAGACGCAATAATGTAGGCCCGTTCAGACGCATCGATAAAGGTTCTTCTGGACAACGTTAACACATTTTCGGAAGAAGACGGAATAACCTGACGGTAATCCGGGAATTGACCTTGAACCAATCTCGCAACCAAGACAAAATTCGGCATTAAAAACGAAATTTGTGAGGCGGAAATCGTGACGTCGACTTTGGTTTCAGCATCGACTTGCTGCAAAATTTTGTACAATTCATTCAGCGCTTTATAAGGCACGATAACGGCAAAATCTTTGTCAGGTTTGGCGATTTGCATCCGGCGAAGCGACAGACGATAGCCGTCTGTTGAAACAAAATAAATATAATCCTGTTCATTTTTGATATAAACACCATTTAGAAATTGCTTAGTCTCATCAAATGACACTGAAAAAATCGTATTTTTGATCAGTCCTCTTAAATCAGCGGAGCTAAAAGAAAGCCGGGTTCCCTCTTCAATATTCGGAAAAGCCGGATATTCTTCAACCGATGTTCCGTGAATATCAAAATCAACATGATCGGTTTTAATAATGACCTTATTTGAATCGTTTACGCTGATGTTGAGTGGTTGGTTGTAAATTTTAGATACAATGCTGCTAATGGTTTTACCTTTGATCAAAAAACTACCGTTTTGACCTAAAGACTCAATCGGAATAGAGGTTTCAATCCCGATTTCCAAATCATTGCCTCTTAATCTTAATTGATGGTCCCTAATATCAAAGAAAATATTTTCCATAACGGGGACAGTGGTACGTGAGGAAATGGCTTTCTCTACTATACCGATACCCTTTTGAAGTGTCTGACTATCGCAAGAAAATTTCATAAGTGGGGTCTCTCCTTTTATCTTTATAAGTAGTTCCTATTATTTCTTTATTTAATATAAAAGATAGCAGTAATAGTAGGACTTGTGTACATGTGTATAAGTGACTATTTGAGTCTGAATTTAAAAATACACCTGTTAGTAATCTGTGTGTAAAAACATAACACTTTCTTCATAACCCAAACTTGTTAGACTTTATCAACACCCACCTAACAGCTTATCAACACCCTTATTAACACCTAAATTAACCTAATTTTGAAACATAAATCAGTCAATAAAAGTAAATTTGAATCGATCTTGGGGTCCCCACAAAAAACACGTTTTTTGTGGGGAAAGTCTAATCGCTATTTTTAATATTGGAAATCAAAATATTAATGATGTTTTTGGTTTCAGGATCCGTATTGAGAGCCGTCTTGATTTTATCGCAGGCATGCATAACCGTAGTGTGATCTCGATTCCCAAAGTTCTCACCGATTTTAGGCAGAGAGATATTGGTCAGCTCTCGTGCCAAATACATCGCGATTTGGCGGGGATAAGACACTTCTTTAGTCCGAGATTTTGAGCAGAGCTCGGAATCGCTGATATTAAAATAATCACAGACATTACGCTTGATAAAATTAATCGTCATCGGTTTTTCCTGCTTGATGCCGATCATATCTTTAATCACGTTGCTGGCAATAGAGAGCGTGACAGTTGTATTCAAAAGCGACGCATAGGCCACGATTTTAGTCAGAGCGCCTTCCATTTCACGAACGTTGGTGGGGATTTGCGTGGCAATAAAATGCAGGATTTCGTCCGTAATATTAAAATGATTCAGCTCGATTTTTTTTCTCAGAATCGCAATACGGGTCTCAAATTCCGGCGGCTGAATATCGGCGATCAATCCCCATTCGAATCGGGTGCGAAGCCGGTCTTCCAGAGTTGGAATATCTTTAGGAGGGCGGTCGGATGTGATAATAATTTGCTTGTTGTTGCCATGCAGGTCATTAAACGTATGGAAAAATTCTTCCTGCGTCTGTTCTTTTCCGGCCAGAAATTGAATGTCATCTACTAATAAGACATCCACGCTTCTATATTTTTCACGAAACGAATCCGTTTTTTTATCTTTAATTGAATTGATCAGGTCATTGGTGAATTTTTCGGAGGACACGATGCTGACTTTAAGCTTGGGATGTTGCTCCATAATTTTCCAGCCGATGGCGTGCATTAAATGAGTTTTGCCTAGTCCGACCGATCCATAGATAAAAAGAGGGTTATAGGCCTTTGCAGGGGCCTTTGAGACGGCTTCTGAGGCGGCATTGGCGAACCGGTTGTTATGACCGACGATAAAATTATCAAACGTATATTTCGGATTAAATGACGGGGGCAGCGGTGTGTCTTGTGATGGTGTCTTAGTAAAGAAGGTTAACTGAGTCGTCTCTTCGGATTGCAAGGATTCTAAAATGACATAGCTGAAAATAATATTGCGGTGTTCGGTATGTTGAAAAGAATCCCGGATAACGGGCTCGCATTTTTCTTTGATCCAATCTTTTGAAAACAAGTTCGGAACTTGGATAATTAAAACTTCATCAGAAAAGGATAAAGGGGTGGCAGACGATAAAAAGGTCTGGTAACCCGGTGTTGAGAGGTGCTCTTTTAAGCACTCAACGATTTCTTCCCATACGGTAGTTAACAAATGGTAACCCTTTCAATTGAGACGATAAAATCTTGATAAATTAACCTTCAGGTTTACTTAATCCCCATGTTTATTAACAAGTTATCCACAATTCTAAGATATTCTGTGTGAAGCGTCTATAAGTTCATTTTGAATACGAAACACAGCTTTAAATTGAGCTTAAACGGCTTGAAACCGGGGCTATCCTCAGTTTATACACAAAATTATCCACAAGTTATTAACATTTTTGAACTGAGATTTGAAATAAAAGATGTACAGGTAAAATGTCAAGTCGACAGACGGTTTTTTTTGATTAGAAGATGGAAGGCGGTTAGTTAGACTGAGCGATGCCTCTGTTTTCACAGAGAACATAGATGCTGGGAGCAAGATTGAGAAAAGAAAAGCAAATTTGAAATAACCGGTCCAATTTTGCCAATGTTGCCGGAGAGAAAAACCGTTTTAAAAACCCGATTCTAAAAAATGAAGTGTTCAGACGTCGAATCGGCGTTAATCCGTTTCGTTTTAATAATTCGAAAATGTAGCCGGGATCATAATTAATAAAGGTATCGTTCAAATAGAGCGGTTTTTTTGAAAATGGATTTTCTTTTGTCTTTCGGGTTAAAAATCGCCAGATCTGTAAGAGATGACGTTTATTCGGAATTTCCAGAATAAAATAAGAATGAAGCTTAAGAATACGGTTCACTTCTTTGAAAAACGCATTCGGATCATCGATATGATGCAGTGTCCGAACCGAGATCACGAGCTCTAATTTAGACGGCCCGATGGGAATCTCATAAAAATTGCCGTTTAATAACGCGACTTTTTTAAGGCCGAACGTATGATTGTTCTGGTCTTTTTTGAATTGTTCGAGAAGATTGAGTGCATAATCCAGCAAAAAAAACGTTTTGCCGTAACCGGAATACACATCAAATAACCGGCCAAACCCGCATCCCGCATCTAGGATATGCTCCGGAGGCGTCGGGATTTTTCGCAATAATGCGCTCAGCGAGTGACGATCACAAAGATCCTCATATCGCCGGTCAGCCTGTTCCCAATAGACAGACTTATAATCAAAACCCGTATAATCACAAATTTTCTGTTTCATAGGACCAATAATAGTCGTGAGAATTTGGGTTTTTGTCAACTCTTTGGTACCGCTTTCAATATATAACGTAGGCCGGATGGGGTGATTTTGGGGTATACTTTAGTCTGTAAAGGAAACTAACTCTATGAAACTTTATTTAATCCGGCATGCCAAAGCTGAGCCCTTATCCGAGCGCTATCCCGAGGATTCTATCCGACCTTTAGCCAGAGACGGTCGGCGCGAATTAGTTAGTATGATGCGTGTTTGGAAGCGTCTAGACGTTCATTTTGATACCATTATTACCAGCCCTTATTCCAGAGCCCTCCAAACCGCAAAACTCATCCGGAAGAAATCTTTTAGTTATAACAAGGTTCTGCTGTCGGATGTCTTGAAGCCGGACCCGGATTTTGAAGCGATTCGACATCTTCTAAATGACTTTAATTCCTCCACATCGGTGGCCCTCGTCGGCCATAATCCCTATCTGGAAGAATTCGCCGCCACCCTATTAAACCTCACCGAGCCCCTCATAGAATTCAAAACCAGCGGCCTCGCAGGCTTCGATCTGCCCGTCGGTACAGGCAAAGCCCACTTGATCACCCTCCTCAATAAACCCTAACCCCGCCTCCCAACCTGGAATCACAGCCGATACTTCGGTATGATAGCCGAGGAGAGGTGCTAGAGTGGTCGATCAGGGCAGTCTCGAAAACTGTTGGGCCGCAAGGTCCCGGGGGTTCGAATCCCCCCCTCTCCGCCAAAAAACGAAATCGGATTTTAGAGCCGAAAAGGGCTATTCCCTCGAAAAGATCGCCAAATTGCTCGAAGTTGGTGTTGATGATTTAATTAAGTAAAAATATGATAAAAAACACTTTAAAGTTAATTCCTCTTCTCCTCGCTCTGCTCATACTGGCTCCGAGCCTTGCCCTAGCCCACCAACCCCGCATTACGGAGAGCCGGCTGACACAGGTGCCAAACCCTGAAATTTCTAAGGTATACTACGGCAAGCTCACTGGTGAGCCGGATGTCTATGTCATCAATGCAAGTGAAGCGTTTGACCTATATGTCAATGTCCTCGTGCCGGATATCGCCGGGCAGAAGAAGGATGTCTCGGCGGTGGTGCTAAAAGACCTGCCTGCCGGCGAGGCAGGCGAGAAAGAAATAGCCCTCCTCGACAGTAAAAATTTTAAATGGAAAAAGTTTTACGAGCCCTTTGGCGCCGACACCTACTGGAGGGGGCCGCAATTCAAAGCCCGTGCCGAAGCTGGCACCTATGAGATCCGCGTGTGGAGTAGTAGTAACGACAACAAGTACTCGCTCTCCATCGGTGAGATAGAGGCATTTGACGGCAAAGAAGCTTTGGGCGCCCTTACGATTATCCCCGAGCTTAAGAAAGACTTTTTCGACAAATCGCCAATCGGCTTTATCGCTTCACCATTCGGCTGGGGGCTTATCGTCATAATGTATGTTCTCGCTTTTATTGTCGGTTTTCTCTACCGCACAATTTTGAAAAAGTTTGCCAAAAATTCTCCCTTGCCCGCCGGAGCTTTAGCGAAGGAGGGTCGTGGTGCAAAAAACATCGGCAAACCCGACCGCCTGCTGCGCGCCGCTATCGGCGTAGCATTGCTCCTATGGGCCATCACCACCTCCTGGAGCCCTATCCTCATTTTCTTCTCCGGCTTCTGCGTTTTTGAAGCGATATTTAGCTGGTGCGGATTCTACGCCGCCCTCGGCAAAAAAACGTGTCCGATGGAATAAAATGTTAAAATAAATTTATGAAAAACTACTATCGCATCATGCTCGGTCGGAAAAGCGCGTTTGCCGAAGAGGCATAAAAAGGCAATTTTATAGCGGGTGGATTTATTAAAGATACCGACCTTGCGAGCCACCTGTCCGACAACTGGCGCGATTTCAATAAAGAGTTTATTCCACTTTTTCTCAAACAAAATCCCGAAAAAACAAAGATTTCTGCCGGACTTGCCTGTGTAATGCTTTGGACAATTATAAAAGGCGTACAACTCGGCGATATCGTTCTTTGTCGGTCGCGCAAAATATAGAATTTTATACATACAAAATCAGCTTTAAGCGGGAGAAAAAATAAATTCATGTCAGAAGTAAGGAGTGAAGAGAAATAAATGGATACTATAACCATACACACGATTGCCGTCATTGCGTTTATTATCTGGAGTTTTCCTATGGGATTGTTTCGCAGTCGATTTAGGAAGATGGTCTATCAAACTGATAGCTGGTGGATTAATGTAAAGCCCGTTTTTTGGGAGGAGATCAAAGTGCTTTTTGGCTTTCATCAGCGCACGAAGAGGGCAGAGTTGCGGGTGATTAATTTCTATCGTTTTTATATGATCATATACTTTGCTATTTTGATTTTAATACTATCAACCTGATCAATGAATACTACATACAAAATGTGGGGAAAGTTTGCTACCTGTTTACAAGTAATAATATGAAAGAAGCAACATTAGTCTATCCTCATCAACTTTTTATAAAATCACCGGCTATACAAAAAGGACGGGTTATTTTTTTGATTGAAGAGTCATTGATTCTGTCGCAGAACCCGATCCATTATCAAAAGCTGATTTTGCATAAATTAAGTATGGGTGCATATGGAGATCGTTTGAAAAAAGAGGGGTACAAAGTAAACTGTCTGACGATTGAACAGTATCCGAAGACGGAAGATATTTTTGATTATTTAAAAAAAGAAGGGATACAAGAACTTCATATTGTCGATACTACTGACTTCTATTTGGAGCGGGCTATAACCGCTTCCGAGATAAAGCGGGTTTGGTATGAGTCACCACTTTTTATTTTGCCAAAGGAGGAATCAATAGCAAGATACAAAAGCTCAAAGAAAAATATGGCGATGTTCTACAAGAAAATTCGAGATGACTTGGGCGTCATGATGGACGGACATGGAAAGCCCAGAGGTGGCGCTTGGAGCTTTGATGCAGACAACCGAAAAAAACTTGCTCGAGATACAACTCTCCCCAAGGATATTGTTTTTGAAAATAATTTTGACGTATCAAAAATGAAGAAGTGGCTCGATACAATACAAGCTGAAAAATATGGAGAGATAGCGTGCTGGCTACCATGTACACACAAGGATGCCGAAAATTTTTTGCAGGTGTTTTTAGAAGACCGCTTTGCCCATTTTGGTGTGTATGAAGATGCGCTTTCTACAAAAAGCGTAAGGCTCTTTCATTCGACATTGTCAGCGCTCATAAATATTGGATTGCTCGAACCGAGACATGTAATCGATAGGGCAATAGTGTATGCAGATACTCACGCTATACCTATAAATTCACTCGAAGGTTTTGTACGACAGATTATTGGGTGGCGTGAGTTTATGCGTGCTTCCTATGAGTGTGATGGTGTTGTCATGCGCACTAAGAATTTTTGGAAACATTCCCGTCGCTTGCCAATAGGATTTTGGACTGGAGATACGGGTATTACTCCAGTCGACAGCGCTATCAAGAAAGCTCTGCACTATGGATACAATCATCACATCGAACGATTGATGGTTCTCGGTAACTTTATGTTGCTTTCTCAAGTTAATCCCGATTATGTGTATCAATGGTTTATGGCAATGTACGTGGATGCGTATGATTGGGTAATGGTACCAAATGTATATGGGATGAGTCAGTTCGCTGATGGGGGTGTTTTTGCTACCAAACCATATATCTCAGGTAGCAATTATATTAAAAAAATGTCAGATTATCTCGGTGGCGATTGGGAAGAGATGTGGACTGCACTGTATTGGAATTTCATAGCTAGTCACCGTGACTTTTTCACAAGTAATCATCGACTATCGATGATGCCAAGACTTTTTGATAAGATGGAAAAGAAGAAAAAAGAAAATTATTTAAAAATTGCAAAGGACTATCTGTCTAAAAAATAATTTCATATACAACTGGTATAATAAATGTATGGACATTATCTCTCATGGATTATACGGAGGTGTTGCATTTGGTCGCATGCGCAGGCGGGATTATGTGACTGCATTTCTCTTTGGTATAGGGCCAGACCTCTTGGCGTTCGCGCCTTTTTTTATAATAAATCTAGTTTCTGGTGGCACGATGGGTCGGCCAAGCTTAGAAACGATTCCGCCGTACATCTTCACTGTCTACGGTATTACTCATAGCTTTGTCGTTTATGCAGTATTCTTTGTATTTCTCTGGTTTCTTGGCAAGAAGCATTTTGCCAAGCTTACGCTCGCATGGCCACTTCATATTTTAGTTGATATACCTACACACGAGGCTACCTTTTTCCCAACGCCTTTTTTGTGGCCCATTTCAGACTTCCACATCAATGGAATATCCTGGGTTCAACCAATCATATTTATTCCGAATGTCATCCTTATCCTTTCTCTCTATGTGTACTGGTATATACGGCGAAGAAAAACTCGAGACCAACGCTAAGTAAAATGAGTCCGATAATGCTAAAATAAATTTATGAACAAATATAACTTGTACTCAACTTTAATCAAACCCACATGGGCGCCACCGAGCTGGATCTTTGTGCCAGTATGGACGGTACTGTATGCTATTATCGCCGTTTCTTTTGGCACAGTATTTTACAAAGCATTCACCAAGCAGATTCCGTGGATAGTGGCACTGCCGTTTGCGCTCAACTTACTTTTCAACTTCGCTTTCCCGCCAATACAATTCCGCTTGGTAAATAATTTCCTGGCATCAATCGATATTTTGCTCGTCGTGGGCACACTTATCTGGGCACTCTACGCCGTTTGGCATGCATCACCCGAACTCCGCTGGGTCGTCTATGCCAATATCCCGTATCTCTTGTGGGGAACATTTGCAACTTGTGTGCAATTAACCATGACGTATCTCAATAAATAATATGTTCATAAAATTATTCGCAATTGCACTTCCAGTTTTCTTTGCTATTGATATGATCTGGCTGGGACTTGTGGCTAAGGATTTTTATCGCGCTCAAATCGGTACACTTATTAAGCCGGATGTAAATTGGACCGCGGCAATTATTTTTTATCTCATTTTCATCGCTGGACTCGTAGTCTTTGTTATCACTCCCGCTGTGGAAAAAAGTTCATGGACGCACGCCCTGCTTTTTGGCGCGCTCTTTGGCCTCGTTTGTTATGCCACCTATGACCTCACGAATTTGGCGGTGGCTAAGGATTGGCCACTTCTCGTAACCATCGTCGATTTGGCGTGGGGCGCGGTACTCGCGGCTTCTGTTTCTGTTGTAACCTACTTCATCGCAAGTAAGATTGGTCTATAAATTATTTTATAACTTTTATCGCTATATTGTTCGCATACATGAGCCTGTGGTTCGTAGTTTCTTTAATTAAAAAAAGGAACGATGTGGCTGATATGGCGTGTCATATTCATGCACGAAACAAAGGCAAAGCAGAGGACTATCGGTACCTCGCGTGGAGGAAAGAACGGGGCAAATTGTTTTATATTCGTTCATATTTTCAAGTGTATCTTTGCAAGGCGTGGATGATCTCTTCCTGATCGGGGCGAAAAGCATTGTAGCCAAAGCGTTGTTTGAGATGTGTCTCGAAAGAGATATTAAATACTATCCCAGAGTGCAATGCGGGCCAAAAGGGCACGGGTTGCGGCCTCTTCGGCGGATTGCCATGCAAGAGGGTCGTCGCCACAGAGGATATCCAGAAGACGCATAGCCATCGGGCCGTGGTCCTCTCCATCCAGTTCGATATGGCGCTCCAAATAGGTTTTATAGAGGGCGATACGCTCGGGTGCGCTGTCGTAATGATGATGTACCAAATTCACAAACATGTCGGGAATAACATCTTCACGGCCCAGTGCAAATGCGGCGGCTATGGCCGGCAGCGAGCGCGATTCGAGAATATTCCATGTGGTTGAAATAAATTTTTTGGCGCTGTCAGGAAATGCTGATTGCGAGATGGCGTCTGTGAAAGACATACATGAATCAAGGGCCTGCAATGTCTGGATCATAGGGGCTGTGTCTGCACCAATGTTCGTCATCGCGCTGAGGTATAGCTCGAAGTGACTGGTGGCTACGCCGTCGATGAGGTCTGATTCTTCAGCTAGAACGATCTCGTTGATCAATCGTCGGATTTGGGCATCTCCAGTGGGTCGCCAAGGGAGCGAGAGGCATGTGCATTCTTTTTGCAAGGCTTTCAAAAGAAACATAAAGTCCCAGACAGCCACAATATGATGTGACATAAAGCGTTGTAGGTCAGGAATGCTGTGTAGCCTAGCGTACATGGCATGGGTTTGGAGTCGGTAGTAGAGAGGGGTTAGCTTGGTTTTGAGTATATGGCTGTTCATCATGTCGTACCCATTATAATGCCCACAATAAAAATTGGGGAGAGGGATTTTTTTAATTTATGGGGAGTATATCACTTTAGCGGATTTACTGAAAAAATTTTCTCGTGTTTTTCGTAATCGGTACGCTAAGGGGGGGCAGGTAAAGAGCGAACTCCAAAATCCAATTATACCCGTTCCAAAATGAAAACCGGATTTTATTTTGGACATGGGTATAATTATAGTTTGAAGACAGGAAAAAAGCCGCTATTACAAAAAAAAATTACCAATACACAGAAACCGAAAGACCCTATACACTCAAAAAATGATGGTAATGAGCAATTTCTTAACCACCCTCAGTATTGGCGCGGCACTCACCGTGTCCATCGCCCAATGGGTAGGAAAACCAAGCTACGGCAGAGCCATCCTCTCCAGCATTGCGTTTCTCTACGCCGGATTGACGTGGTATTGCATCAAAGTTTTCACCTACACACTGGCCACGACACCCAGTCTATTTATGATTTATGTCCCCATTCTCTTTTGTTTAGGACCTTTGCTTTACATTTATTTTTGTCATATCGGATTGAATCGCCCCATTAAAAGCAAGTCAAACACACGACACTTTGGCCTCATCGCCGTCGGCATTTGCCTTTATATGCCATTTCTATTCATGCCTTCGATAGAGAAAGTACAGACAATAGAAACCCTATACCAACATGTCCAGATATGGCCTTACGGACTCGTATCTGCCCTCTGTGGTATTCTGATACTCGCATATCTCGGGATGATCATAGCCAAACAACGTTATCTTTTCAGATTGGATAGCATTCTGAAAAAAAGAATTTTCCAGGGGTTTGCCATTGTACAAATAGGACTGGTCAGCACATTGTTGTTTAGTTTGCTTTCCAGTACCACGCTGATCTTGGCATTGGAAATAGGCAGTAGTCTGTTCGGTATTTTATTTGTCTTCATTGTCGCCATACAACTCCGACACCCCGAATGGCTGGCTGCATGGGTCGGTGAAGTACAGTCCCATTACGCAGCTAGAGACTATCTTTCTGGCACAGAAGTCCCCGAAGCAATCGCCAAAATGAAAGACATGGCTGCTTTGATTTATGCAGACACAGAGCTCTCGCTGCATAAATTTTCCGAAGAAACAGGGCTGAACAAATACCAAATCTCCCAGCTACTCAATCAGCATCTCAATCTCAAATTTAATCAATTTCTGGCCGAGTACCGTATCCCCGCCGCCGCAGAACAATTGCGAACGCTGGAATGGAAAACAACCTTGGCCATAGCCATGGACGTGGGGTACAACAGCTACGGAACATTCTGCTCTCATTTCAAAGCAAAAATGGGTATGTCGCCTCAGGCGTATCGGAAAAAGCATATGGCTTAACCCCAGTTATGGGTAGCGTGACTCGAGATACGCCGCATGTAAATGGGCAATCAACGTGGTCCCAATATAACTATTTGCCCCCGTAATCCCAATATGTCCTGGAGAGGCCATCAACGCAACGCCTTTTTGCAAAATCGATAATGATACACCTGCCAAGCATTCCCCTTGTCCCAAGCAAATAATTCTTCACAAGACATAAAAAACAGTCGCCAATAGCGTCTAAACTGTGCGGCTTTTGGACCATAAATGGTATCAAAAACAGGCGCAATGACAGGCCATGTTCGGTCCATATTCACCAACCAGCCCCGACAAGTTTTGGCATAGTGCTGCCCAGACACCGCCCATCGGGATTGGAGCGTTAAATGGGATTGAAAATTCAAAAACAAATCAAAAGACGGCATTTGGCCTCCTGCAAAAAAGTATTTGGCCATCCAAGAATCCGCAGTATCAAATAGATAGGCCAATTCCCTATGCCCAAAAACGTGGACAAACATACACCCATCGTCCGTCAGCCAAGAGGCGCACTTCTGAAACAATGCCTCGTAGTTGCGAACATGCTCAAACATTTCCACAGATACAATGCGGTCAAACGTAACGTCAAAGTTTACACTTGCAATATCAGCCGTGATAACCGAAACATTGTGCAGAGAGCGCTCACGACACTTGGTATCGATAAACAGCTTTTGACTGGCCGAATTGGAGACCGCCGTAATCTGACTATTGGGGTAGTATTTGGCCATATACAACGTCAAAGACCCCCAACCGCAACCCAGCTCCAACACCTGTTGACCATCTGATAACATGGCCCTTTCACAAGACAACGCCAACATGGCCAGCTCCGCCTCGTCCAAATCGGCGTCAGGCGTCAAATAGAGGCCCGAACTGTATTTTAAATTCGTCCCTAAAACCTGCTCGAAAAAAGCCGCTGGAACCTCATAGTGTTGTTCATTTGCCGCATCCGTATAGATAGCTATAGGTGAATTCTTTAATATTTGGACATGCGCCTCTTTGTGAGCAGCGCCACTCTGTCTCAAAAAACCTGATTCCACACGCAAACGGGCGTAAAGCTCACGACGTATACCCCATCGTAAAAAATTATCCGGCAGATTAACCGACGCCAGTAACCATTCTGCAATAGGAAATTTCGGCAAAATCATAGGGGTAGACTGTTGATAGTCTCGATAGACAGCCCCTTTGCGTGCCACGGAAACACGCTCGGTATAGGGACCTGTGACAAAGCGAACAATGACCCAAACCGTGATCGGAGACACTATTGCCAAAATCCCCCAGCCGTCACTCACCACCATCAATGCAAACCCGATCCAAACTACTATTTCCCCAAAATAATTGGGATGCCGTGAGTAGCCCCATAGCCCATTGCGACAGAGGGTTCCTGTTTTTTGCGATTTGAAGTGATGCAACTGCAAATCGGCCACAGATTCGATCACGATCCCCACAACCGCCACGATCAAACCCAGTCCTAAAAAGCCGGATTTCTCCGAAATTGCAGCCACAAAAAAAACAGAGGCAACCGGCAATTGCAATACCGCTTGGAGCATGAAATTCCCAAAGGATTTTACAGCACCCTTAAGATTATTGCCACCAAAGAGCTGGGTATAGCGGGGATCTTTTTCGCCGGGACGAATACGCGTCCACCAGAGAAACACAGACAGTCTCAAGGTCCACGCAAAGACAGCTCCCAACAAAAGCCCGTAAGACAAAGACACAGGGAAAACCAGAGCACATGCGACCGCAATCGCCGCAATGCCCACCCCCCAAAACACATCCACGATGCCAGGATTCCCTGACAAAAGATAAAAAAACCAGGCTAGCCCCATCAAAATAAAAGGCAGCACTATCGGCACCCACAGCATTTCAATCATCAAATCGATCTCCTAAAAAGGCACGCAGCCCCGACGCAGCAGACAATTTCGACGTCGCACGCAAAATAAATATCCCGATGGCGATATTTCCCAAAAAGACAAAGCCCAGTACCCAAAAAATTTGCCAGGCCACACGGCGTTCTTTGTAGATCGCCCAAAGTGCCAAGAGCAAAAACGCCAAATAGGTGTCTGCCAAGGTCCCCCAAAACCAAACATCGGACATCAAGTGGCCATTGTCAAAAACAGCTCTTTCCAGACAGGCCGACACCACCACTAATGTCATCACGAGTGTATGTAGTACGCCATAGATATACAGTTTTGATTTGAGTGTCATATCTCTAAATCCTCATTAAAACTCCGGCTCAAAACCAACTGATGCACACCCAAATATCGTGCCGAAAATGCCGCTTCACAATAGGCGAAATAGTACCGAAATTTGCGAATAAACGCGGCATCAAAGCCCAAAGCCAGGACCTCATTCACACGAGATTCCAGGTTTTCACGCCATAACGCCAATGTCTTTGCATAATGCGGCCCAAGATTTTCAAGATGTTCCGGCACCAATGTAGAATGTGCAGCCGCAGCAGACATCAGCACAGAGACCGAGGGCAAATGCCCTCCAGGAAAAATGTGTTTGCGAATAAAATCCGTCCCTCGCAAGTAAGCCGCATAGCCATAATCCGGATAGGTGATCACCTGCAATACCGCTATTCCATTTCTTCCCAACAAAGCCTCGAGCTGTTCAAAAAAAACGCCCAAATACCGATGCCCCACCGCCTCCAGCATCTCCACACTGACAATCCGATCAAAAGTTCCGCGCACATGGCGAAAATCTTGGAGTTTGACGACCACCAGATCGGAAAGTCCAGCCGCCAACACTTTCGCTTCCACCTCTTCTTTTTGTGCAGGAGAGAGTGTGATCGTGGTCACACGACAGCCCGTAGTCTGGGCCATCCGTATCGCCAAAGCACCCCACCCACTCCCTATTTCCAAAACATGGTGATGCTGTTTTATCCGAGCTTTGGCAATAATCATGTCCAACTTGCGTTGCTGTGCCACATCCAAATTATCGTCTTTGTGCACAAAGACAGCACTGGAATACACCTTGGAGGCATCCAAAAAAAAATCATAAAACAAATTGCCTAAGTCATAGTGGGCTTGAATATTTTCTTTGCTCTTTTGAATGGTATTTTCCCTACGAAAATGCGCAAATTTATCCAAAAAAAACTGAACAACATGACCATCGAATAGCTTCAAAAAATGCGCTCTATTGTGTACAAAAAAAGACAACAATGCAGACAAATCAGGACTATCCCAATAGCCATCCACATAAGCTTCTCCAAACCCTATCTCCCCACCAATAGCCACACGCCGATAAAACCAATTGTGATGAATCTGAACTATCGCTGGGGAACTGATCGTCGTATCCCCAAACACCCAACGTTTACCATTGGGCTCTATGATCACCAATGCGCCTTTGTCCGCCTGCCGAAATACGGCGAAAAGTCGGTCTTGAACACGCTTCTGAAACCAAGACAGCGGCATTGTGTCCTGTACATTCGGGGAATTTAAGGGAGGTTTTTGCATAGCAGTCAGTCCTTTCGAAAAAGTCAATTTGGCGGCCTGAAAATAAATACGGGGCAGGGTCCACACCGGCAATGCCGTGGCCCGAAACAGGGTCAGCAACAGCGACCACTGCGTCATGGGGCGCATAGCCCCGGAAAAGGTCGCAAGAAAAACACGCACATCCTCGACTTTGTATTCGATGGCAATTCGCATGGGCCCAGCGTCTGCATGACCTGGCAATATTTCAAAATAATACGTGCCCGACTCATCAAAAAAAGGCGATACATGAAAGGTCTTTTTTGCCTCCGATCGGTTTTCGGTCACGGGCATGACATAGCAAACTTTTTCTCTATAGGTATTGGCGACTTCCGCGATCAAAGCCATCATCCGATTCTGAGAATACACACAGTAAAACGTCACCGGTTTAAAGGGGGGGAAGATAAATTGCGGGATCGTAATCATCTGGAGCCTATCCCAGACAATCTCTCCGAATTTTTCATAGAGCAATGTCGTGATACGCTCAAAGAACGCCACCGCAACCGCGTTCTCCTCGCTACAATCACCGCCTAAATGATGTCTGACAGACACCCTAAACAGCCCGCGACTATGCCAGCCAAACCACTTGGGAAAGGGGCTAGGAAAAAGCCCCCCATCCTTCACAAAAAAGGCCAAACTCACCATCGTCATGGCATATTCAAACCGATGGTCTATAGGGGTATATCGCTGATGAAACGTCTTTCCCCAGACGATATGATGGCTCATATAGCGCCCAAAAGTGTGGCCACACGCACACCAGAGCGCACCGCATCTTCGTGAAACCCATAGCCCATATAGCTCCCGCAAAAATACCGATTCTGCTGCCCCGACAGCCCCAATAGGCAGTGATGCGTATCTATCGCCGATTGACTATATATAGGATGATACATGGTTTCACGCGCAAAGACGGCAGACTGTTTCTCCAAAATATCTGCCCCCAAATCTATAGGATTCAAAGAAACGAAATAATCTTGCGATGACGTGAGCGCCTGCAACCTATTCATGTAGTAACTCATGGACAGAATATCTGACCCAGACTGCTGCACCGTCCAAGACCCCCAAGCCGATTTGCGTGGCGGCATGACGCGGCTATCTGTGTGTAACACAACCTCATTACGACTGTAGGCCCAAGGTTGCAAGGCCGACCTCTCGGTCTCTGACGGATCAACCAAAAGCCGCCAAGCCTGATCGGCATGCGTCGCGATCACCACCTTGTCAAAAGAGAGCCTATGTCCCCCAAGAGACACATGCTCACATGTATGCCCCGAAGACACAGCATCCACCGGTTGCCCTATTTTGATTGTCCCTTGAAACTGTTTCTGGAAGGCCTCTATATAGGTTTTAGACCCCCCCGTCACGGTTCGCCATGTCGGACGCCCAGACAATGTCAAAAGATCATGATTTTCCCAAAAAGAAAAAAACGCTTGTGCAGGAAAATCCAACAATACCGACTGGGGACAGGACCAAATCGCAGCGCCCATAGGCAACAAATAGTCTCTCAAAACAGCCTCATGGAAAGAAGATCGTTGCAGATACTGTCCCAAGGACATTCCTATCATCACACCATTTTTGAGATCCGCAAGAAGTCTCCGGTTGAGCTCTGGAATCTGAGAAAGAAAACGCCAAAAAGACGGCGATACCCAATGTTTTTTCTGAGAAAAAAGTCCAGAAGGCAGGTCTGAACCATAATAAAAATCGCGCACTTTATCATGATAGGCAAAGGCCATATCCGAAGGCTGAGAGCTCACACCCAAGTCCTCTAAAAACTGAATAAAAAGAGGGTATGTTTTGGGATTAAACACAATAAATCCGATATCAATTCCCATTTCGCCGACAGACGCATCTGTGACACGAACCGTATGCGCATGCCCACCCAATCGGGATGCCGATTCGAAAAGTGTCACAGCATAACGACGAGACAAATAGTACGCAGCGGAGAGTCCCGCAGCGCCAGCACCTATCACAGCAACGGTTTGTTTTGTTTTCATGAGACTATCAATATAGGATTGTACACTATTTTAATCTATCAATGTGGACACTTTAAATAACATTTACTAACGCCAGTCATGATTAGGCTGAGTACAAAACTGGTATCAAAGGGGGCGAGCCCCCATGGGTGTTAACCTGTCAAGATTTCCTGAGGTGGGTATATAGTGTCTTGATGAAGCTTCTGTTGTTTTCTTGGGGCGCTGCGTTTTAATTTTCGAAGACTTCTATCTATGGAGGTCTCACTTTTCCGTAAGGCACAAACTCTGCCTAGCAGAAATTGTCCGGTTGAAAGTTTTGCTTGCACTGGCCAGCTTTGGATTTCGCCGTGATTATCAATAGCTTCTAATTTTTTTTTAAATATCAAACTTCTTAGTTCTGTCTTCTGTATAAAACTTCTTCCATTGCGTGATAGACATATGTGCCAATTGTAATGCCCCCACGATGAACACTCCACTGCCGCCCACCGAAGTAAGAACGGCAGCAGAGGAAGCTCGCCTAGTTACGCGTTCGCTTCTTTAACTAGTTTGTTTTGCTTGATCCAAGGCATCAGATTGCGAAGTGCGGCGCCGGTGGATTCGAGCTGATGAGTGGCTCCGGCTTGACGCCATGCTTTGAGCTTAGGCGCACCGGCTTTGCTGTCGGCGATAAATTGTTTGGTGAATTCTCCCGATTGGATACGCTCGAGGGTTTTTTTCATCGTTGCTTTGGTTTCGGCGGTGATGATTTCAGGGCCGGTGAGGTAGTCGCCGAATTCGGCGGTGTTAGAGATGGAATAACGCATATTGGCCATGCCGCCTTCGTAGATCAAGTCTACGATGAGCTTCATTTCATGAAGGCATTCGAAATACGCCATTTCAGGAGGATATCCAGCTTCGACCAGGGTCTCAAATCCGGCTTGCATCAGAGCAGTGACGCCACCGCAAAGCACAGCCTGCTCGCCGAAAAGGTCGGTTTCGCATTCGTCTTTAAATGTGGTTTCGATGATTCCGGAGCGTCCGCCACCGACACCGGCTGCCCATGAAAGCGCGATATCCTTTGCTTTACCGGAGACGTCTTGGGCTACAGCGATCAGACATGGCACGCCTCCGCCTTTGAGGTATTCGCTGCGAACGGTATGACCGGGGCCTTTGGGAGCCGTCATAAAGACATCCAAGTCAGCTCGGGGGTCGATCAGCTTGAAATGGATGTTAAGTCCGTGTGCAAATCCCAAGGCGGCACCTTGTTTAAGGTGGTCTTTGATATCGGTATACAGGTCGGCCTGATATTCATCGGGGACCAGGACCATCACGATATCGGCACCTTTGACGGCGTCTTGAGGCGCGGCCACTTCGAAGCCTGCAGCCTGAGCGCGTTCGATGGTTTTGGATCCGGGTTTAAGACCGACCACGATGTTGGAAACGCCGCTGTCCTTGAGGTTTTGCGCATGGGCATGGCCTTGGCTGCCGAAACCCAAAATCGC
Organism: bacterium UBP8_UBA817; assembly: GCA_945888995.1. Lineage (GTDB taxonomy): Bacteria > Margulisbacteria > Marinamargulisbacteria > CAMDBA01 > CAMDBA01 > CAMDBA01. Next base: position 20,495 of record CAMDBA010000006.1, on the reverse strand, counting down.
GATCCGGCTGGATTTGATCAGGTCGAGGTTGGTATCTTTGTCATAATAAAGATTGAGATTCATATAGACTCCTTGTTTTGAGGTCCGCTTAACGGCCACTAGTATTGTGACGGCTTATATTGTTGAAATAAAGTGAATTATATGGAACAGTCTATTGCAAATTAAGGAATAATAGCCGATGACCGACCAAGACACCCTCCATATTTTTATGACCTTAGCCGAGCGCCTCCATTTCCGCCAAACCAGCGAGCGGCACCATATGACCCCGTCTAATCTCACCCGGATGATTCAGAAGCTGGAAGAGACGGTTGGCACAGCCTTGTTTGAACGGACAAAACGGACAGTAAGCCTCACGGATTCGGGCCGACGCTTCTACGAATTTGCCAAAGCCACCGTGGCTTCCTATGAGCAGTTTCAATCCGAAATCAAAACCGAAACCCCGGATCAATTACGCGGCACCATTCGGATTTATTCTACCGTCACAGCGGCCTATTCTATCTTGCCGGGATTGGTAAAATCCTTCCGAAATCGATATCCCTTAGTTACGACTTATCTGGAAACCGGCGTGGCCAAAAGTGGAGATGCGGCCTTACGGAAAGGAACGGCGGATTTTGCCATCGCAATATTGTTTAAGCCGATGTCCGATGAATTTCTATCCCAATCGATTCTGAAAACACCGCTCGTATTTGTCGTGCCGTCTGCATCGCCAACACGCTCTCTCACGGCCATTCCCCTCATTTTTCCCGAACAGGGAGATCTGGCCACCATTATTAATCACTATCTTGCCGATCAGAGTATCCGGATCGATATTCACAGTGTCGTCGAAGGCCACGAAGCCATTCTGGCCATGGTGGCGGCGGGGCTGGGCGGGGCGATTTTGCCTCAGGCGGTATTAGACCATAGTCACTTGCGGGGCTCGGTCAGGGTTCAGCCGTTGGCGGCACCGCTTCCGATATTGGAAGTGGGGATGGTTGTCAGACGTGCCGCCTTACATTCTGAGGTGAAGAAGGCGTTTTGGGAGTTTTTGGAAACTTAAAACTACATGGTAATGGAATATCCTTGATTCAACCATGGGGGAACCCGGCTTTTCATTGGGAAGAAAGCCTGCATCTGCTAGGTCTATAAAAAACTCAGTTGACGCATTGCCTCTGATCTTGAATGATAAAGTGTCTTTTTTCTACCCCTGGGTAGACCCCCATTATTTAGATTAAGAGGTAACAATCATGAAATATGGTTATTTTGATGACACGACCAAAGAATACGTCATCACCAATCCCAAAACCCCGGTAAAGTGGGTTAATTATGTCGGCACGCTTGGATTCGGCGGTATCGTCGACCATACTGGCGGATCTCTGCTCTGTAAAGGCGATCCGGCAATTAATCGAATCGTCAAATATATTCCCCAGCTTCCGAGCTCGGATTTTAAAGGCGAAACACTCTACATTCGCTTCAAAACGTCAGACGGTTACAAAGTTTTTTCTCCGTTTTTTGTGCCGACTTTAGACAAATATGACTTCTATGAATGCCGCGTGGGACTTTCTTATCAAAAAATTACCAGTGAATTTTACGGTATCCGGACCGAAGCCACGATTTTTGTTCCGCCGAATGCCAATGTCTGTCTTCGCAAAATCGTCGTGACCAATGTCGGGACTGAAGCTAGAGACATTGATATTATTCCCGTGGTTGAATACACCCATCCTGACGCGCTCAAACAATTCACCAATGCCGACTGGGTCCCGCAGACGATGAGCGTCGATGCGATTCGCCAGGAAAACGGCTTCATCGTGTTACAGGAATATCCGTTTTTCAAGCGCGACATGGCCGTCAATTATCACACGTCGAATTATCCCGTAGATTCCTTCCAGAGCGACCGAAAACTTTTTTTAGGCGATAACGAGTATGGCTCTTGGCGCGCCCCGCTAGAACTCCAAAATGAGCATTTATCCAATTTTGAAGCGACCCGTGGCGACAATATCACGGCATTGCTTCATAAAATGGGATCGGTTAAACCGGGCCAAAGCGTCGAAATTATCACGCAATTAGGTCAGGCTGATTCAGTCGAAAAAGCCCTACCGTCCATCCAGAAATATCGGAAGCACGCAGAAGTTGAGAACGCCTTAGCCGAGCTTAGTAAGTTTTGGGACACCTATCTCAGTGCTTTTCATATCGAAAGCCCGGACGCCGCGTTTAATTCCATGGTGAATATACACAATCCTCGCCAATGCCACACGACTCTGAATTGGTCACGCTACTTGTCACTTTATCAATTGGGATTAGGAACCGCGCGCGGCATCGGGTTTAGAGATAGTTCACAAGACAGCATGGGCATTATGATGAGCGCCGCCGCCGAAGGTAAAGTCATGCTTCAAAACCTGCTCTCCACTCAAAAAGCCAATGGTTCCGCGATGCATCAATTCAACGCGATTACCCTCGAAGCCAACGAAGGTGACTCCCGAGAAGAGCACGGCCACAAATACTATGGCGACGACCACCTCTGGATTATTTTAGCCGTTAGCCAATACCTCAAAGAAACCGGTGACTATGCATTCCTGGATCAGGCGATCACCTATTATGAGGGATCTATCGCGATTGAAAAGCGTGAAAAAGGCACGGTCTTAGATCACCTCAAACGCGCCTTGACCTTTACAAAAGGCAATACCGGTCAACACGGGTTGCCACTTTTAGGATTTGCGGATTGGAATGACACAGTGAATTTACCTGGCGCGGCCGAGAGTGTCTTCATTGCCTTCCAATACGGAAAAGCCTTGCTCGAAATGATTGAGCTCGTTGACTACCTAGGTGATGCCACCGCAAAATCCCAATACGAAGCCGACCACGCCCACATGAAAAAAGTCGTGAATGATACCTGCTGGGATGGGGAATGGTGGGTCCGCTATTTCGAAGAAAACGGATCGCCTGTCGGCTCGCATAAAAACGAAAAGGGTCAGATCTATACCAATGCCCAATCGTGGAGTGTCTTGTCCGGATTCGCCACACCGGAACGCCAGGAAAAAGCCCTGAATTCGGTCAATAAAATACTGAACACGCGCTTCGGAATTAAGCTCAGCGCCCCCGGTTACGATCATTTTGACCCCAAATACGGCGGCATTTCCACTTATCCGCCGGGAGCCAAGGAAAATGGCGGCATCTTTTTGCATTCTAATCCTTGGGTCATGATCGCAGAAACCATCGCCGGAAACGGAGATCGGGCCTTCCAGTATTATCAACAGATCAACCCCGCAACCCGGAACCACGACATCGACGTATTCGAATGCGAGCCCTACGCCTATCCACAAAACATCCTAGGAGATGAGCATCCGCAATTCGGACTCGGACGCAACAGCTGGCTGTCCGGGACGTCTTCCTGGACTTATCAGGCGGCCACGCTTTATATCTGCGGCATCCGTCCGACGCATCAGGGCCTTCTGGTCGATCCTTGCGTGCCGAAATCCTGGACATCCTTTAAAATCACTCGTAAATTCCGGGGCGCGACCTACATCATCGAAATTCAAAACCCCTCGGGAAAAGTAAAGGGCATCACGTCCCTTGCCATTGATGGAAAATCTGTCGAAGGCGCGACCATCCCTGTATTTTCTGATGGCGGTGTTCATTACATCACCGCTGTGATGTAATCGACTAGCGTTCTAGATTAGGTTAAAACAGTATTACAGACGGCCGAATGACGGATCAATTCGGCCTCTGTTAACAATCGGATGCCCCGTTCACCGAGTCAAGGGAAGTCGGGAGCAAACAGATAGCTGACTACATCGAAATAAAATAGAGCTCAACCCGAAAAACTCGCTAGCTAAGGATGTTTCTCGCCCACTTTTTAAAGATAGAAGGATCATCCGCCGTCCGTTATACTTCTCCCCATGAACATCCTCATCCTAGGCGGTGGCGCCGCAGGCTTTTTCGCCGCTATACAATCTAAACGAACCTTTCCGAAATCTACGGTCACCATCCTGGAAAAAAGCCCGACGGTCCTGGCCAAAGTCAAAGTCTCCGGCGGCGGACGCTGTAATGTGACGCATGCCTGCTTTGACCCACGCCTCCTATCAGAAAATTATCCACGCGGCAGCAAGGCGCTTTTGGGCCCCCTCACCCGTTTTGGCCCGCAGGACACGATGGACTGGTTTTCTTCCCGGGGTGTCCCGCTCAAAATCGAATCCGACAACCGCGTTTTTCCCGTCTCAGATTCCTCTCAGACCATTATCGATTGTCTCTTTGGGGAAGCCGAGTCGTTAGGGGTTCGCGTATGGACCGAATGCCCTGTCGAGTCAGTCCGAAAAGACGATACTTCCGGCCAATTTATGATTCAATTAAAAAGCGGTGTCGAACATTCCTGCGATCGCTTCATTTTAGCCAGCGGCAGCAGCCGTCAGGGATATGCCTTTGCAGAGGCTTTGGGACACCGGATCGAGCCTCCTGTCCCGTCATTATTTACATTTACGATTCCGGACCCTGTCTTAACCGCGCTCTCGGGTCTTTCCGTCCAAAACGCGCACTTACGAATTGCCGGGGTAAAATCGCTTTCTCAAAAAGGCCCACTTTTGATTACCCACTGGGGGCTTAGCGGCCCTGCGGTTCTCAAGCTCTCCGCCTGGGGAGCCCGGCATCTGTATGACACGTCGTATAAAGCCACATTATTAGTAAATTGGCTGCCGGAATTGACCGAAGAAGACCTGATCGACGACTTAAAAGCCTATCAAACCGCCCACATGAAAAAAGCCGTGTTCACAAAGTCCCCTTTTCCGGAAATCCCTGTGCGATTGTGGCGTTATTTAGTCGCGAAAGCCTGCATTGCCGATGCTCAAACCTGGAAAGAGATCCCGGTTAAAATTGTAGGGACATTGGCCCGATTATTAAACCAAAGCACCATGATCGTGACCGCAAAAGGCCCATTCAAAGAAGAATTTGTCACATGCGGCGGCGTCTCCCTCAAAGAAGTGAATTTCAAGACCATGGAAAGCACGCGTTGCCCAGGCCTCTATTTTGCCGGTGAAGTCTTGGATGTGGATGGCGTAACCGGCGGATTTAATTTCCAGAATGCATGGGCCACCGGGTGGATTGCGGGGTCGTCTGTTGGGGGATAGTCGACAAGTTTTCGGGGGTTGATCATGACCGACATCATACGCCGCCATCTCAAAATTCACGGCATTGTCCAAGGCGTCTATTTTAGGCAAAGTACCCGTAAGCAAGCTCAAAAACTCGGTTTGACCGGTTGGATAAGCAATCAACCCGACGGCACGGTCGAAGCCATTATTGAAGGCCCCTCACGAGCGGTCGAGACGCTTATTTCCTGGGCACATCGGGGCCCTGAAGATGCCCAGGTCAGTAGCGTCGGCGTTCAGGCTTTAACAGGCAGTGCCGAGTATCCTGATTTTCGGATCTTATAGCAATTTTTGATGGATTAATAAGTATAAATCCCTTGATTAGGCGTATATTTTAAAGTGTAACTTTTAAATATGAGCCATTTTGACCGTAGCTACCTGATCGGTGTTGAAAAATTAATGACCATGTTTCCGGTTGTATCTGTTTTAGGCGCAAGGCAAGTCGGAAAGTCTACCTTATTGCATCAATTGCTTCCGGGTTCACCTTATTTTGATCTGGAGCGTCATGCCGATTTCGAGAGGATATCTTCTGACCCTGATTTTTTTCTGGACAGCCAGCCGACCCCAATAGTGATTGACGCAGCCCAGCTATGTCCTGGCCTATTTCAAGCTTTGCGTGTAAAGGTTGATCAAGCCCGCCAACAAAATGGGCGATACTTAATCAGCTGATCCAGTTCTCCGGAGTTATTAAAAAATGTTAGCGAATCATTAGCCGGAAGAGTGGCAATAATGGAGTTAAGTCCATTTTTATTGGAGGAGTCTTGGAAAAAGAAACCTTCAGATTTTTATCAACTTATTTCCACTCAACAATTCAGCTCGCTAGATATCCTTGAAACTCGATATACGAAAACCCAATTGTATACATCATGTCTTTATGGCGGATATCCCGACCACTTTTTGAATCGGGAGAATCAATTATTTACAGGACAGTGGATGGAAAATTATTTCCAAACTTATATTGCAAGAGATATTAGACGACTATTTCCAGGTATTGCATCTCAAACTTTTCGACGCTTTGTGAAAATGATGGCCTTTGCATCCGGACAAATTATTAATTTTTCCAATTTCGCTAGATCTTTAGACGTTTCTCAGCCGACTGTTAAGTCATATTTTTCGATCGCCGAAGGTACATTTTTATGGCGAATGCTTCCCAGCTTTAATATTAATTATGTAAAACGAATCGTGAAGATGCCGCGTGGGCACATTAGAGATACGGGCCTGATCACATCTCTGCTCAATATTCATTCTATAGATGCACTAGTCTCACATCCTGATTTTGGACGAATCTGGGAGAGCTTTATAATCGAACAATTAATTCAAGGGTTTAAAAAAGACCTGATTCCGATTAATACCTCCTATTACCGAACGCATGATGGCCGTGAAATTGATCTGATTTTGGAGGGGCCTTTTGGCATAATTCCGATAGAAATCAAAGCTGGATCAACAGTTCGGTCTTCCTCTCTTTATGCCATAAAAGCATTTATAGAGACCCATTCTTGCCCAATCGGAATTGTGATTAATCAGTCAGGGGAGGTTTCCATGCTCTCTGCTCGTCTTATTCAGATTCCTGCATCGTACTTATAAATCACGCAATATCCGGATTTTAGTAGCTTATAGCAATTTTTTTTTTGTTATATACTATTAACGGTTCAGAATTTTGATTATTTAAGGAGTACGTCATTGCATATGACCACCACACAAGATTTTAGAGTAAGAGACATGAGTTTAGCTGCTTTCGGCCGAAATGAAATCGCTGTTGCCGAAAAAGAAATGCCGGGATTAATGGCATTAAGAGAAAAATACGCAGGCCAGTTTCCATTAAAAGGCGCCAAAATTATGGGATCACTCCATATGACGATCCAAACGGCCGTCTTAATTGAGACATTGGTAGATTTAGGCGCAGATGTTCGTTGGGCGTCTTGTAACATTTTCTCCACACAGGATCATGCTGCGGCTGCCATCGCAGAATCCGGCATTCCGGTTTTTGCCTGGAAAGGCGAGTCCTTGGAAGAATATTGGTGGTGCACCCTCCAAGCGTTAATTTTCCCTGACGGAAGTGGCCCGAATCTGATCGTCGATGACGGCGGAGACGCGACATTATTAATTCACCGTGGCGTTGCCGCAGAAAAAGACGCGTCGATTCTGAATATTCCGACTGATAACGCGGAATTAATCATTATTAACCAATTACTAAAAGACGAACTCGCAAAAGACGGGAAAAAATGGCACATAATCGCAGCTGAGATCAAAGGCGTTTCCGAAGAAACCACAACCGGTGTTCACCGCCTCTGCCAAATGTTAGAAAAAGGCGAATTATTGTTCCCCGCTATTAACGTCAATGACTCCGTGACCAAATCAAAGTTCGACAATCTGTACGGATGCCGCGAATCCCTGGCCGACGGTATCAAACGTGCGACTGACGTCATGGTTGCCGGGAAAGTCGCTGTTATTTGCGGATACGGAGACGTGGGAAAAGGCTGCGCACAATCGATGAGAGGCTTCGGCGCTCGCGTGATCATTACCGAAATCGATCCGATTTGTGCGTTACAGGCCGCGATGGAGGGCTTTGAAGTCACCACGATCGAAGATACCCTCGCTGTCGGCGATATTTATGTTACTACCACTGGAAACTGCGATATCATCACGCTCGATCACTTGCTGGCAATGAAAGACCATACGATTGTATGTAACATCGGCCATTTCGATAATGAGATCCAGGTAGGACGCCTGCAGTCTTATCCAGGTGTAAAGCATTTGGAAATCAAGCCTCAGGTCGATCAATTCACCCTACCTGACGGACGCGCCATCTTCATTCTCGCCGAAGGACGTCTGGTTAACCTCGGATGCGCCACCGGTCACCCGTCCTTTGTCATGAGCACGTCATTCACCAACCAGGTTTTAGCCCAGCTCGAACTCTGGAAAAATCCGATGGAACTCGGCGTCTACCGTCTTTCCAAGCGCTTAGACGAAGAAGTCGCCCGTCTCCACCTGGCCAAACTCGGCGTAAAATTAACCAAATTAACCCCCGACCAAGCCGACTACATCGGCGTTCCCGCAGAAGGCCCGTATAAGCCTGAACATTATCGGTATTAATCGTATTTTACCCTCTCTGTCGCTTGACGATGGAGAGGGAGGGGCCAACGGCGACGGAACCGAAGGAGAAAGGCAACTAAAGGTTGCGTTTCTACAAGGCCGGGTGAGGTGCTCACGCAACTTTACCCTTTGAGCATTCCTTTGTGGGTAAAAGACAAGGTGCATATACCCACAATATCCCTAAATTTGTTCTCGCCACGCTGATATTGCTTGCAATTACTGTCGCCGAAATACGATAATAAAGCATTGAAGAACCAATTTGGAGGAAAAAAAATGGCAAGTGAAGGATCCAAAGGAATTCGGATCGAAAATGACGTGCGATTTCAGAGTTTTCTGATTTTTGAGCCGGCCTCGGCTCGTGTTCATGATATGGACATTTTAGCGCGCGGACCTAAAGTAAAAGAGCTTTTTGATGATGTCATGTATCGGCTTTCAAGCGGAGATTCTCTGCAAGACCTCATTATTCAAAATCGATTATCCAAAATCGGCAAGATGATGGATCTGATCACCAATTTTGATAACGTCGTTTTGACAAAGTTTTTTGATCGCATCTGGCGCCGTTACTCACATTTGAGTAATTTAGGAGAGACATTTTTGGATTTCAAAACATTTTCAAAAGTGTTTCCCGATTACACCGATCAGCGCCAAACCCTCCTCGCACAACGCCTGGATGAAGAGGAAGAGATCGTCGAAACGTCCTTTCATGTTGCGTAATTTTGGGGCACCTTTTTGCTTTAGAGTGAAAGGGGCTTTTTCAAAAGCCCCTTTTTGTTTTCTTTTTTAAGAAATTCCCTTTATAATAAGCATTAATAGACATGGCAATATTAAAAAATTATAAACTTAAAGACGACTCTTCTATCATTCTTCCTTCACCTACCATTTCCGGTTCAGGTACGGAAGCGCGTGATGCAAACGTCCTAAAAGGAAACTATTCCTCAGGTGAGCGTAAGGTCGTGATCGATGTGCTGAAAACCGTCCGTGAAGCACCGGTCGAACAGGCCAAACCGGCTCCGACGCCTACGCCTGATTCCCGATCGTTTAGCCGGAATGCTCCCCCATCGACGTCTATGGGAAGGCCGTCCGCCTTTGCTGCAGCGCCCGTTTCTCATGCACCTACAGCACCTGCGGCTGATCTTAATGCGGCAAGAAAAGAATTGGAAACGGAACTTAACGCCCGCCGCGCCGCAATTGATAAAGAAGTAAAAGAATACCGCGAACTAATGTTTACCGGCATCGATGAAGAAAAAGAAGCCATCACCAAAAAAGCCTACGACGAAGGCTATAACAAAGGCCTGAAAAACCTTGATGCGACATTAGCTGAAAAATCCGCTGAGATTTTGCAGACGGTTAATGATGCGATTAAAGAAAAAAATAAAATCCTCAAAAAAGCGCGAGGTGAAGTTCTCCGGCTGGCAATGAAGGTCGCCGAACAGATTTTGAAAAGCGAGATTTCGCTTAACCAGGCTGTTTGCGTCAATATCGTGGCGGAAGCCATTGGTAAAATTACGGATAAAGACAAAGTCATCGTGCGGGTCAATCGCTCGGACGCTGATTTTGTGAAGCTGAATAAAGACCGCTTCTTAAAACAAATGGAAGATATTAAAAACCTGATTATCCAGGAAGATTCCAGGGTAGAGCCGGGCGGCTGTATTATTGAAACAGAACTTGGATATATCGATTCCACGATCTCAACGAAGTTGGAAAGCATCGAAAAGGCGTTATTCCGCGTGTATGAAGAAGAAGAGCGCGAAAGTGAAGATAGCGAGGATTTATGAATCTCGCACGTTATTTTAAAGCCATTGAAGCCGCCGAACTTGTAAGAGTCGTCGGTAAAGTCGTTCAGGTCGTCGGCCTCGTTGTTGAAGCTCAGGTTCAGGGCGTCTCGATCGGTGAGCTATGTACGATCGAGTTGGACGAAACTAAAACCATTAACGCCGAAGTGGTCGGCTTTAAAGAGAGCAAGGTTCTTCTGATGCCGCTCAGCACCACCACGGGAATTCGGCCGGGCAGTAAGATTTATGCCTCCGGGTACCCGATTCAGGTAAAAGTGGGATGGGGGCTTTTAGGCCGTGTGTTAGATGGCCTTGGCAATCCGATTGATAAAAAAGGCGAGCTGGAGTTCGACGAATTATTTGCCGTAGATCGTGATCCGCCTGATCCTATTATGCGCCCCAGAATCGAGCATGTACTGCAATTAGGCGTAAAGGCTATAGATGGCCTCTTAACGATTGGGAAAGGCCAACGTGTCGGAATTTTTGCCGGATCAGGGGTAGGGAAAAGTACGTTGATGGGCATGGTCGCGCGTAACTGCGAAGCCGACGTTAACGTGATTACGCTGGTCGGGGAACGTGGCCGTGAGGTTAAAGACTTTATTGAAGAATCATTGGGCGAAGAAGGCTTGAAGCGTTCCGTTGTCATTTGTGCGACCTCGGATGTTCCGCCGTTGGTCCGTCTGAAGTCCGCGATGGTAGGAACTGCGGTCGCGGAGTATTTCCGGGATCAGGGAAAAAATGTTTTATTTATGATGGATTCCGTTACCCGTTTTGCTATGGCGCAACGGGAAATCGGCCTTGCGACCGGTGAGCCGCCGACTACTAAGGGCTATACGCCATCTGTGTTTGCCATGCTGCCGCGATTGATGGAACGTGCCGGGACCTCTGAAAAAGGCTCTATTACCGCGATTTATACCGTTCTTGTGGACGGGGGCGATATGGATGAGCCGATTGCTGACGCGGCGCGGGGTATTTTGGACGGCCATATGATCTTATCTCGTGATCTGGCGGCCAAGAATCACTACCCTTGTATTGACGTCAGCTACAGTGTCAGCCGTCTTTTTTCCGGCATTTGTGCGGATGAGCATAAAAAGGCCGCGGGTAAGCTCCGCGAAGTCTTGGCCAAATATGCGGAAGCCGAAGATTTGATCAATATCGGCGCATATGTCAAAGGCAGTAACCCTAAAATTGATTATGCGGTTGAAAAAATTGATGCGGTTATGGCCTTTCTAAAGCAATCCACGAGTGAAAACATTCCTTTTCAGGAATCGGTGAATCAATTGGTCAGGATGTTCAAATGAGCCAGCCGAAGAAAAGTAAGCGCTTTAAATATAATTTGGAAGCAGTATTGAAAGTCCGTGATATCCGGGAAAAGCAAGAGCAGGAAAAATTTATGACTGCGGAAAAACAATACCTGGAAGAGCAGAAAAAAGAAGAAGAAATTAAAGAATTCCAATCCCAAAAATATAAAGAGCTCCGGACCATCATTGAGCCAGGTGCCAAGATCAGTAATTTCCAGGAAGTCCTGATGCGCAATACTCATTTAGGTATTGTAAAAACCCAGGTAGAAGAGCAGGAAAAGGTCAAGCTCGAAGCTGAGCGCATTAAAGAAGAAAAGCGGGAGCTCTTACTCAAAGCCGTCCGTGACAAAAAAATTATTGAAAAAGATAAAGAGAACAAGCGTGACGGCTGGAAAAAAGTCATGGATAAAGAAGCCGGCAAGTTTTTGGACGACATTGCCACCATTGGATTTTCCAGAAAAAAACGCGAAAAAGAATCTTAAGCGCTTAGCAGGTACTCAAAGTCTTTTTGAGACAGGCTAACATTTTTCGCGCCATACGCCTGATTCAAAATCGCCTGATAAAGGGCTTCTTTCTTGGCTTTTAGGGCCAGAATCTTTTCTTCGATACTATGACGCATTACCGGCTTAATAATAAACACCGGCTGGGTCTGCCCCAGGCGATGCGCCCTGTCAGAGGCCTGATTTTCGACCGCTGGGTTCCACCAAGGGTCCAGATGGAATACATAGCTGGCCCGGGTTAGATTAAGGCCTATGCCCCCTGCTTTGAGGCTCATAAGGAAGAACGCCGATTCTTCACTTTCCTGGAATGCTTTGACCAGCGCCTGTCTTTTGGCGGTGGGGACTTTGCCGTCTAGACGAAAATACGGCAGGTTCTCCGCAATAAAATACGGCTCGATCAGATCTAATACCGATGTGAATTGTGTGAAAATGAGGGCTGCATGGCCTTCAGTTGCCAGCTCTTTGACTTTTGAGATCAAATATTCGATTTTAGGAGACGGTTCTTTGCTCTCCGGATCAATCAGCTGTGGCGCGATACAGAGTTGGCGCAGCCGTAAAATGGCAGTAAGGGCAATCATCGTGGCTTTTGAGCGGGTCTGTTCTTCGTAAGCTCGGCCGACGGTTTGCCGGAATTCGGAAATTAATTGGGTATAAAGCGCTTTTTGGCCGGTTGATAGATCTAAAAAGAGGGTATTTTCTAGCTTCTCAGGTAGCTGTGTCAGGATTTCCTGCTTCGTGCGGCGCAGAACAAAAGGCTTGGTCCGCTGCAAGAGATTCTCCTGGTAGCCATCTGCGGTTGGTGATAGGTCATCGAGTAGCCCTGGTAAGGCGGTTTGCATAATCGTCGCATATTCCCCGACATGATTTTCGAGCGGGGTACCGGTGAGGCAGAGCTTGAAATTCCCCTGAACCTGGCGGGCGGCGGCACTTCTGGAGGAATTCATATTTTTGAGTAGCTGCGCCTCATCAAAAATAATGACTTCGAATTCATGGTCTAAAAACCGGTGAATATCCTGACGAAGGTAATCATAAGTGGTCAGGATGATATCTGCGTTATGCTCCAGCGTGCGCTTGGACCCCGTGTAATCATGTATCGATAAATTCGGATAAAAAGTTTCGATTTCAGCCTGCCAATTGAAGACTAAGCTGGCCGGAACCACGATTAGATGTGGCCGTTTTTTATCGGAAGGGGGCCGTTTTTCGGATACTTTAGCTAAAAAGATAATGGCCTGAACTGTTTTGCCCAATCCCATATCATCGGCTAGACATGCGCCGAACCGATGGTTGTATAAGAACCACAGCCACTCAAACCCGTTTTTCTGATAGTCTCGTAAAACTCCTTTGAAATGAGTCGGAAGATCCACTTCTTCAATCTGATTAAAATGAAGCAGGCGGTCAAAAATAGCCGTATATTCAGGTGCTAAATTGACCTGAACGCCTAGTTTCTTGAGCATGAGCCATTCGATGAGCTGGAGTCGGGATAGTCGCTTAGGCTCGTCCGGCTTTTCGGGAGAATTATCTAAAAGCTGATTCATACGCGCCATTTCGGAAAGAAATTGCGTATCGGCGAGATAGAAGGCATCTTTGCCCTCGATATATTGCGTCGCAAATAATAGCGACCACTCTTTTGCGGTGATCGTCCCGCCTTCATGGTAGATGTCAGCGGTGAGCTCGAACCAGTCGATCTGGCCGGTTTGTTGGATGTCGACCTGAATGGAGAATGGCACTTGCAGTACCGGTTTTTGGTCAAATTTAAGCTGCATTCCAAATTTACTCAGGACACTATGTAAGCGCGGTAAAATCTGAAAAAAACGGTCCCGAGGCATCTGCCATGGCGGAGGCCCGGAGATAATCGGCGAGTCCAGAAGACGATGCAGTTCATACAAAATCCGTAATAATTTCAAAAAATTCGCATCGATGCTCATCATAGTTTGAGAGGATACGATTAATTGCGCGGCAGGGGCTAAAAAGCGTCGGTAAAATCCGATGAGCAGGGGTTTTATCTGGTTCCGATGCGCCGGTTTATCCAGATCGGTTTGATAGAGCATGTCGTCCATCAGTGCCACGATGTCCGCTTCGGACGTGCAGGTCGGCAACCCTAATATCGACGTGAAAATAATAGTGCGCCGTCGAACCGATGTACAAATCGGGTTCGATAGAACGGCCAAGAGTTCTTTAAATAATTCGGACGGAAATGAGAGAATTACATCCTCATATGAGATTTGAATATTAAGGCTGACACAGGTGTCGTCCTCCGTTGGACTGGCGACTAATATCCAGTCTGCGGCGGCACTTTGAGGCTCCTGATTATCCCATAACAGGTCATTGCCCATATGATCACCGATTAAGAGGTAGCCGTTTTGATTAAACGTCTCGACCGGCATTTCGACCGACGTGAGTTGGAAAAAGTAAGGGGGGCAGATGTCGGACTCGTTAATTTGATGAAGTTGGTCCCAGCCGGCAGCGCAAAGCTTACTTAATGCCCCGGTTCTACTATTCAAAATAAACGATTGCCCGATTCGCAGTAGTGGCCCTTCGACGGGTTCTTGTCCTTCGAATCCTTTTTTCTCGATTCGGATGACGTCGCCTTGGATCGATGTGCGGAGCTTGCCGACAATATCGGATTTATGATCCCATTTTGCCTGAGTCACGCCGAATTCGGTATGAATGTAGAGGGCGTAGTAATTCCCGTATTCACGTAAAAACCGGTTAAGCTTTTCTTCCGTTGAGACGCCATAGACGCCGGCATCGTAAAACCGGTATTTAAGCGACGTCGGCAAACGGCGGTCGCGACTGATGAGACGTTCGTCGTTATAATTAAAGTATATATCCAGTCCTTTGTGAGGGGCTGGAACGATATGAACAGAGATTGCAGGACTAGACATAGGTTGAATGATAGATCTCAGACGGCGTTACGCCAAGGCTCCTGTTTTTTTTTGATCATTGTTAGAAGGTCTTCCTGCTTAAAAGGTTTAGCAAGATAGTCATCAAAACCCAGTGCGATAAGCTCATCCCGGTCCCCTTTCATCGCTTGGGCCGTTAAAGCGACGATCGGTGTGCCAAGTGCCGGAAATTGAGTGCGGATATTGGATAAAGTGGTTTTGCCATCCATTTCGGGCATTTGAATATCCAGAAAGATAATATCAAACGAGTCGGCTACAAGGGCTTCTAAAACCTTGGGGCCGCTATTAACCAGCGTATACTGCGCCTTCCCGTTTAAGGCCATCTCTGCAAATGCAAGATTAAACGCATCATCGTCACATAGCAATACCCGTGCCTGACTGATTGGCTTTTCAGTAATCACAGGGGTTTTTTCCTGGGGTGAGTGGTCTTGTCCGGCGGCAATGAACGGAATCCAGAATTGAAATGTGCTGCCTTTTCCGAATGTGCTCTTAACATTAATGGCGCCATTGAGTAGCGTAACTAAGCCTTGGCAGATCGCGAGCCCCAGTCCCGTGCCTTTGTGCTTTTTGTTCAGATCACTTTCGACCTGATTAAACGATTCGAAGACTCTGCTAGCGTCTTCCTGTTTGAGTCCGACGCCAGTATCGATAACCTCAAAGACAAGTTGAGAGTTTTCATTAATAAAAATATGAAGCCGGATTTCGCCTTCTTCAGTAAATTTCGCCGCATTGCCCAGCAGATTTGTAATAATCTGGATCAGCCGGGCTTTATCTGAAACAAATCGAATCGTATGACCGATCTTGCAATCTTGAACGAATTTAACCGGTTTATGGTTTAGCAATGTGGACATCATGACCTCGACGCCATTAAGAAGCGCACCCAATGTCATCGCTTCCGGAGAGACCGTCATTTTTCCACTTTCCAGTTTTGTAACATCGAGAATATCATTCACCAGATTAAGCAGTCTCTCACTGCTTTGCTGCATAATCTCAATCGGTTTTCGCAGGTCGTCCTGACTGGAAATGACCTCTTTTTTGAGCAAAATATCATTAGTGCCGATAATAACGTGAAGGGGGGTTCTCAAGTCATGGCTCATGCTGGCCAGAAATTGTGATTTAAATTCGTTGGCGGCTTCTGCTTCCTCTTTAGCGCCGACTAATTCCTGTGTTTGCTGGCGCACTTTTTGCTCCAAATTGGTATTGAGTTCGTTAATTTCATCGTTGGCAGCTCTGAGTGACGATAAGGTATATTGCAGCTGTGCGAGCGTTTCTTTGCGTCGCTCGATTTCCTGCTCGAGTTTTTTCTGCTTCATGTATAGCGACAGGAAAACCCTCACTTTAGCCAGCAGAATATGGTCTTCGATCGGCTTGCTGATAAAATCCACGCCGCCCGCATCAAATCCGCGGAAGACGTAATTATTGTCTTTAAAAATAGCGGTAATAAAAATAATCGAGGTATGACGGGTTTTTTCAATTTTTTTCATCAGTTCCGCAACTTCGAATCCATCCATTTCGGGCATTTGAATATCCAAAAGTACGATGGCAAATTCATTATCGAGAATAAGTTGGAGGGCTTCTTCTCCGGAGCTGGCTTTGAGGAGCTTCACATTGAGCGGTTCTAAAAGGGCTTCAAGCGCAATAAGATTATGAGGATTGTCATCGACGAGAAGCAGGGCCGGTGTCATAGCGTTATAAATAGTCTCACTCAATTAGGTATTCCTCCAAATAGTTAGCACATCCTCTATTATGCGGGATCTCCCCGATGATTGACAGAGGAAGTCAAAAAATGTTACTAATCATCATCTTTAACTACCAGCGGTTGTCACAAGTTGTGACCTTTAATGCCGTAAATAAAAATGAAAGATTAATGTTGGAGGTAAAACATGTTAGCCATTATTGAAACTGGCGGTAAGCAATATAAAGTAAAAGAAGGGTCTATTCTCAATATTGAGAAACTAGATACCGAGATCGCAAGTGCGTTTTCATTCGACAAAATTTTGTTGGTTGAAAATGAAGGCGCTATCCATATCGGACAGCCCTATGTATCCGGTGCGACCGTTGAAGCAACGGTTCTTAATCAAATTAAAGATAAGAAAATTATCGTCTTTAAATTCAAGCGGAAAACGGGATATAAGAAAAAACAAGGTCACCGTCAGCGCTTAACCACCGTCAAAATTAATAAAATCGCATTAGCTGCATAGCTTCTGACCGAAAGGGGAGAGTTCAATGGCACATAAAAAGGGAAAAGGTAGTACGAAGAACGGACGCGATAGTAGGTCGCAACGTCTGGGCGTAAAACGTTATGAAGGCCAAGTCGTAACCGCTGGCAGCATCCTGGTTCGCCAACGGGGGACTCAGTTTTTCGCAGGTGAAAATGTCGGTCTTGGAAAAGATTTTACATTGTTTGCGAAAATGGACGGCGTTGTGAAATTTGAATTTGTTAAAAAGAACAAAAAACAAATTTCAGTTTACTCCGTTAACTAGTCTTTCTGTTTTTTAATTAATTAGTCTATCTGGAAAAGCCCAAAATTTGGGCTTTTTTTTTTAGGGAAAACCAATCATGAAATTTGTAGATCACGTCACTATCTCAGTCACCTCAGGTCATGGCGGTGCAGGAGCGTCCACATTCCGCCGGGAAAAATATGTTCCGATGGGTGGTCCGGATGGCGGAAGTGGCGGAAACGGCGGAGACGTTATTTTGCGCGCCTCGTCAAAATTACAGACCTTAATGGATTTAACGCTAAAGCGCCGCTATGCCGCACGTCCCGGCGAACGGGGGCGGGGGAAAAAACAATCCGGAACCAACGGCGAAGCATGCATTATCGATGTTCCGCGCGGTACCATGGTCTTTGATGAGAACGATATTCTGATCGCCGACCTTGTTGAAGAAAACGCGGAAGTCACCGTGGCCAGAGGTGGAAAAGGCGGCCGTGGGAATTCACTGTTTGCGACATCGACGAATCAAGCGCCGTTATATTCACAGCCGGGCTTGCCGGAAGAAACCTCCAATTTACGCTTGGAATTGCGCTTAATTGCCCAAGTCGGTCTCGTGGGCTTGCCGAATGCCGGTAAATCAACATTATTAAAATCACTCACCAAGGCAAACCCTAAAATCGCCGATTATCCGTTTACCACGCTGTATCCTAATCTGGGTGTTCTGAAATTTGACGATCAGGAAATTGTCATTGCCGATATTCCCGGCCTGATTGAAGGCGCATCCGAAGGCGTGGGGCTTGGGATTGAGTTTTTACGCCATATTGACCGCACGAAGCTGGTCATTCATGTGATTGCCTTCCAATTCGAAGGTGCCGACGCTATTTTTACGGACTATCAAACTGTGCGAGACGAGCTTGAAAAAAGCGAAATTGACCTGAACAGCAAGCACACGATTCTCGTGCTCAACAAATCCGATCTGGCGGATGAAGAGTCTATTTCCGAGACGGTGGCATATTTTGAGAAAAAAGGGGTGACCCTTTGCCCGATTTCAGCCATTTCCCGCCGTGGATTATCGGATCTGAGTTCTCAAATTCGGCATAGTTGGTCTACCCTATAAAGCAATGAAAAATAAAATTGTGGTAGTCAAAATCGGGACTAACATTCTGACCACACCGGGCGGAAAGCTGGACCTCAATAATTTACGGGATCTCGTGAATCAGATTTGCGACGAGGTTTTGCAAGGTTATTGTCACATTATCGTGGTAACCTCCGGCGCAATTACCACCGGTTCTGAGCGCCTGGGCGTCAAGGCGCGGTCGATCCCTGAAAAGCAGGCGGCAGCTGCGGTAGGACAGATCTTACTGATGCAGGAATATGCCTACTTTTTCGGTCAACGGGGATTGCAGATCGGCCAAGTTTTGCTGACGCCGGATGTCTTCGAGGATGCCGACCGCTGCGCGAATGTTCAAAACACATTGGCAACATTGCTCGAGCAGGATGTTATTCCGGTGATTAACGAAAATGATGCGGTCGCGACCGACGAAATCCGTTTCGGTGATAACGATGAACTCTCAGCGCGTGTCTCACAGCTCGTGGATGCATCTCACCTGGTGTTGTTAACGGATATCGACGGAGTCTATACGGCAAACCCGAAACAGGATCCGTCCGCCACCCTGATTCCGACTCTGAACACGGTGGATTCATCCGTGATGAAGCTCGCTTCGGATATCCAGAATGACCGGAGCCGCGGCGGAATGCGATCCAAACTAAACGCAGCCAGGACCGCCTCTGAGTATGGGGCCGATGTCAGTATTGCCAATGGGCGAACACCGGGAATCCTGCACGATATTTTTAAAGGTGCCGCCGTTGGAACCTTCATCAAGAGGCAAAAGGAGTCATGAAAATGAGAGCCATTGAAGAGCAAGCAAAACAGGCCTTCGAGGCCTCCAAACCATTAGCCTTTTTATCTTCGGCGGTCAAAAATGCCGCATTGATCCAAATGGCCGATGATTTGGTGGCGCATGCCGCCTATCTGATCGAAGAAAATGCCAAAGATTTAGAAGCCGGAAAAAAAGCCGGTTTAACCGCGGCCTTATTGGACCGTCTCTTATTGGACGACTGGAGAATTGTTGGAATGGCCGAAGGTCTTCAGCGCCTGTCGACCTTAGCCGATCCGATCGGAGAAGTCATCACCGGCTGGACATTGCCTAACGGATTAGAGATTTTGAAAAAAAGAGTGCCTTTAGGGGCCATAGGGATCATATACGAAGCCAGGCCTAATGTGACAGCCGACGCCATCGGGTTGTGCCTTAAGACGGGAAATAGCGTGGTTCTGCGCGGAAGCTCGACAGCAGTGCATTCCAATAAAGCGATTGCGGCGATTTTGACTACTGCAGCCGAAAAAGCCGGGATTCCTTCCGGCGCCATTCAATTGTTAGACGATGTGACGCGCCAAGGCGTCGAGACATTTGTGAAGTTGAATCAATACTTAAGCGTCATTATCCCAAGAGGTGGTGCAGACCTGATCCAATCCGTGGTTCGCAATGCGACGGTTCCAACCATTGAAACCGGTATCGGAAATTGCCATGTTTTTGTCGATGCATCCGCTGATTTGGCAAACGCGGTCGAGATTGTTTTTAATTCAAAAGTTCAACGGCCATCTGTGTGTAATTCCTGTGAAACGGTATTGGTTCACGAGGCGATCGCCGCCCGATTTTTAACCCAGTTAGCCGCACGTTTGAGTCCTGCGGGCGTTGAGCTCCGGGGATGTGATAAAACCCTGGCGATTCTTCCCACCGTCAAATCCGCGACTCAAGACGATTGGAAATCCGAATATCTGGATCTGATTTTAGCGATCAAAATCGTCTCCGGTGTTGCCGAAGCCATTGCGCATATCGGCCAATACGGCACCTTGCATACCGAATCCATTCTCTCCCAGGATATGGCTGCGATCTCCGCATTTACTACCCAGGTAGACGCTGCTGCGGTCATGGTCAACGCTTCGACCCGGTTTACCGATGGCGGTGAATTCGGATTCGGCGCTGAAATGGGCATTTCCACCCAGAAATTACACGCCCGCGGTCCGATGGGCTTGCCGGAGTTAACGACGTATAAATATATTGTGATAGGCAATGGGCAGGTCAGGGGTTAAATGCTGAAGCCGCATAGTCTTTGCTAGCGTATCGATTGGGTTAAAATACGCTGACATCTTTTTTTAATCATGTCTTTAATCGGATTGATTAAGGGATCATCAAACTCGGCATTATTCAATGTCATATTGAGTTTTTCGGTAAATTCACAAACGCGTCGGCGAACAGCTGTTTTGGTAAATCCGATTTCCTCAGCGAGTTCCTCAAATTGTCTAAGCATCAGCGTCTCC
>CAMDBA010000005.1 GCA_945888995.1 bacterium UBP8_UBA817 | reverse complement strand
TCACCCCAAAAATGCTTGCTATGGGGTCTCGTGGACACCACGATTTTTTACTCCGAAAACCAGCAATTGCATTCGGTCCCTATAGCGGCAAACCCAAAATCTACGAAAGATTAAAACTCACTATTGCCGCGCTTTCTTCTTCGAAAACTTGCAGCTTTGACGACATTTTTGTGATATCCAATACCCGCCGCACATCTTTTGTCGGGCTTAATAATACCATTTTGCCATTCTTCTGATTGGCCTTTTTATGCCCCTCAAACAACGCCCACAAGCCGGACGAATCAATATAAGTCACATTTTTAAGATCCACGATTAAGTTGACAGGCTCCACACCTTCTTCAAAAATCATCGAGACCATATCCACGAAATACGATTGGCTTTCAATATCCAATTCCACAGACCCAACGACCGACTTTTTATCATCGCTCAATTCCATCCCGATCTCTAATTTAATAATGTTCCCTTCCTGAGGAACTTTAAGAATTTCCATTCCAGTCTCCTTTTCTATATTTGGTTAGCCACAACTCCGTGCCAATGGTGGATTTCTTATATTCTACCTCATCCATCAGCTTATTAATCAAAAATACTCCTAAACCCGATCCTTCCAATTCTTCCAGGTGCTTTTCACCCTTAATGGTCTTTTGCTCAATGCCTTTACCGAAGTCCTTAATGACGATGGTCAGCCGGTCCGCAAATACCAAAAAGCGGAAGAAAATCTCTTGCTCTTCGTTCCCGTGATAGGCATGCTCAATAATATTAGCCTGCGCTTCATTCACGGATAACTTAATATTATAAATATCAGTATGATCAAATCCCAGCTCTAAGGCAATTCTTTCGACTTCACGCCGAATGACCCCGATATTTTTCTTCGCGCTTGTCACTCGGATCTCATAAGCGCCTGAAGGTGGAGAAAGTTCCACCACTTCATCTTTTTTAATTGTAAAATTCCCAATTTTAACAAAGACAACCGTCAAATCATCATGCTGCTCATGATGCCCGGTGTATTGCTGAACATACGTCCGAACTTTCTGTGCGGATTCCTCAGCATTCAACGACTCACACCGTTTAATCAATGCTTTCAAACGCCTGAACCCAAAATCTTTACCTTTTTCATTTCGAGCTTCAATAATACCGTCGGTAAATAAGACAATCGTATCATGATCTTGGAGATGAATCTCTTTTTCCTCGTACGCACTATCTGGCCAAGCACCGGTTGGAAAGCCGTCCGTATCGAGCGATACGAAGTTTCCGTTGGTAAAAAGTATACCAGGTTCGTGACCGGCGTTGCAATATTTGAATACCATCGCCTTAGGGTCGAAAATACCATAAAATAACGGCACATATTTTTTCATGGCAGGGTCATTATAGATAATATTATTAATCTTTTCTAAGGCCGCTTTCGGAGAATCATAGGTTTGGATATGGGTCTGCATAATACTCTTCACCATCACCATTAAGAGCGCCGCAGGCACCCCTTTTCCGATAATATCCGCCAAGACAATCCCGATCTTTCCATCTTCCAACTCAAAAAAATCATAATAATCCCCACCGATTTCACGGGCAGGCGAAGATACCGCGCCAAAATGAGCCTCTTCCAGAATCGGCAACTGACTCGGCAGCAGCCGCTGCTGAATCTGATGGGCGACTTTTAATTCCTGATCGAGCTTTTGTTTCTTCAGCGTTTCCTGATACAGCAGCGCATTTGAAATAGCCGTGCCGGACAACGACGTAATGGTGGTTAAGGTTTCGATATCATCCATCGTCAGCTTCGGGCTTTGATTTTCCAGTTTTCGGACAATATTCACAGCCCCAATCAATTCCCCTTTAACCACAATCGGGATACACACATACGAATCGATCAGGATCTTTGTAGACTGGCTGACCGACGGATTGTGATTGTAGTTTTCGATAAAACACAGGTCTTTCATACTCAGCACATAATCCGAAATCGTCTCACCGGTCACAAAGCTATAACCTTCCCGGATTTTATCCGGGAAATTAGAGTGAATCTTGGTTAAAAACTGATTCCGATCTTTGAGCTGGATAGAGCCCATTTCCGCATTGGCCACATTGAGAATAAACTCAATCAAAAACGCCAAAAGATTCTCTAAATCTGCGATCGAATTAATAATCAGGTTAACTTTGGAAATAATTTCCAGACGCTGGGTCTTAATACGGTTCATTTTCTCCAGTTCGGTGACATCCCGCAAGACCAGCACCATCCCTACCCGACGCAAATCCACGTCCATCACCGGAGTGACATTCGTAGACAGGATTTTGTCTCCATAAACCGCGTCATAATTAAGCACAGGTTCACACCGGACCACGGCCTCATAATAAGGCGTCAGAAGATCCAGCTCGGATAATTTAGCGATAAGCTGATCGGACGCAATCTCGTCTTCTTCAAAATTCAAAAGCTTACGTGCCGCAGGATTAATCATTTCCAGATGGTTATTATCATCCAGCATAATAACGCCTTCAGCCATACTGTGAATCATCGTCCCGATCTTGGATTTTTCCAGCTCTTTGAGCATCTTCAAGCGGCCTAAATGAGACGAAAGCTGATTGGCAATCGTATGCAAAAACGTCATTTCATTCCGGGCAAATGCGTTGGGCAACGTGCTGCAAACATTGAGTATCCCCACAACCTTATCTTTGAACGCCAACGGGACATTGGCAAAAGACCGTAACTGACCATAGGACGACGGATGCGTAGTCTCGTCATAGCGTTTTTCGGTCAGATAGGTCACTTTCGATGGATCGATCTGCTTCCCAATAAACGGCCGGATCGCATTCAAAATATTTTTTTGCACGCTTTTAATCAGCGTTTCATCCATTGGCTTATTAATGCGGATAAATACCTCGCCGTCGACCGTAAAATCCAGCAGAAGAATCGAACATGTATCCACATTTAAAACCTTGTAAACAGCGTCCATAATATTATAAATAACCTGATAATACGTCAGCGCATTACCTAGCGAATTCGACGTATCATATAAAACCGATAATTCCAGAATCCGGTTTTTCAGATTTTCTTCATCTTTTTGAATCCGTTCCTTCATCTCTTTTTTATCCGTCAGAAGAGATTCGATACGATGATGCATCACATGATTTTCAAGCGCAATCACAATATCCCCCACAAACGTCCGGATACGGCGAATTGATTTGAGGAAATGCTGTTCACGATAAAGTAATTTCTTCTTCGCCCAATTATTAATAAACACGATTCCCAGAATCATTTCATCTTCGGAGACCAGCACCCAATACAAGGCGTCATCACACGAAAACGAATAGTGTTTCTGATCGATACGAAGCTGTTCTTTGCTCGTAAAAAAAGACGCTTTACGATCGGAAATATAAAAATGATCCAGAGGTTCCCCCGAATTCTTGATCATCAATTCTTTAGTACGACGGATCAGCCATTCTTTTTCTTGATCCGGAATCGGCCAGACTTCATCAGGACATGTCTCGGTGAACTGATAAGTCGACGGATCTGTCAGATAGATATTGACCCCCGTAAATCCAAAACAATCCCGAAGGCCTTCATAAAGAAGAGTGGCGATCTCATGGCTATCGAGAACACGTTCTTTGAGTATAGCCATAATCGCATTCATTTTTTCTAACTGCACTGTAGGGATCACGTTTTCCAAGAGCTCGGAGGGTGTATCCAAATAACGTTAGGTTTGGGGCGGCGCTGGCAGCTTAAAAATTTTATCGATCACGGAAATCACTTCTTCAATATCGAACGGCTTATAAATCACGCCGTATGCGCCCAGTTCAAACGCTTCCTTGAGAAGTTCGTCCACAGAATATCCGGTCATCATGACCACTAATAAAAAGGGACGGAGTTTTTGAATTTCCTTAAATGTATCGATCCCGGATAAGCCCGGCATTTTAACATCTAAAAAAACCAGATCTATTTTCCGATCGGATTTAATAATATCAATACATTCATAGCCACTGGCCGCCGTAATGGTATTGTAACCGGCCTGTTGCAAAATAAATTCAAATATAGAGACGATGGACTGATCATCATCAACAACGAGTATAGTTTTATCCATAAGTGTGATTTATATTAACAAGTTTATCGGCCCATTTCCAGCCTTATTTTTCGTCGGAAACAGTCGCCACTTTATTGGTAGGCTACTTTATAGAGAAGATAGAGAGATGTGGTTCCGATTATGATATTCGGCATCCAGGCAGCGATTAAAGGTGGTAAGAGCTGAGACAGACCCAAGCCCATCCCAAGCGACAGCAAAATATAGTACACAATAATAATAATTAAACTCACACCCAGGCCAATCGCAGATGAACTGCGGTGTGGTCGAAGCCCCATGGATGCCCCTAAAATCGAGAAAATAAGACAAGCAAACGGCACAGCAAACTTCATATGATACTTCACCAGATCAGACGTCACATCAGAGCCGGTTTGGGCTTTCTGAGAAATTCGGGCCCGGAGCTCCCGCGCGTTCATTTCTTCAACGCTTTTTTCACGCTGGCCGAGATCTTTCGGATCCAATTTGATATTAATCCGTTCTTTTTCAAAATGAAGGACCATCATCCGGTCTTTAACACCTAACAAATAATGCATGACGCCATCGTCAAATTCCCACGCACCGATTCCCAAAAACCGCCCGACATCCGCGCGGATAACTCTGGAAAGCTCGCCATTATCAAATTCCGCTACCGTAATCCCTTTGAGTTTGGACCCATCGATTTCCAGCACATTTATAATACGGGTCGGGACCCCTTGGGCATTGTATTGCGTATAATTAATATTTTTCTTAATCGTGGGTAAATCTTTTTGAATCAGACTCTGCATCAATTCTTCTGCGGAATGACTGGCTCGCGGCACCACAAATTCATTAAATCCAATAGTCAAAAAACTCACCACAAGACCCGTCAGAATCACCGGAGCGACCAATCGGTAGATGCTGATTCCACTTGCTCGGAACGCAATAATTTCCAGATCGGAGCTCAATCGCCCAAAAGCCAGAATTGTGGCCAGTAGCATCGACATCGGAAACGTAAACACAATCAAACTCGGCAACCGATAAATAAATAGCTGGATCACCTGCATCAAAGGGATGCCTAACCGAGTCGACTCACCGACCAGCTGAAACAACACCGTACTTCCGGCCAAAATACTGCTAAACGCGGCAATCCCGAATAAAAACGGGCCGAAAAGCTCTTTAAAAACATAACGGTCCAGCAGTGTCATTATAAGCTAAATTTCTCGCCTAAATAGAACTTACGCGCAGTCGGATCGGACGCAATTTGTTGAGAATCCCCGGAAAGTAAAAGCTTACCTTCATGAATGATATAAGCGCGATCGGTAATCGAAAGTGTCTCTCTCACATTATGATCGGTAATAATAATACCGAGGTTTTTAGCCCGAAGCTTTTTAATAATTTCCTGAATTTCCGCGACTGCAATCGGATCGATTCCCGCAAATGGCTCATCTAATAAAATAAATGAAGGGTCAGTAGCCAGCGCTCTGACAATTTCGACCCGCCGCTTCTCTCCACCGGATAGCTCAAATCCACGGGCTTTTCGGAGATGAAGCAGCCCCATCTCACCTAATAACTCCTCGAGCCTGGCCTCATACTGGGCTGGCGGAATCGTCTTAATAATTTCCCATAAAATATAAATATTTTCTTCAACCGTTAATTTTTTAAAAATAGACGGTTCTTGCGGCAGATAGCCAAGTCCGCGCAAGGATCGCTTATGCATCGGAATTTTAGTAATATCCTGGCCATCCAGTAAAACCTGCCCTTTTTCAGGACGAACAAGTCCCACGATCATATAAAAAGTGGTAGTCTTCCCTGCCCCGTTTGCACCTAATAAGCCCACAATCTCACCCCGGGACATCTCCAGGCTCACCGCGTCTACGACCCGACGGCCATGATAAGACTTTACTAATTCTTTGGTTTCGATCATAAGATTGCCGTACTCTTTTCTATTTTGAACCGGGTTTAGGGAGATGCAACATTTTAATCCCGGCCAGATAATCTTCTAAAACAATCGATTTTAATTCACCCAATGCATCCATCACGTCGCGGATACGCTTGGCACAGGTCTCGATTTCGACCAGGATTTTTTTCTCCGGCGTGTCTTTACCGAATTTTTCTTTTAGGATCTGAGATCCTATCAGCACACTTGTCAGCGGATTCCGGATTTCATGGTGAAGGGTGACATAGACCTGCTTGAGCAGGATTTCTTTTTCTTTTTCAACAATGTCGTTCTGATGATCCAGAAATTCTCTTTGGCTCTCAGTCAGCGAAACCGCTTTTAGAACCAGCGCATCCCGCTCTTTCTTCATTTTCAAAAATACATCAACGCGAAGTAGCAACTCTTCAGGCTTAAACGGCTTTACAATATAGTCATCCGCACCGATCAAAAACCCTTCACGCTTTGACGAAAACTCTTCCACAGTCGAGACCAGAATAACCGGCAAATGCTGTAATTCAGGCGTGCCACGAATGATTTTTAAGGTTTCAAATCCATTGAGATTCGGCATGACAATATCCAGCAGAATCAGATCCGGCATATCTTTTTTGATCAAATCCAATGCCTTCTGACCATCTTCAGCTTCGATAATTCGATAATTACGCTCCTCCAGAAGCATCCTTACAAAGGACCGGTTTAGAGGAACATCATCTACAATCATTACGGTATCCATGTCGCTAGTACCTTTCCAAAAATAACTAAGTATCCAACGCTATAGGATCTTAGGTTTCATTATAATCTACCACCCGGTCAACTGATAGTCCGCAGCAACACGTTCAATAGAAATGGCATGCCCGGTTACCGGATCACAAACAAGCTTCACCGCATTAAATTGCTGATATTTGGTCTTAGCTGGCTCAAAACGCGCCGGAAGCTGGGTCAAAAATTTGTGAATAATCGGCGCTCGCTCCATCCCTAAAATCCCATCACGCGCACCCACCATCCCGAGATCGCTGATATAAGCGGTTCCCTGATCCAGGAGGCGGCTGTCTGCCGTCATGACATGCGTATGTGTCCCGAATACCAGCGTCGCTTTACCGTCCAGCATCCAACCCATCGCCTGTTTTTCGGAGGTCGTCTCGGCATGAAAATCCACAATAATAATCGTCGCATTCTGACGGATCTCATCAATAACGCGATTAATCGCCTGAAACGGGCAATCCGACTGCGCCATAAATACCCGTCCGATCAGATTCACCACCGCAATCTTTGTCCCTTGGCATTCATAATATCGGATCCCCTGCCCCGGACTTCCGGGTGCAAAGTTGAGCGGTCGAACCAAATTCGTAAATTCGGAAAACGAACCCATCACTTCCCTTTTATCGTAGATGTGATTCCCGGATGTAAAAGCATCAATGCCTAACGAGGCCAGCTCGTTATATAC
The DNA here is from genome assembly GCA_945888995.1 of bacterium UBP8_UBA817. GTDB lineage: Bacteria > Margulisbacteria > Marinamargulisbacteria > CAMDBA01 > CAMDBA01 > CAMDBA01. The sequence goes on along the minus strand of CAMDBA010000005.1, from coordinate 72,093 downwards.
CTTATGGGTAATCCCGGCTCCGCTGGCCGCATTTTCTAAATTCGCAATCGTAAAATCAATTTCATACCGTCTCTGTATATCGGATAAATAACGTTCCAGAACATCACGTCCCGGTTGACCCACAATATCGCCGATACACAGAATATTCATCTTAGCGCGCAATTCCAACCGCACGAGTCTCACGAATAACCGAGACCTTCACTTCGCCCGGATATTCCATATCTTGCTCGATTCTTTTTGCCATATCCATCGCCAGCTTATAAGTACCGGGGTCATCCACAGTATCCGGCTTCACAATAACCCGGATCTCACGTCCCGCCTGAATCGCAAAGGCTTTCTCGACACCCTCGAATGAATTGGCAATCACTTCCAGTTTTTCTAACCGTTTAACATACGTCTCTAAAGACTCACGCCGAGCACCCGGACGCGCAGAAGAAATCGCATCGGCAATCGTTACCAGAACGGCTTCGATGGTTTCAGGATCTTCGTCTTCATGGTGAGCCATAATACAGTTAATAACCTCATTGGATTCGCCGTATTTTTTACAGATTTCTTCTCCGATATGCGAGTGTGTCCCTTCTTGTTCGAAGTCGAGCGCTTTTCCAATGTCATGCAAGACACCGCCACGCTTAGCCAAGTTCACATTTACTTGCAATTCTGCCGCCATAACCGCGGCTAACTTCGCAGTTTCAACCACGTGACCGAGAATATTTTGACCATAGCTGGTCCGATAATACAATTTACCCAACAACTCAATAATCTTCGGATGAAATTGAAGTCCTAATTCTTCAGCCGCTTTTTCACCACGTTCACGGATAATCTCGTCGAGCTCTTTTTTGGATTTCTCCACCACTTCTTCGACGCGGGTCGGATGAATACGTCCGTCCACAATCAGTTTCTGGAGTGCAATTTTAGCAATTTCACGCCGGATCGGGTTAAAACAAGACAGAATAACCGCACCAGGCGTATCATCGATGATCACATCCACGCCGGTAATCGCTTCAAAAGCCCGGATATTACGACCTTCACGACCGATAATACGGCCTTTCATATCATCATCAGGCAAGTGAACCAATGACGTCGTCGCCGGCACCACATAATCCATCGCCGTACGCTGAATAGCATCTGTCACGATTTCCTTGGCCTTACGGTTAGCAATTTTTTTGGCCTGTTCTTCCACTTGCTTAATCATCAATCCTGCACGTTGGCGGATATCTTTTTCAACATTGGTTAATAAATAATTACGGGCCTCTTCAACTGAAAGCTGTGCGACTTTTTCAAGCATCACAATTAACTCTTTCAACTGCTCTTCGTAGCCTTTTTTAAGGTGCCGATTTTTTTCTACATCAGACGCCAACCCTGTCTCTTTTTCTTGGAGATGGGACTCTCTGGTATCCAGATGCTGTTCTTTTTGCATCAGCCGCGACTCAATCTGATCGATTTCTCTGCGTCTCTGACGAATTTCATCATCTAAAGACGACTTGGATTTCTGGATAATATCCTGAGCTTCACGCTGGGCTTTTCCCAGCATGTTTTGCACAGTCTTTTCTGATTCGCTCCAAGAAGCTTTTATTTTTGCTTCCGATTCCTGCAGCTTTGTATCCGCCGAAGACTTACGGGTGGTATAAAAAATAGCCAAGGCACCCGCAACGCCCAGACCTAGAATAATTAAAATGGGTAACGAATCCACGATTATTCGACCTCCTTATTTGATTTAACACTGCTTCCCTGAGCAGTCGGTTGGATAATTCCAAATTTTTCTTTAATTTTTAATTCTAATTCATCTACAATCTTAGGATTGTTTTTCAAAAATGTTTTTGCAGCTTCACGCCCTTGGCCGATTCGCTCAGTGCCATACGAGTACCAGGTTCCGCTCTTTTCAATGAAATTGTAAGTCGCAGCAAGGTCCAGAACATCCCCTTCACGAGATACCCCAACACCAAAGAAAATATCTAACTCGGTTTGTTTGAATGGCGGCGCCACTTTGTTTTTCACGATCTTTACTTTTACTTTATTACCGACGATATCCACACCGGATTTAATCGAATCAACCCGTCGGATATCCACTCGGATTGAGGAGAAAAATTTCAATGCACGGCCGCCGGGAGTCACTTCAGGACTTCCGAACATGACACCGATTTTATCCCGAATTTGGTTAACAAAAATAACAATCGTGCTGGACTTGGCCACAATTGCCGTTAATTTACGCAAGGCCTGCGACATTAATCTGGCCTGAGCTCCCATATGGGAATCCCCCATCTCGCCTTCGATTTCAGACTTCGGAACCAAGGCTGCAACCGAATCGATAACAATCACGTCGACTGCACCAGATCTCACCAATGCCTCTACGATTTCCAAGGCCTGTTCACCATAGTCAGGCTGAGATAGTAGCAGTTCATCGGTATTCACACCGATTTGTTTGGCATACGTAGAATCAAGCGCGTGCTCTGCATCGATAAAGGCACACGTGCCGCCTTTTTTCTGAGACTCCGCTACCACATGCAATGATAATGTGGTTTTCCCTGATGATTCAGGCCCATAAATTTCGATAATTCTTCCCTTTGGAAAACCGCCTACACCCAATGCCAAGTCCAGTGACAACGCACCGGACGACACGGTCTGAAACCGCATCGAGGGCGCATCCCCCAATTTCATAATGGAACCTTTTCCATGCGCTTTCTCAATCTGAGCAATCGCAAATTCTAACGCTTTAGCTTTATTATTTTCCATAGCAGATTTCCTCCTTCATTACTTGAATAATTCCCCCGCCTCATTGGTCACACTAGTGAGATATTGGCGCAAATATTCCAGCGCAACCTGAGTTGTCTGAAACCGGATAACCTCTCTCTCACCTGAAAGTTTGAATTGTTTAACCGTCTCCCCGTTCGGAAAAGAAAATCCAACAAAAACAGTTCCGACAAGCGGATCAGGATAAGCAGGTGTGGCAGGTCCCGCTACGCCCGTCGTCGAAATCGTAATTGCACTTTTCATTAATTTTTTAGCACCTCTCGCCATTTCGAGCGCGACTTCGCTACTGACCACGCCATGAGCCTTGACCATCGCAGGCGTAACGCCGCAAAGCGAAAGTTTCAATAAGGTGTGATAACACACAATCCCACCCAGAAAGTAATCCGAGCTCCCCGGCAGCGAAGAAAGACGATCGGCCAATAGCCCTCCCGTCACCGACTCCGCCACGGAGATGGTGTAATGATTTTTTTTCAGAATCGAGGCCACATCTTGATCCAGTTTGGCATCAAAGTGCAGCATCGATTCATCTAAAACTTCTTGAAATTCCGCCATCAACTTTTCCCTAACCGGGAAAAACTGCCTAAATGTAGAAAAGATTTACCGAATAAAAATCCGTTATGACACCGTCAGAACAATTCCTTTTTTAAGCGATTCTACCTTATCAGTTCTCTCCCAGCTCAACTCAATATCATCTCGACCGAAATGCCCGTATGCCGCCGTTTGCGCAAATACCGGCTTTCTCAAATCCAAGGACTCTATCATACCTTGGGGGGTTAAATTAAATTCGTTTCGTATCAACTTTACCATTGCTTCTTCCGAAATTTTTGCCGTTCCGCGTGTATTCACATGAACGGAAACCGGTTCCGCAACACCAATTGCATAGGCCAATTGGATTTCAACTTCATCCGCCAATTCGGCAGCAACTAGATTCTTGGCCACATACCGCGCCATATAGGCAGCAGATCGATCTACTTTTGTAGAATCTTTTCCTGAGAATGCGCCACCGCCATGGCTAGCCCAACCACCGTATGTATCTACAATAATTTTCCGACCTGTAAGCCCGGTATCTCCGTGAGGTCCCCCGATAACAAATCGTCCGGTTGGATTAATCAAGAAGCGGGTTTCGTCGGTTAAATAACGCGACGGTACAATCCGACGTACAATCTCGATCATATCTTTCTGGATTTTGTCATAAGACGCATCAGGGTGATGCTGTGCTGAAATGACCACAGTATCCACTCTTAAAGGCTGCGCACCTTCGTATTCAACAGTCACCTGAGCTTTTGCATCAGGTCTGAGATAATCCAGCTCACCGGCATGCCGGACCCGGGCTACTTCCCGAACCAACCGATGCGCCAGTGAAATCGGCAATGGCATGAGCTCGGAGGTCTGCTTACATGCATATCCGAACATCATCCCCTGATCGCCCGCGCCGTGCTCTTTGAACAACCCTTGGCCATGGTTTACACCTTGGGCAATATCAGGAGATTGTTCATGAAGCGCGCATAATACGGAACAACTCGCCGCGTCTAAGCCATATGCAGGATCGGTATAACCGATCGAGGCGACTTTATCGCGAACAATTTTTTGGATATCCAATGTTGCAGTGGTGGTGACTTCACCGCCGACTAAAATCAAACCGGTAGTCGCAAAGCATTCCGCCGCAACCCTGCTGAATGGATCCTGTGCAAGCGCACTATCTAAGATCGAGTCCGAGATTTGATCACAAATCTTATCCGGATGCCCTTCCGAAACTGATTCGGACGTAAACAAAAATCGCATGTTTGAAAGACTCCTTCTAGTAAGGCTGAATTAATTACACCGTCATTATTCTCATTTGAGACAGATAATCAGAGAATAAGTGAAGGTATTTTAACACTGCTTATTATTTTTGCAAACTTATCTCGACGTCACCGCGCGCATCACATTTAAGGCGACAGACAGCGCTTCTAAAGCCGCCTCTCCATCCACAAGAGGAGGTTTTTTTTCACGTATGCATGCTAAAAAATGAGCCAATTCAATTTCAAGCTGCCCTTTTTTTTCAATGGCAAATTCTACCTTATTCGGCTCAGAAAACTTCACAACTTCGTCTCCGAATTGATCACGCTCACGACTATAAATAGTTTCGTAGACGGTCAACGACTGAGTCATGTAATCTAATTCGGCATATCCCTTCGTTCCCGTCACAGACAATGTCCGAATTCGAATAGGTGTAATCCAATTGACCTGGATATAACCGGTTTGATCACCATAAGTTAAGAAAATATCCGCATAATCTTCGCGGTCTTCGATCAAGGCCCGGCCTGCATTCCCGGAAATACCCGTCGGTTGTTCGCCTAATAAATAAGAAAACACATCAATATCATGAACCGCTAAATCAATCACCACATTCGCATCTTTAATCTGAGCGGGAAATGCTCCGACACGCCGCGAAATAAGGGAAGTGATTTTACCAAGAGCCCCTGCATCCACAAGTTCTTTGAGCTTGGTAATCGCCGGGTTAAAGCGTTCAATATGCCCAACCGTTAAGGTCACCTGATAGGTCGCTGCAAGACGAATCAATTCCTGAGCATCTTCCAGAGTATCGGCAATCGGCTTTTCGATCAGAACATGAATGCCTTTTTCAATTACTTTTTTGGCAATATTAAAATGGAACCGGGTCGGCGCCGTAATACTGACCGCATCCAAAGGTTCATTTTCCAGCATGTCATCCAGATTGGTATACCCTTTACAGCCATACTGCTCGGCGAATAGCTGGACGGACTCTGTCATGACATCACAGACGGCCACTAAATCCGCCTCGGGTAGCTGGGAATAATTACGAACATGATAGTTCCCCATATTGCCCAATCCAATGACTGCAACCCGTAATTTTGTCATGGGCTTAAAGCTATCACCGATGAAAAGACGTTGTCAAACCGGGCCATTCCCCTATACCATTTGTCAAACTATTTTTAAAATCTATACTTTGTTCCATTCGCTTACATACATATAAATGAAATTAGGACTATGATCGAAATCACACCAAACAAAACCATCCATTTTATCGGTATCGGCGGATCAGGAATGAGCCCAATCGCCAAAATTTTATTGGAAAAATCCTTTAAGGTAACCGGATCAGACATCAAAGAATCGGTTAATACCATTCGTCTCAAAGATGCCGGCGCCAAAATATTTTACGGTCACGGCGAATCCAACTTGCGGGAAGCGGATATCGTGGTGGTATCCAGCGCCATTGCCGAAAACAACGAAGAGTATCAGCATGCGCTGGGGTTAAATCTACCGATTCTCAGACGGGCCGAAATGCTGAATTTTCTAATGAACGCCTGCATTAAGCGTATCGCTGTGTGTGGCACACACGGCAAAACTACGACGACTTCAATGCTCACACAGGTTTTGGGGAAATTGAATCAGCAGCCTACCTATATTATCGGAGGCGAATTAAAAGATTTTGGCGGTAATGCAGGTCTTGGAAACGGCAATTATTTTGTCGCGGAAGCAGATGAAAGCGACGGATCATTCCTGATGCTCAATGCCAACATCGGCATTCTGACCAACATCGAAGCCGAGCACATGAATTACTTCAAAACATTCGATAACCTCATGGATCATTTCAAAAAACTTCTGACCGGCATCACGCAAAAAGGCGGATATGTGGTTTTGAATCGTGATGACGACAATATCAATCAGATCGCCAAAACCCTGCCTGCCAGCCAAATCGTCTCCTACAGTGTCGACACGGCATCGGAGATTATGGCAACCGATCTGACCTTTTCGCCAAGCGGCACCGCCTATACCCTGATCTTAAACGGCAAACCCTGGGGAACGGTCAAGCTAAGCGTTTTCGGCCGTCATCATGTCTATAATTCACTGGCCACCATTGCCTTCGCCGCAAAAGAACAGCTCGACCTCGAAGCCGCTGTCAAAAGTCTCCAAAATTTTTCAGGCGCGAAACGTCGTTTCCAATTAATCGGTGAAGTAAAAGGCATTCGGATATACGACGACTATGGCCATCATCCGACCGAAATCAAAACCACTCTCTTAGGCGCAAAAAACTGTCTCCATGGCCGTCTTATCGGAATTTTCCAGCCGCACAGATACAGCCGGACCATGGATTTCTTAGATGACTTCGCCGCCTCATTTGATGCAGCCGACAAAGTCATCATCACCGACATTTATGCAGCCAACGAACAAAAAATCGACGGCATTTCCGGCAATACGATTATTGAAAAAATGAAAGCCTCCGGGAGAAACCACGGCGAATTTATCGCGCTAAAAAGTCATATTCCGGATAAATTAATCGCAGAGTTATCCGACGGCGACATTGTCGTTACCATCGGAGCCGGCGATATTTATACCGTCGCAAAAGAACTCGTCACCCGCTTAAAACAAAAAGAACAGATTCATTCCTAGTTGCGCCGTATGACGATTGTTCGACACAATGTACCCATTTCCGAATTAACCAGCTTCAAAAATCAGGGGCAGGTCAAACAAGTGGTGACATTTGAAACCGTGTCCGATATTCAATCGTTTTTAAAAGATGCGCCAGAATATTTTATCTTGGGACGAGGATCAAATACGGTGATCGATCCGGCAACATCTATGCCATGTTTCGCCCAGGTCTCTCCCGCCATCACCCCCGCCACCTGCAACAAAAACCGCTTGCAGGTCAGTGCAGGAACTCCGGTCAACAAGCTCATGACTTTGCTACAGGAATTCGGTGTATCGGGCCTGGAATTTTGTGCTGGAGTCCCGGCCAGCGTAGGCGGCATGATCGCCATGAATTTCGGATGCTTCGGACATTGGATGGCCGATTTTGTTGAAAAAGTCCGAGTTATTACCGAAACCGGCGACGACCGATGGATAAGCGTGTCAGAGCTGGAATTAGGTTACAGAACGAGTATTTTTCACAGCAAAAAATGGATTATCGTTGAAGCGATATTTAATCTCGTTGCAGACGACCCGGTCACGATCAAAAAACGTAGCCACGACTTTGTCCGAACACGATCCGAAAAACAACCGTTGCGGGATAAAACATTCGGCAGTATTTTTAAAAATCCGGCGGGACATTTTGCTGCACAACTAATACAGAGCGCCGGTTATAAAGGATATCAGATCGGCGATACCCAGATCTCGGATCGGCATGCCAATTTCATGATTAATAAGGGATCAGCGACGTTTGAAGAGATCCTCGATATTCTTGAAAAAATTCAGCACGATGTCACAGCCAAACACCAGATCGACTTAGAATTGGAGGTCAAACTCATTTCATGATTCAAGCACTCAAAAACAAGAAAATCGGCGTCATCAACGGCGGAAAATCCTTTGAAAAAAGCATCTCTAAAAAATCCGGCACCAATGTGTATAACGCGTTGATTACATTAGGTTACGATGCGGTCTTAATCGATCCGGCTACCGATAACATTCTGGACCACAGCATTGATTTGGCCTTTATTGCCCTTCATGGAAAAGGCGGAGAAGACGGCGAAATTCAAGGATGGCTGGAATTTCATCAAATCCTCTATACAGGTTCCGGCATTGCAGCCTCCGCTATTGGCATGAATAAAAAACTCACCAAGCAAATGATCCAAGCAGTCGGCCTGCCCTATCTGCCTTCATGTATTGTCGATAAAGCAACATTAAGCCAACCAATGCACTTAACCCTCCCCATTATAGCAAAACCGATTTGCGAAGGCTCCAGCTTGGGAGTTGAGGTTTTTGACACGACCGCAGAGTATGAGAAAAAAATCCCATCGATTGTCGCCGAGTTCGGCCCTTGCCTGGTTGAAGAATTTATTACCGGCAGAGAAATTACCGTGGGCTTACTCGAACGCAATCACCAGCTGGCCGCGCTTCCGATCCTGGAACTGGTTCCTAAAAACCGGTTTTATGATTTCGAAGCCAAATATACGCATGGCATGACAGACTTTATTTTACCGGCCAGATTGTCCGAAGAAGAAACTAAACGCTGCCAAAAAGATGCCATCACCCTACACAACGCCATCGGCTGCAAAGGCTATTCACGAGTCGATATGATCGTCCATGAAACCAAAGGCCCATTTATTCTCGAGATTAATACATTGCCCGGAATGACCGATCTTTCTGATTTACCCGCTGCGGCCAAGCATATCGGACTGTCGTTTGAAGAATTAGTCGAAGAAATTCTTAAAAGCGCCCTATGAAACGATTCCGACGACTTATTGCATTATTAGTCATCCTCTTTTTATTAGGGGCGACCGTCTATTTTCTGACCAGCTCAAAGTTTTCAATTCAGACCCTTCGATACGAAGGCAATCAGTTTATCGCAACACAGCCTCTCAAAAAGAAATTCGACGAATTTGTAGGCAAAAATTTCGTAGCGGCCTACTTTATGATGATCGGCCAAACTAAATGGCTCAAAGCCTTTCCCGAAGCCGAACATTTTAAATTCAAATTTCATTCGATCCACGACCTCTCCGTTGTCGTTACAGAAAAAAAGCCAACAGTTGCCTTTATTACCGGCAAACATATGTATCTGGTTTCATCGGATGGTGTTATCTTAAATCGCAATGCCAAGAACACCGGACTTGAACAAATGGATAAGCTGATCATTATCCGGGGCATCAGTGAAAAACAATTTAATAATCCGTATTTACCCGCCTATCTTCTAGCGAACATCCAAAAAATCACGACCAGCATCGGACGATTCCTACCTTCTCAGCCACTGCAAATTGTCTTTGACGGCGATGATAACCTCACCATCTTACAAAACGACACACTTCCGATTAAGATAGGGTCACTACAGGAAATCGATAAAAAATTTGGCAACCTGAAAAAATTAATCCAACATGTAGGCGCGCTGAAGGAAACCGAAATTGAGTATATCGACCTACGCGCTCCCAACCGGGTGATTGTGAAAAAAATACCATGAAAATAGATGACAACTTGGTTCTAGGCCTCGACATCGGCTCCACTAAAATTTGTGCCGCAATTTGTGAAATCGATCGCTATTCCGATCTCAGCTTAAAAGGAATTGGACACAGCATTTCGTCCGGCATTCACAAAGGCAAAATCGAAGACCCCAGGGAATTACTCCGCTCTATTGAAAGAGCCATCCGGCGGGCACAAATGTCAGCGGGCGCTTCGTCTGCCAAAGTATTTTTGAACTGTCCATTTGCCGGCATCGGGTTTGCGTATAACAGCGGCATTGTCATGGGAAAAGAAGAAAACGGCATCATCAGCCTCAGTGACAAAACCGAATGTATTAACCGATCCAAAACCCTCGTTAAAACGGGCGAACAAACCATCATGCATGCCATTCCACTGTTTTATAAAGTAGATCAAAAAATGGTCCAGAATCCCGTCGGCATGGTCGGCAAAAATCTGGAAGTCTATACACATCTCGTCTTGGGCAACACCGATAACATCACCATTCTCACCAAGCTTATCCGACAGCTAAATCTACAGGTCAAAGGATTAATCTATGATCCGCTGGCAATGGCCCAAGTCTACTTATCGGACTTAGACCGCAGGGACGGAAGCCTCCTATTAGACATCGGGGGACGCTTTTCAAAACTCAATGTCTTCAAAAACAACCTTTTACAAAAATCACTCGTTATTCCGATCGGTGGAGAAACCATTACCGCAGACATCGCAGCCTGTCTGAAAGTCACCGTTCCTGAAGCAGAACGCCTGAAAATCCTCTATGGCACCTTAGATATTTCATCCATCGGCCAACATGAAACCATCGAAATCACCTCAAAAGAAACCGGCCGAACCGATATCAAAAAAATGCTGCTCTGCCAGATCATCGAAGCCAGAGTATCCGAATTACTTAAGATCGCAAAAAAACAGATCAAATTCGATTTCGGAAAAACATATCCGCTCGTGCTGGCCGGCAACGGCAGTCAGCTCAAAGGCCTCCAGCCCTATCTCTTACAAAATCTGGGTCTACCCGTTCGAGAACACATTCCCGAAACCATGCGCAACATTATCGAGAGCCCCAGCCATGCCAGCGCCATCGGACTTGTGTTATATGGTGTCAAAAATCAAGCCGTCGGATTTGTGGATCAGCAAAAAAAAACCTGGCTCGGTAAAATGATCGACTGGTTTTTACCCAGCTCATCGTAACTCAGACTTTTCCAGACGCTGTAACAATGGTACAATTCACGTTTTATTGCTTTTTGTAAAAAGTAAAATCTGTACCTGCATTCGCGGGTATAATCTAAATTCCTAATAAAAGAGGTATTGCATGGAAGAAAACACAGCTCCAAAAGAAATCGTTACAATGCGCCAATTGCTAGAATGCGGCGTTCACTTCGGTCACCAGACCAAAAGGTGGAATCCGAAGATGAAAAGATACATCTTCACTTCCAGAAACGAAATCCACGTCATCGATCTTCAACAAACGATGAAATTAATCAAAGAAACTTATCAAATCGTCAAAGAAATCGCTAGAAAAGGCGGAACAATTTTATTCGTCGGAACAAAAAAACAAGCCCAGGAAGCCATTCAAGCAGAAGCTGAACGCAGTGGCATGTTCTATATCAACCAACGCTGGCTCGGTGGAACCCTTACCAACCACATCACCATCCGCAAACGGATCAACACCCTTAAATTATACGAAAGAATGAAAGCCGACGGCACATTCGATATGATGACCAAAAAAGAAGCGGCTCGCTACGACAAATTATTGATCAAACTTCACCACTATTTTGACGGCATCAAAGACATGGTCAGCATGCCATCCGCCATTTTCATTGTAGACACGAAAAAAGAACAATTAGCCGTTAACGAAGCCAACAAGCTCAAAATTCCAATCATCGGTGTCGTTGATACTAACGCAGATCCAACCGAAGTTCAGCATCCGATACCCGCTAACGACGATGCGATCCGAGCCATTAAATTGCTTTGTAACATTATGGCCAATGCTATTTTAGAAGGTAAAGCAGCCGCCGGCGTCGATGTTGATTTCAAAGACGAAATGGAAGCACCTGCCCCAAAAGCAGCACCTGCTAAAGTGGCAGCACCTGTAGTCGCAACTGCAGCCAAAAAAGAAGCCTAACGGAGGATAATAGAACTCATGGAAATTACAGCTGGCCTTGTTAAAGAATTAAGAGAAAAAACCGGTGTCGGTATGATGGATTGTAAAAAAGCCCTCACCGAAACCAACGGCAACTTTGACGAAGCCATCAAATATCTCAGAGAAAAAGGTCTCGCCCAGGCCTCTAAAAAATCAGATCGTGATGCAAAAGAAGGCCATATTTTCGCCCAAACCGGAACCACCAAAGGCGTGATCGCTGAAGTAAACTGCGAAACAGACTTCGTTGCCAACAATGACGCATTCGCGGCATTCGGGGCTAAAATTCTGGATCTTGCAGTTGCGAACCCTTCTGTTAAAACAGGGGACGACCTTCAAGGACTCACCGTAGACGGCAAGAGCTTCAAAGAATTTGTCTCTGAATTTGTCTTCAAAATGGGTGAGAACATCACCATCGGAAACATTGCGGTATATGAATCAGCAGGCAATGTTTACAGCTATATTCACTCTAATGGCAAAATCGGCGTTTTAGTCGAATTTTCAGGAAACGCCTCCGAAGAAATCGGAAAAGACATCGCCATGCACATTGCAGCATCAGCGCCAACCTATGTTCAGCCATCTGAGGTCTCAGCCGCCGATGTTGAGCGTGAAAAAGAAATTATTAAAAACCAAGCGTTGAATGAAGGAAAGCCTGAAAAAATTCTGGATAAGATTATCGAAGGCCGTATTTCCAAGTTCTACAAAGACGTTTGCTTGAATGAACAAGCCTTTGTTAAAGACCCTGAAAAAGCAGTAAAAGACATTTTACCGGCGGGCGTTATCGTAACGCGTTTTGTACGCTATAGCCTGTAACCTCCATTATGCGAGTCCTTAAAAAGAGCGGCGCAATACTATTTCAAGTCACTAACCCTTCCCCTTTCTTGCTACAAGAGAGGGGAATTTTTGTTTATAAGAAGGCCTTTTCATGAGAGAATATTTTCAAGATCTTGAGGACCAAATACTCGCCCCGTACGCACTTAAAAGCAATACATCCCTAGGTAGACAATATCCTGAACCACATTGCCCGCATCGCACTATCTTTCAGCGAGACCGCGACAGGATTATTCACGCCAAAGCCTTCCGCCGTCTAAAACATAAAACCCAGGTCTTTATTGCGACCGAGTCAGATCATTACCGATCCCGGCTGACCCATACCCTGGAAGTCGCCCAAATATCCCGCCACATTGCCCGGATTCTCCGATTAAACGAAGACGTCTGCGAAGGCATTGCATTGGCCCATGATCTGGGACATACCCCGTTCGGACATGCCGGAGAGCGCGAACTCAATCACCTGATGAAAGACTTCGGCGGATTCGAACACAATCGACAAAGCCGTCGCATTGTCGATGAGCTGGAAAACAAATACCCCCTGTTTCCAGGATTAAATCTCTCCTTTGAAATCCGGGAAGGCCTCATCAAGCACAGCACGCCGGAAACACCCCACTTCCCCAAAACCTTTATTTCACTGGAAGCCCAAGTGGTCAATCTGGCGGATGAAATCGCCTATAATAACCACGATCTGGATGACGGGCTTTCTTCCCATATCCTCGATATCGACGATCTGCGAAAAAACGTTACATTATTCAAAGAAGCCCTAGAATCCATTCAAAGTCGGCACACCAATCTCTCGCTCGATCATTTAAGAACGCTCATCCACAGTTATCTGGTCTCTGCCCAAATCGATTGTGTCGTATCGACCAGCCTGACCAATATCCGAACAGCTCACATCCAAACTATCGCCGATATTCAGGCATTAAAAAAACCAACCATTTCTCTCAACACCGAGATGATCCAAAAAAACAAAGAACTCCGCCAATACCTATTCAAGCAATTTTACTCTCATCCCAATGTCTATCGGATGAGTAAAAAAGGGCAGCTTCTGATTCGGCATCTCTTTACCGCCTTTACCAATGACCGGCAGCTTCTTCCAGCAAAATATCGGGAAAAACTACAAAAAGCCGAGATCAAAGAACGGGTCATTTGCGACTATATCGCGGGAATGACCGACACATTTGCCCAAAGAGAATACGACATCATTTTAGGCTAACTTAATTGGCCGCTGCGTAGAATTCCGGTTTCCGGTAAAGATAATAAAACATCTTCGTCTGTGACGGCAGAAGATTATAGTCAAATTCATCCGGAATAAAATCCATCCGATGCTCAATCGAAATATCCACCAGAGGAATATGCGTATCAAAAATCGCATAAATACTCGGGACCTGAATCCGTTGATAATGCTTCGGATCTTTATTAATCAGCACCAGGACTTTTTCCAGCCGGCCCTTCGAGATCTTCAAAAACGCAAAAACATTCGGATTACCAATATCGATGACGGTAATTTCGTTGTCTTCATTAAAGATTTTAAATGACGATTTAAGCAAATTAACCCGGGTAATATATTCGGATAAATCAAACAGATGCGGCTCCCAGTCGGAAGGCATCGTCTCCACCACGTTGAGTGGTTTTTTAAATCCGTATTCGAAGCCAATCGGAATCATAACCCCGGCCGAAAAGATCGCCGAGAATAAGTAACGCTGCTTAATTTGATCCATATTCCCGTTCAACTCCGCCGCTAAGCGAAGGGTATCATGCGTTTCCGGGAAGCTCACCGATTTGGCGTATTTTTCGGTCTCACGGTATTGCTTGAGACACCAGCTATCCTCATAATTCCACCATTTCGAGCTGTTGAACGTATAATCAAATCCGACTTTCGCCAATCGAACGATATCATCCAATTCGCATCCCAATGTTTCAGCAAAATATTGAGAGTGCGGATATTTCTCCTTTGAACGGCTGATCAAAAAGCGCCATATATGTTCAGTGACTTTATAGGCCGCATCACAGCGAAACCCGTCAAATCCCATCGCCATATAAAAATCGGCCAAATCCCACCAGTAATTCCAGAGATTAGCCCGATCCGGAGAATCTTCATTGTCAATTTCAGCCAAATCGCCCCAAACCACCGTCTCACCTTCATCTAAAACGGTCGGCCTGACGAGGTCCCCTTTATCATCCGATTTATACCAATCCCGGTGCTCCACGATCAACGGATGATCGATTGCCGTATGGTTAATCAACAAGTCCATCATCAGATTTACTTGCAAACTTTTGGCGTATTCAATGACTTCTTTAAGCTGATCCATTCCGGAGAGCTCAGATTCCGGGTCCAAAAAGAGCGGATTAAACTCAAAAAAATCTTTCGGGGAATAAATACTGCCGGAAAATCCGGGATAGTGGAACGGGTTGATATAAACCCAGTTAAACCCCAATGTCTTTGCACGACTAATCGCATCTTTCCAGTTACTCATCGGCCCTAATAGCCGTGGGAAAAGATTGTATATCCGAGCTCCTTGATAAAAAGCCATATAGCCTCCTTAGAAAACGATGTCGATACAAAAATGGATGATGAATTCTAGCACAAGCCAATCGGTTTACAAAAGCCCCCCAACAACACACTCAAACCCCGAGTTTACCCCCCTTATGAAATCTGATATCGTAAACATGATTCAAAATCACCACTCAAGGAGGGATTATTATGGCAGTTTTACACGTGGCGGATGCTGATTTTGAGGCGGTTGTCTTAAAAGAAAGTGACAAGCATGTCTTAGTTGATTTTTGGGCAGAGTGGTGCGGACCTTGCCGAATGCTGGGGCCTATTATTGAAAAAATCGAAAACACGCATTCAGGCAAACTCAAAGTCGTCAAATTAGATACGGATAGCAATCCGCAAACAGCTCAAACCTATCAAATCACCGGCATCCCATGCTGCATTCTATTCAAAGACGGAAAAGAAGTCGGCCGCTTAATCGGCTACAGATCCGAAAGCGCCTTCGAAGCCGAGCTCAAAAAGTATATGCCGCTTTAATCAAGGCAATACGTTTGACTCTCAAAAAAACACCCTCCCATTTCGGAGGGTGTTTTTTTATGAATGCCTACTTCCATATTAGGCTTTTCATTGACAGGTCTCCGCCTCGGATTTACACTCACTCTATAGAAATAGTAGATTATAGAGGCCTCAAATTATGCTAACCAAAAAAGCTATTTACGGATTAAAAGCCGTTCTCTACCTGTCCCAAAAATTAAGCGCTCAGGAAGCCGTCTTAATTTCGGACATTGCCTCCCATGAGCATATTCCCAAAAAATTTCTCGAATCCATTTTATTAGAGCTGAAAAAAAAAGGCGTTCTCCATAGTAAAAAAGGTAAAGGCGGCGGCTACACCCTCGCTAATGCAGCGGATCGCATCACAGTCGGTGAAATCATGCGCGCTTTGGACGGCCCGCTTGCGCCCGTATCCTGCGTCAGTGAATCGGCTTATCGGCGGTGCGACGAGTGTGTCGACGAGCACAGATGCGGTATCCGGATCGTCATGAAAGATGTTCGCGATGCCATGTCCAATATCTTAGATAACGTCACATTAGCCGACGTACAAAAAAAAATCGCCAACTGCCATGCCGCGCCACTAACCTATAGCATTTAACAAGAAGGCCTTTCTTATGAGAAAAAAAGTGAGAAGAAAAACAATTTTACCCGGATTTGGATTAACGCTGGGCATCACCGTAACCTATTTAGGATTGGTCGTCCTGATTCCCCTGTCTATGCTCTTTATCAAAACCGCCGGAATGGGCTTCCAACCGTTTATCGAGATTGTAACTTCGCCCCGCAGCGTATCGGCCTACTGGCTAAGCTTTTACACGGCGGCTATCAGTGCATTAATTAATGCCGTATTTGGATTTCTGGTTGCCTGGGTCATGGTGCGGTATTCCTTTTTCGGAAAAAAAGTCTTAAACGCCTTAATCGATATCCCCTTTGCACTCCCCACAGCAGTCGCAGGGATCGCACTCACAGCCGCCTACTCCGGGCAAGGATGGATCGGCCACCTTTTAGGCAAAATCGGCATTACCGCCGTCTTTAATCCGATCGGGATTATTATCGCGCTTACCTTTATCGGAATGCCCTTCGTTATCCGGACTATCGAACCGGTATTAGAAGATATGGAAAAAGAAATGGAAGAAGCCGCCAGCAGCCTCGGTGCCAGCCGGATTCAAACCTGGATCAGGGTCATTCTGCCGACCGTGCTACCTGCCTGGATTACAGGAACAACCCTCTCATTTGCCCGATCATTAGGAGAATATGGATCGGTTGTCTTTATATCCGGCAACATGCCCTTCAAAACCGAGATTGCGCCACTGCTGATTATGACCCAATTGGAACAATACAATTACGAAGGTGCAACAGCCATCGCCTGTATCATGCTACTCGCTTCGTTTTCGCTACTTCTTTTAATCAATAGCCTCCAGGCCTGGAGTAAAGTTAGGGGACGCGGATGAAACGTCACGCAGCCATTACCGAGCCCCGTTGGATTCGCTATCTACTGATCGGGATCAGCATCCTGTTTTTGATCTCCTTTCTAATCACGCCGCTGATCTTGATTTTCGTCAAAGCCTTCGAAGGCGGTATCGGTCTTTATCTTAAGGCCTTTGTCGAGCCGGAGGCACTGGCCGCGATGCGGCTGACAGCATTGGTGGTCTGTATTGCCGTACCGCTCAATACGATTTTCGGACTCTGCGCCAGCTGGGCGATCACCAAATTTGAATTTAGAGGAAAAGGATTCCTGCTCACATTAATTGATCTACCGTTCACAGTATCGCCGGTCATTTCGGGTTTGATTTTTGTCCTGCTTTTCAGCGATAAAAGCTGGCTAGGCGGCATTTTCTACAATCTCGGTATTCAGATTATCTTCTCCACGCCCGGCATCGTCATGGTCACCACATTTGTCACATTCCCGTTTGTTGCGCGTGAATTAATTCCGTTGATGCAGTCACAAGGCATCGAAGAAGAAGAGGCTGCACTCACTTTAGGCGCTACCGGCTGGCAGACTTTCTGGCGGGTCAGTTTGCCTAATATTAAATGGGGTCTGATGTATGGAATTATTTTATGTACCGCTCGGGCCGTCGGTGAATTCGGGGCAGTATCCGTCGTCTCCGGTCATATCCGCGGCCTCACCAACACCATGCCGCTACATATTGAAATTTTATACAATGAGTACAATTTTACCGCAGCCTTTGCCGTCTCGTCGTTGATGGTGTTCGGCGCGCTGGTCACCTTATTAATCAAACACTACATCGAATGGCGAATGAAGGGGGAAAAACGGTTATGAGCATTATTATCCAAAACGTATCCAAGGCATTCGGCGACGTTGACGTCTTAAAAGACCTGTCGTTCGAAGTCAAAACAGGTGAATTGATTGCCCTTTTAGGCCCTTCCGGCTCCGGAAAAACCACCCTTTTACGCAGTATCGCCGGATTGGAAGTCATTGATTCAGGCAATATTTTATTCCACGGCGACGACACAAAAGACAAAACCGTCCAGGAACGCCAAGTCGGCTTCGTTTTTCAACATTATGCCTTATTCAAACATATGACTGTTTTTGAAAACGTGGCGTTCGGGCTACGGGTACGGGACAAAAAAAGCCGCCCATCCGAATCAGAAATCGAGCGAAAAGTGCACGAACTTCTCCAGCTGGTTCAGTTGGATTATCTCGGTAAACGATATCCGTCACAGCTCTCCGGCGGCCAACGCCAGCGCATCGCATTGGCACGGGCCCTCGCCATTGAACCTCAACTTCTCCTATTAGATGAACCGTTCGGCGCACTAGATGCCAAGGTCCGAAAAGAACTCCGGAAATGGCTACGCAGACTTCATGACGAGCTCCACATCACCAGC
The DNA here is from genome assembly GCA_945888995.1 of bacterium UBP8_UBA817. GTDB lineage: Bacteria > Margulisbacteria > Marinamargulisbacteria > CAMDBA01 > CAMDBA01 > CAMDBA01. The sequence continues at coordinate 53,563 of CAMDBA010000005.1, read as the reverse complement.
GTGTTTGTCACACATGACGTGGAAGAAGCCCTCGAAGTTGCCGACCGGATTGTCATTATGAACGAAGGACGCATCGAGCAAATCGGCACTCCCGAAGAAGTCTATCACCATTGCGCCAATGCCTTTGTCTATCAATTTATCGGCAATGTGAATCTATTCCATGGCCGGGTAGAAGACAAAGTCGCCCACTTCGGCAATGTTTCCGTCTCGCTCCCCGAAACCTCGGAGCAAGAAACAAAAGACACCGTTTTTTATGTCCGGCCGCATGATCTCGATATCCACCATTCCGCACCCGACAGCACTGCGTTCAAGGCAAAAATCGACCACGTTCATTTAGCAGGTCCCGTTGTACGCGTCGATCTGACGAGCGAATGGGGAGACCCTGTCCACGTCGAAATTACGCAAGATTATTATCTGAGCATGACATTCCAAAAAGGAATGGACGTGTTTGTAAGTCCGAAAGACGGCCGCTTGTTTATGCAAGATTATTCTATTTAACCGCATGCGTATTTTGATTGTTTCAAACGGATATGGAGAAGACCAGATCGCCTGCCGGTTGGCCACGGCTCTCCAATCCGCAGTGTCGAATAGTGACTTGATCGCCTTACCGTTGGTAGGTCCCGGCCTATCGTATCAAACATTGGGCATTCCACTTTTATTAACCAATCCCGCGTTACCGAGCGGTGGATTCATCCGATCGTTTTCGGACGCAGTCCAAGACATTCGGGCAGGCCTTTTCACCCAAGTATTCAAGCAACTCGGCGCAGTAAAAAATATCGGTCATATTGACCTGACCATCAGCGTTGGCGATTTATTTTGCCTCTCGGTCGCCCGGTTTTTCAATCCGTCCGAGCACGTTTTTTTACCGACCGCGAAAAGTGATGCCTTTATGGCCCATAGCCGATTGGAAATCGCATTAATGAAACGCTGGGCAAAGCTCGTCTTTACCCGGGACAACCTCACCGCGGAAAGCCTCCGAGAAGCCGGCGTTCCCGCCCATTACCTAGGCAATCCCATGATGGATGGCCTCGATCCCACCCACCAAACACCTACCGCAATATCCACCGTCGGGCTCATACCGGGCTCACGGCAAGAAGCCTACGAGAATATGGCCTATATCTTAAAAGTCGTGACCGAAGTCGCCACGCTCAAGCCCACCGTCTCCTGGACATTTGCCAAGGCGCCAACCTTTGATTTAGCCCTGTTTTATGAAAAGTGGCTAAAAGGAAGTAGTTGGAAAATCGATGAAACAATGACCCTACTTCAACATCAGGAACAGCCTATTTCGATCGCCATTCACCCCGAGTTCAAACTATTTCTAGCGTCTAGCGCTGTCATTATTGGCCTAGCAGGCACTGCAAATGAACAAGCAGTCTATGTGGGCAAACCCGTCATTTGCTTCGAAGGATTTGGGCCCCAGTCGACAAGAACGCGATTTTTGGAGCAGGGGCGGTTATTAGGCCCTCAGCTCAAATTAATCGAACCCCGGGAAAAAGCCGTTATTGCAAAAGCGGTAATGGAAGCATTAGAAACCACGAAACAACAGACTTCAACAGGCGAGTTATCGGATGCAGCGCAGAAAATTGTTAAATATAGTCTGGAAGCCTCTTAAAATGGGCAATACAATCCCAAATAGACAGCAATAGAATCTCAAAATTACCCGTTAGATCCCCTATCTTTCTTATATAACGAAATCCCTACCCGGCCAATATGCTCCAACAACGCGGGATTTTGAATGTGCTCACAAATAGATAAATCGATCATATAAGGAAGCGACAAATCGTCAAGCTGCCTCCCGATTTCATTTCGTATCTCAAGTGTCAAATCCGGCCCTATTAATGTCAGATCGATATCAGACCCGGCCCGTTGCGTCCCTTTGGCCCTCGATCCATATAAAACGACTTCCTCAACTTGAGAAAAATTCTTTAATACGAAACGAAGTTGATCGACTACCTCGTCAGAAAGGCCAAGGTCCGTCATTTCTCAATATGCCGCAATGAATCTCTCAAGGCATTAAACATCGGATAATATCTCATCAAAATGGCCTTTACTACCTCTTCGGCTGTATCTTCATTATAGGTATGAGAAGTCTGTTTTCGGCTCTCAATCATCCGCATCCAAGCATCCCCATCACGAATAAGCCCCCGGTTAAACGCAAGACGAAATGCATCTCGGCTCCCCTGAATATTAGAGTCGCCTTGGTTTTCGTAAAAATCCTTGATCACATTAAAAGCGAGTTCATACGTATATTCAAAAGCCTGAATGAGCCCTTGCTTCTCGAGCTCGTTTAACTCACCTTTATCGATAAACTTTTTAAGTTGTGACAAGGCTTTTTCATAATTAACCTGACGCTGACGCCAGCGAAGATCTTGGTCATGCATGCTCAGATTATAGCCCGTTTCTGATTGTAGCGATAAACACCATTAACTAAACTCCGGCGCCCAAGCCCCTCGTAACGCATCTGCAGAAAACCCAACCGGCCCATGAGAATAAGAAACCTGAATTCCAGCGGCTGGTGTCGTCTGCCCCACTCGAGAAAAGGCAATCTGATCTACCTGAAGCCTCGCTTCAACCGCCGACACCTGATCAGCCGCCACTTCGATAAGATAACCACCGTTTTCCGAAAACAGGAAGGTAAAGACATCAGCGCTTTCTGGAATCCGAATCTCGGCGCCACATTTATCCCGCCCTTTTTCACCCATCACCATTTCGGATAAACACGCAAAAAATCCACCTGCCGAAATATCATGACACGCCGATAATGCACCGACTTGAATCAACTCATAAATCGCGCGATTCATCTTAGCTTCGTCTTCGAAGCGTACCTGAGGCGCCACATCATTTAGTCCATTCACTAAATTCCCGATCTGCGTCCCGCCGAATTCAGGATAGCGAGTTCCAACGAGAATCAACGTGTGTCCAGCACTCTTCAGCTGCATCGTAATCGCACGGTGATAATCGTCAATCTTGGCCACCACCACCACGACCGGAGACGGCGTAATAGCGGCACCTTGTTTCGAATCGTTATAAAAACTCACATTCCCCGACACAATCGGCAACGGCTCACCCGGCGTAAAACTAAACGCCGTCACCGCATCCGCAATCCCTTTGACCCCTTCTTCAAAATCAAAAAACGCGGACGGATTTTCCGGATTCCCGTAATTCAGACAATCGGTCAGTGCGATCGGTTTTCCCCCGACACAAACGACATTCCGGACACTCTCGGCAACAGCCGAAGCCCCGCACATATACGGATCATAGTAACCGTAAAGATTGCTATCAATACTCACCGCAACGCCAACAGGCGACCCGTCAATCGGCGTAATGACCACCGAATCCGCTTCACCCGGATAAAACACCGTATCCCCACGAACCGCATTGTCAAAATGACGGTATACATACCGCTTTGACCGGATATTAGGCAGGGCCAATAAGTCTAAACACTGCTTTTCAATCGTCGTTTTAGATACATCATAAGTCGCAGGCTGAGCCGTTCGGACAATCTGGCGCGGGGTCGACGTCCGCTCCCGAAAAACATCGGTAGTAATTGCCTGAATCGGCAAATTACACAGCAACTCACCGGTCGAAAAAACCCGGTAATACGGATCGGTTGTAATTTTACCGATCACGACAGCGCCCGCTTTGTGATACAGCTTAGGCAATTCAAACTCAACATTAAAAATAGACACGATTTTTTCGGCCACCGATTCCGGCACCGCAATACAAAACCGCTCCTGAGTTTCCGAACAGGTAATCACTTCAGGCGAAAGATTTTCAAACGCCGTATTCACTTTTTCCAAATCCAGATCCACGCCGAATCCACTCGCCGCCGCAATCTCAGACGTCGCACAAGCAATCCCGCCCGCACCCAGGTCTTTGAAGCCGATCTTCAAGCCGTCACGGTGTACCACGCGAAACATTTCTTTAATCGCCTCAGCCAAAACCCGCTTCAAAAACGGGTCATGGACCTGAACGGCGCCAATATTATTTGACTCGGTATCTAACGTCGCCGACGAAAAACTCGCGCCGCCGAATCCGGTCGAGTCAGTGGATTTACCGACCAAAATCATCACATAAGGCGTGGTTCTCGCTTCTTCTGGAACCCGGCTATGGATCACCTGATCCTCCTGAACAATCCCCAGCGCCGCCACATTCACCAGACAATTATCGTTATAGGACTCATGATACAACGTCTCGCCGCCCAAAACCGGCACACCCAGTGGATTCGCATAATCCGATACGCCGATCACGACTTTTTCAGCAATTTCTTCGACAAATGCATTGTGTGAATCCGGCGTTACCAGCCCAAAATGGAGGGAATTCAAAACCCCGATCACATCCGCGCCCATACAATACACATCTCTGACCACCCCGCCGACACCGGTGGCAGCACCTTCGATCGGCAAAATCTGAGACGGGTGATTATGCGATTCATGCGCCACGGTTAAACAATAGGATTTCCCTTCATGCTCAGCCAGCCGGATCACCCCTGCATCCTGCCCGATTCCGATCACGACGTCGGAGCCGGATGTCTTGGGACCTAAATACGTTTTAAGTGTTGTTTTACTGCTTTTATATGAGCAATGTTCCGACCACATCGTGTCAAAAATAATCTCTTCTACCTTCGTCGGTTTACGGCCGAGAATCGCTTCAATATCGAGGAAATCTTGTTGTGTTAACGCCATGTATAAGTATCCTTTTTTGTGAATAAGCAGTCTAGAAAAGATACATTATTTAAGGGTCTCCTTCAAGAAAACATCCTTTACAAAATTCTGACCAACAAGTAATGATGCCACATAAAGACCCCCCTAATACGCTTCACTAAAATAGACTGAGCAAGGAGAATAATATGCCAATTTCAGACTCATATAAAAAGAAACCTCTGATTTTAACGATGTTATTAAGTATCCTAATAATAACCGCAAGCTGTGGAAAAACGTCCGAAATGACGTCATCAATAAATAGAGAATTCACTGTTCCCGAAACTTCTAGCAGATTAATTGTCAAAACAAAGCCAGGTATTTCCAGCAACATAAGTAGTTCATTAGCCTCAATGGCCAGCACCTCAGCCGGTATAAAGCCCGAGTCCATAACGCCATTTCTACCCGAAATACAAAAAAGTATCTCCGTCCAATCTGATCAAGATCTTGAAGCACAACAAAGAATAGTAATTTACGATGCATTGATCAAAGATTTCGGTTTCAACAGGGTGTCTATTTTAACTTATTCTTCCACAGAAAATGCACAAAATGCATTCGAAACTTTCAAAAATGACCCTAACATTGAATCAGTAGAATATGATATCCAGGGACAGGCACTAGACCTAACGCCATCTGACCCTCAATATGCAAACGAATACGCGCCATCCCTTCTAAAACTTCCCCAAGCTTGGGAACTTACAAGAGGAAGTTCTTCTATTAAAATCGCCGTCATAGATTCCGGTATAGACCCAACTCACGAAGACCTAAAAGAAAACATTTCACCCATAGGCTACAATTTCATTAGCAACACCACCGACACCCGCGATGAGTATGGCCATGGAACAATGGTTGCCGGTATTATCGGCGCAATCGGAAATAATCAAACAGGGATTGCGGGCGCTTCCTGGTTCGTCACGCTTATACCAGTTAAAGTTATAAACCGAAATGGCGTAGGAAATGTCTCGGACGTAGCAAAAGGTATTCTATACGCAGTTCAAAACGGCGCTAAAGTCGTAAATTTGAGTCTTGGCTTCACCACAAGAAGCAGCCTACTTGAGGATGCAATCAAAACAGCCTTAAATGCAGGAGTCATTGTAGTTGCCGCCTCCGGAAATAGCGGCAATAAGGACAATCTAGTCGAATATCCAGCCGGATATTCAGGAGTTATTGCAGTCGGATCAATCGATAGCACTATTGTAAGATCTTTTTTTTCATCGTATGGCCCGCACATCAGTATTGTCGCTCCTGGCAGCAATATCTTCTCAACCAAAACAGGAAACTCCTACGGTCCAAATAGCGGAACATCTTATGCAACACCTTGGGTCACCGGAATTCTCGCTCTGGCATTGTCACAAAAATCTTTGACTCCTTCAGATGCGAAAGCACTTATCGAAAATACTGCAACGGATCTTGGCTCAAAAGGCCGAGACAACGAATACGGCGCAGGCTTGATCAATGCATATAAAATATTGAAAAGTCTGGGAATAAACAAACCTATTTTCCAGCAGGCAACCCCTATATACCGCTACTATAACGGAGGAGGAGACCATTTCTATACACAACGTTGGGAAGAGTTGGGTAACGGAAAAGGCGGATACCGTCTGGAAGGTATTGATTTTTATTTATACCCAGCACCTCAGGACAATTTTACATATCCGGTTTACAGAGTATATAATCCGAGGACAGGTGATCACTTTTACACCATTAACATAGCAGAAAAAACTGCAGCATTGAACTCTGGATGGAGTACGGATGAAGGCATTATTGGCTATGCTGCCGCTGCATCTAGAAGCAACAATATGCCTGTATATCGCTATTGGAACGGCCATGATCATTTTTACACAGCTAATTACACTGAATTGGGAGCAGGAAAAGGAGGATACGGATATGAAAAAATCGATTTTTACGGCGCTAAAAAATAACCTCAGCACCTTTTCAAGCGTCTTCCAACAAGAGAATACCGAACACGATAATATAAAACTTTTTGTATCCCATCATAAGCCGTTTCATCAAATTGACCTCCCTGGATACACGCCTATTCAAGTGGGGAAAGAAAAAGCCACTCACCAGCTCAATATGATTGGGGATAATACAGGAGATCATATTTCGTCCTTAAATCCATATTTTTGTGAACTTACGGCTCAATATTGGGTTTGGAAGAATGTCAGGGCCGACCATGTCGGATTCTGCCATTACCGCCGATTTTTCAATATTGGGTCTAGAATAACCCCCAATCAGATCTCACTTTCCACATTTCAAAAAAAACAATCTATCCTTCTCAATATTCAACGGATTTCCGAGCTAACCAAGCACTTTGATTGCCTTCTCCCACAAAAAACCAAACTACCTGGAACAATTCGCGAGAATTACTCTCTTTACCATGACCCTAGTGATTTCTTGATCACAGAAAAAATTCTCAAGCGCCGTCACCCTGAAATTTGGCCTCAAATCGACCAGGCTTTAAATTCAAAAATCTTCTATCACGGTAATATGTTCGTGCTTCCTTTTCCAATATTCGACCACTATATGACATGGCTATTCGATATTTTATTTGAGGCACAAACTCTGATTGACTCAGAATCAAGAGATCCATACCAGGCAAGAGTATTTGGATTCTTATCAGAACGACTCTGGACAATATATCGCCTACTCTATATTCCTAAAAACCGATGCAAAGAGCTCAAGGTCGTAATGATAAAAGAGTAGCCTCAAAGATTTTATTATTTCCCGAGCAGTGGTAAAATTCTTAGATCTTTTAGGAAAAGAGTTGAGCGCTTATGTCACAACGAACATTATATAATAAGGTATGGGCCTCCCATAAAGTCGCCACATTGCCGACAGGACAAGACCAGGTTTTCATCGGACTTCACTTAGTACACGAAGTCACCAGTCCTCAGGCCTTTTCGATGCTCAGAGAAAAAGGATCGAAAGTACGCTATCCCAACCGCACATTTGCCACGATGGATCACATCGTTCCGACCGCAAATCAGATCCGGCCCTTTTCGGACCAGCAAGCCGAATTAATGGCGCAGACACTGGCCGCCAATACCAATGAATTCGGTATTAAATTTTTTGATCTTGCCACCGCCAAACAAGGCATTGTTCACATTATCGGACCGGAACTCGGTCTGACCCAACCCGGCATGACGATTGCCTGCGGCGACAGTCACACCAGTACCCACGGCGCATTCGGATCACTTGCATTCGGCATCGGCACCACCGAAGTCCGCGATGTTCTGGAAACCCAAACCCTGTCATTAAGTTCTTTAAAAGTCCGTCTCATCAATGTAACCGGCGAGCTTCGCCCCGGCGTTTATGCCAAAGACATTGTCCTAAAAATCATTCAGGTTCTCGGCGTCAAAGGCGGCATCGGATATGCCTACGAATATGGAGGCGAAACCATCCGCCGCATGAGCATGGACGAACGGATGACGATTTGTAATATGAGTATCGAAGGCGGCGCCAGAATCGGATATATCAATCCGGACCAAACTACCTACGACTACATTAAAGGCCGTGAATTCGCGCCTCCGGCTGACAAATTTGATACAGCAGTCGACTATTGGAATTCTATCGCGTCAGACTCGGATGCCGAATATGATGACATCGTGCACATTGACGCTTCCTCCCTATCACCGGTCATTACCTGGGGAATTACCCCCGGCCAATCTGTCGGTATCGAAGACAAAATCCCGACACCCGATAGCGTCTTGGCTGAAGACCGCAAAAGCATTGAAGAAGCATGCGCCCATATGAAATTCACACCGGGACAAGACATTCGGGGTATTCCGATTAATGTCGCTTTTGTCGGCTCCTGCACCAACGGCCGCATTTCGGATCTTCGCGAAGCCGCCAAAATCCTTCAGGGCCGCCAAGTCGCATCAACCGTACAAACCATCGTTGTTCCCGGATCCCAACAGGTCAAAGCCCAGGCCGAAGCCGAAGGATTAGACAAGATTTTCGAAGCGGCAGGCGCCGAATGGCGGGGTGCCGGATGTTCAATGTGCCTGGCCATGAATCCTGACAAACTCGTCGGAGATCAGATCAGCGCTTCATCATCGAACCGCAATTTTATCGGACGTCAGGGCAGTGCTACCGGCAGGACATTATTAATGAGCCCCGCAATGGTCGCCGCAGCCGCAATCGAAGGCTGCGTCACCGACGTTCGGGATTATATAAGGAGTTAATGCGATGGAATCATTAAAACGCGTTCATATCACGGGAACCGCAGTTCCCATACCCGGCGATGATATCGATACCGACAGAATCATCCCCGCCCGGTTTTTAAAAGAAATTACATTTGAACGGATGGGTGAATTTTTATTCTACGATGTCCGCTTCGACGCATCCGATAATATTATCGAAGACTATCCCCTCAACCTACCCGAATACCAAAACCCGACTTTCCTGATCGTCGGCCAAAACTTCGGATGCGGCTCCTCCAGAGAACACGCCCCCCAGGCCATTATGAGATTCGGCATTCAAGCCGTCATCGGCGAATCTTTTGCAGAGATTTTCGCGGGAAACTGCAAAGCCATCGGCGTCCCGGTGGTCACAGCATCAGCTGAAGATATTGCGACATTATCCGACTATGTAGCAAAAAACCCCGACCAACCGCTGGATCTGAATCTCGAAAGCCGCACGGTAAGTGCCGGCGATAAAGTCATCCAGGTCAACATTGCCGACGAAAGACTCTCGGCATTTATATCCGGCACATGGGATGCCTCCGCCTTACTAAAGGCCAATCTAGATCAAATAAAACAAGTAGGCGAACGGCTTCCCTACGTTCAAAACTTTGCTTAAAAGAGTAGAAATATAAGGGGAGATAGTGTAGCATATTTCGCACTGTACCCCACAAAAAAAATTGGAAAAGCATTACAAAAGGAGACTCATTCACTATGTCTATTATTACCGAAGTTTTTGCACGGCAAGTCCTCGATTCACGGGGTAACCCAACGATCGAAGTCGATGTCATTACCGAAAGCGGCGCATTAGGCCGCGCCATTGTTCCATCAGGCGCATCAACTGGTTCCAGAGAAGCGTTAGAATTACGCGACGGCGACAAAAGCGTCTACCTAGGTAAAGGCGTCACGAAAGCAGTTGAAAACGTCAACGAAATCATCGCCGAAGAAATCATCGGACTTGATGCCTGCGATCAGATGACCGTCGATATGGTCATGCTGGAATTAGACGGCACCGAATTCAAAACCAAGCTTGGCGCAAACGCATTGCTAGGTGTTTCAATGGCCGTTGCCCGTGCCGGCGCGATCGTATCTGATATGCCGCTTTACCGATACCTCGGCGGACCTTATGCACATACATTACCTGTTCCGATGATGAATATTATCAACGGCGGCGCTCACGCTGATAACAACGTGGACGTTCAAGAATTCATGATTATGCCGGTTGGCGCGGAAACGTTTACAGATGCATTACGTATCGGAGCCGAAATTTTCCACAGCCTCAAAAAAGTCCTTCATGACCAAGGTCTTGCCACTTCAGTCGGTGACGAAGGCGGATTTGCACCGTCCTTAAAAAGCAACGAAGCTGCAATCCAGGTCATCTTGGAAGCCGTTACCAAAGCCGGTTACAAACCAGGCGAAGATATTTTAATTGCACTCGACGTCGCTGCATCCGAACTCTACAAAAACGGAAAATACGAACTCGCCGGTGAAGGCATCACCAAAACTTCAGCGGAAATGGTGGATTACTACGAAGCCCTTTGCAACAAATACCCAATCGTCTCAATTGAAGACGGACTCGACGAATCGGATTGGGAAGGCTGGAAACTCTTAACCGATCGCCTAGGCAAAAAAGTACAGCTTGTCGGCGATGATTTATTTGTGACCAATACCAAGATCCTGAAAGAAGGCATCGAAGCTGGTGTTGCAAACTCAATCCTGGTTAAGGTCAACCAAATCGGCACCATCACGGAAACATTAGAAGCCATCGAAACGGCTAAACGCGCAGGCTACACTGCGGTTATCTCTCACAGATCAGGTGAAAGCGAAGACACCTTCATCGCAGATCTTGCGGTGGCAACCAATGCCGGACAAATCAAAACAGGATCCCTTTGCCGAACAGACCGAATCGCTAAATACAATCAACTTCTCCGTATCGAAGAAGAATTAAGCGATGTCAGCAAATATCTCGGTAAAAAAACATTCTACAACTTAAAGAAGGTCTAATGAAAAGAGTCGTACACACTGCGTTTTCTCTGTTAACAATGGTTTTTTTTTGTACATATGTTGTATTGGAATAAAAAATGTTTTCAGATACAATGTTTTTAAGCTTGATTATACGCATTTACAAGCACAATACAATACTGAGAACATGATTAATCAACAGTTAAAAACGCAGTTGTTACAGCTCCATAAACCCTCATTTTGGGAAATGCAGGCGCGTCAGAAACTAGGGTATATGAAAAAGGGAGAAGTTGTTTATAAGTTCGTCCCTGACACCCCATCCGGGAATAACTAGCCAATCGCCATGAGTTACGAAATCGGAAGTATTATTGAAGGTGAAGTGAGCCACATCGCAGTGTTTGGTGCGTTTGTTCGCTTAGAGAACGGTGAAGAAGGTCTGGTTCATATCTCTGAAGTTGCCAATGAATATGTAACGGATATCAAACAATTCGTTAATGTCGGGCAAGTCGTCAAAGTTAAAGTATTGACGATCAATGAAAAAAACAAACTCGAACTCTCGATAAAAAAAGCCATCGAGCCTACCCAAGGAGACGGGGCACTTTTTATTCATAAGAAAACAAAAAACGTTGATTTTGAAGACAAAATCTCCGGCTTTATGAAACGCTCCGAAGAAAAACAAATCGATATTCGCCGGAACCTCAAAACCAAACAAGGCATCACTAAAAAGCGGAAATAACCCCTTGCAAACACCCCACACCATTTATTCGACGTCCCTAGCCCACTACACACCCCACGCTAAAAGCTCAAGCACGTGTAAAAAATGGTTAGATGCAAGACAGCGTGAGTACAAGCTCGGAGGTGTGGCAAGGCTACTCCGAGCATTTGAACGGAGTGCTAACGCTACAAATCGCCGTTTTGCACGCGTACTATCATGACGACGTCATTTCTTCATCTGGGCAGACAACAATACGAAATTCTTACCCAACGATCTGAGAACAATCTCTCCAAGACGTTTTATGCCGAACGTGTTATAGATCGGCATCCCCTCAGAATTGTCCGATATGAGGCCGCATATCTAACTGCTGACATCATTCAAAAAATGATAAAATTGGCTGAAAGATTGGTCACGGTTCGACACCCTAATCTAGATACTTTACTCGACTTCGGGATAGACCAAGGCTATTTTTATGCCCTCTATGAAGCCCCCCAAAGCACCACCGCTTTAGATAAATATCTCGCAGATCGGTCAACCTTAGAGCTTCCGGTCATCTTGAAAATCGCACACCAGCTCTTAGATGCTCTCAAAACACTCGAAGAGCTTAAACTCTTTTCTGGATCAATCCGACCAAGCCAGATTTTGATTTCTACCTCACTCGATATTCAAGTAACCAATTCGCTGTTCCCACTCGTCATTCTGAAGAACCATTCCCCTCAATTCAGCAAATTAGAAGATGGCCTCTTTTTTGCGCCTGAATTTTTAATTCATCATCAATATACGCTCCGGTCTGATATCTACTCCTTCGGAATGGTGTTGTATTATATGCTCACCCAGAGCTGGCCATACGACAATAGCGACGAAATCGGCCAACTAAAATCAGCATTATTATACGAACCGGTTCTACCAAAATCGATTCGCCCTAGCTTGCCGGATGGAATCGAAGCCCTTATCCTGAAATGTATTGATATGGATGCCCTCCAACGATTCGCCACCATATCCGACTTACAAGCCGCCTTTTTAGATCCGGCATTTTCATACCGAAGCCGCTTTGACGAACGACATCCCTTATTTATCGAATTGGAGAAAGATGTGGCAAAATGGAAGAAAAAACGCCGGCTGAGAATCGCCGCGTTAAGCACCCTTGGTATTTTCGCATTGATTATTTTCATTATCGTCTATATGGGCATGATGAAATATGTAGCCGGCAATCCAGAAGTCAAAGTACCTAATGTCGTAGGCCTTTCTACCGCCGAAGCCGAACAAATGCTGTCAGCATTACAGTTGGAGGCCCTCACCGTCACCTCTGATATGACACTCACCATTCCAGAAGGACACGTCACGGCCAGCAAACCGCAAGCCGGCCAATCCGTTAAACAAAACCGCAAAATCGTCTTATTTATTTCAAGCGGAATTTCAGGCCCTAAAGCCCCTCTTTTAATTGGAGAGCCTGCCTCAAATGCCGCCAAACTTCTTGAAGGCCTAGATGTGAAACTGGTACAAAAATCCGGGTTTTCATATAAGTTTCCAAAAGGCACGATTGTCGATCAACGCCCTTTTGCCAATGAACATGTCACAAACAATATAGTGATGGTAGTGGTCAGTAACGGATTCCCGATCAAACTCGACGTAACACCCATGCAGGCATCCGGAGATGGATCAAACACTGCCGGCGAATTTTATGGCGGACAAGCGGAAATTTACCGGGTAACGGTTTTAGCCACTTTACTTAAAGGTGAACCAGCTCAAACCATTGATATCTATTACAAACAACCCGATGCCGTTCAAAAACTCTACAGCCAAACTCATACTGCAGGCGAAGAAATTCAGCTGGCCTATGAAGTCGATCCCGGTGGCACAATTGAAGTCTATTTTAACAATATCCTAGCGATTAAAAAGAAAATTTTGCCTGCAAATCCGGCCGCCCATGCCACTTCAACCGCCAATCCTTCCGAGTTTTAACGAATTTGAGCGACGCTTGATGAGACGACTCATTAAGCAAGCTCAAAAATGGGAAGGATTTACCAGGCCCAATCCAATGGTGGCCGCCGCGGTCGTCCGTGACAATAAAGTCATCGCCACCGGCGCCCATAAACAAGCCGGACAATCTCATGCCGAAGCCATCGCTCTCAAGAAAGCCGGAGACCAGGCAAAAGGCGCTACCCTCTACGTCACCTTAGAACCATGCACCCACACCGGAAAAACACCGCCATGTACAGATGCCATTATCGCAGCCGGTATTCGCGAGGTGATTTATGCCGTTGAAGATCCGACTAAAAAAGTCAGGCAAAATCCGGCAGATGATCTCCTAAAAAAAGCCGGCATCATCGTCAAAAAAGGATTGTGCCGCGAGGAGGCCATTCTACTCAATGATGTTTTTTTCAAAAATGCCCGGACATCCCTTCCCTTTGTAACGCTCAAAGTCGGGATGAGTCTGGACGGCAAAATTGCCCTCCCCTCCAACGAAAGCAAATATATTACCGATGTCACCTCCCGGGTCCATGCACACAGACTAAGAGGCCAGGCATCGGCAATCATTGTCGGACGTCAAACCGTGATGATCGACAATCCTCTTCTCGATACCCGCCTTGCGCCAGGCTATCCAGCTCCGACCAAAATTATTTTGGATTCAACCCTTCAGCTTTCACCTGCATCAAAATTATTTGAGGGCAAAACTCCGGTCATGATTATCACCGGACCGGACATCCCAAAATCAGCACAAGATTGCTTCAAAAATAAAGCCGATATTATCCAGGTTTCACATGAAACATCCGGAAATCTAGCCTGGCACGAAATTTTAGAAAGCCTCTATACCAAAGGCATTACCCATGTCCTAATTGAAGGCGGAAGTCAGGTCTATACCACTGCGCTTATGCAAGACATTGTCGATAAAGTCGTCGTATATATTGCGCCGAAAATTCTCATGGGCGCCGAGTCGCTTTCACCATTCGGCGGCCCCGGCGTTCCGCGATTACTTGATGCCAAAACACTCTGTCATGTCAAAAGCAGATTTCTGAACCCCGACACCATGATTTCAGGCTACCTGCACGATCCGCTTTTAGACTTCGAGCACTAACGCGTTTTTGATTTTTGAATGGGCGCCGGTGCAATTTCCGGCACGAGATACCCGACCCATAACTTCAGAAACAATAGCGGCAAAAACCACTCCATCCCTCGAATCGCAGGATCAAAAGGCGTCCCCCTTAAAAGGGTTAAACTAAGCCCTAAAATCACGATATAAAATCCCACCGCAATCGGCCGTCTTAGATAAACAGGCATATGTAAAATAATAAACGCGCCAACAGTCAGCACCCCGTAAAGCCACCCAAAATACGTCCAATCCCCATGTTTAAAAAAAATAGTCACCAGCGCAAGGTGAATTCCATGACTGGCAACGAATGCAAAATGATGATGAAAAACACGTTCCTTGCGATGCCACCATAGCTTGGCATTCACCGCCGTGGTCACAAGCGCCCCACCCGCCAGATCAAATACCAGCGAAACGGCAATCCCATGCTGCAAAACCGACCAAGACATCCCAATCCACTTCCAATAAACATAGCATACCAACATGGCGCCTACCGCTCCGCCAACACAAAGATATTTCTCGGCTTTGGTGGCCGCTGGACCTAGAATTTGGTCAATAAGAGGGATTTTTTTATGACGAGATTTGAACATGAGTTCCTTTTCCTACAATTAAACTATGTATAAGGTCAGCGTAAAAACCACTTCTTCACATCAGTTAAGATCTCTGGGAACGAATTAGTGACTTTTTGATAATGGGTCAATTCATTTAAGAACAATCGTCCGTAAGACTTACCTTCGATACGTTCATCTAAAATAAATAATACACCCCGGTCCCGGCTCGATCGGATCAAACGGCCGATCCCCTGTTTAAATTTTAAAACGGCGATCGGAACCGAATAATCCCAGAATCCGTTCCCGCCCTGTTCCTCAATAAACTGAGACCGCGCCATGACCAACGGATCAGACGGCACCGGAAACGGCAACTTCGGAATAATAACACCACTAAGCGAATCTCCGGGAACATCCACCCCTTCCCAAAAACTATCTACACCTAATATAACGGATTTTTGGGAGCCGGACTTGAATTTTTCCAGAATACTTTCTCGAGACGCTTGCCGATATTGAGAATGAACTTGGATACCGGTATGCATCAGAGAGGCCTTAAGATGTTCGGAAATTTTGACCAATGCCCGATAAGACGTTAATAATACAAGGCTACGCCCCCCTAATTGTTTAACGATCCCTGCAATTAAATCGGCGGTAGTTTTAAAATAAATCTCGCTCGCCTCAACGGCAGGCAGCCCCTTCACGAGGCACAATAACGCCTGTTCAGAATAAACAAAATCAGACTCTAATTTTAGGCAGCACGTCCCTGACGGCAACCCAAATCGTTGTAAGAGATGCTTAAATGAATCATTGACCGTCAACGTCGCCGATGTGAGTATCACGCTTTTGGCCTGCGTAAACAGCGTTTCCGATAATAATTGAGCACAATGAATCGGTGCAGAAACCAATTTCAAGATGGGTTTTTGAGACGTTTCCTGCTCAATCCAATTCACATAATCAGGCTCGAAAAAAAAGATAAACTGCAAGGTATCAATACTATCGAGCGACAATTGAAGCGCCAGCTGCAGCGACGCTCGCAGATGTTCGGTTTCTTGAACAAAGAAATTATCTAAATACGTGATCATATCCGAGATTGTCTTTGCACATACCTCAAGGCTCTTCTGAAGATGACTTTTAGCATTCTCACAGTCGATCCATATAGACTGCGATCGCAGCGCCATATCAATAATGCGTTGTTGCCGTTCCGAAGTCTGGATAGGAGATTGAATAAAAATAGATTCAACCGCATTAAAAAAAACAGCCAACAGTCGCTCGACATCGTTCACCGCAGACTTCAGAGATTTAGAAAAAGGCTGCACTTCAGGATCTAAAACTTCTTCTAAAATAAGCCGTCTTAGATGTTCATACACCGTCCCTTTTTTGGACGAAACCAAGGCAAATAATTCATGCAGAGTAAAAGTTGTGAATTCGGTTGAAAAAGAAGACGTCACACAGTCTTCGATACTATGGGCCTCATCAAACACAATATGATCATACGAAGGCAATATCTTTGCAGACGAATTCAGATCGGCGAACACCATCGCATGATTAGTAATAATGAGCTGCACATCTTTGGCATCACGGCGTAACCGATTCACAAAACACCGGTTTAAATAGCGCTTTGTTTTCCAACTTTCAGACGAAATAAAATTCACTTTATGGAAAAATCGGGAATGAATGCTGGGATGAAGCTCCGCCAGATCACCGGTCTTCGTTTGAAGAAGCCATGAAAATAACCCCAGAAATTCCAACGCATACTTCGCCGTCGGCGTGGTCAGATAATGTCGGTACAATGCATCAAATCGGCCAAGATCGATATAATTTTCTTTCCCTTTTAAGACAACATAAGAAAAAGACGGCAAAATCTCCCGTAATTTTGGCAAATCCGACTTCGCCAACTGATCCTGAAGATGCTTGGTTTTCGTGCTGATCACGACCGGCTTTCCGGAAGAAAACGCGTATAAAATCGCCGGAATCAGATAAGCCAGCGATTTACCTGTACCCGTTCCGGCTTCAATAACGCCATGCCGGTCATGGGTAAAACAATCCCAGACACAGTCCGCCATTTTGCCTTGGGCCGGACGTTTCTCATAATTTTCAAACACCAGCTTTAGGCTGGAATCATCGCCAAAATAAGAGGTGATACTTCTGGCATCAATCTCATGATCATAGCGCTCCCCGAAAACCGTTGCCGACCGAGTATATAGATACTCGTCATATGGCAAATGAGAAAGCGTCGGCGTAGAATTTTGTTTAAAAAAGGTGACCAGCCCGGGATTCCGATTCGACAGGAGTCGTGAAATTTCTTTTAATAAAACCGGTGGCAATTGAGCGGTAGCATCGGTCATCTTAATGACAAAATGCGCCACGCATGTCGCATCAACCAACGCCCGATGAAAATGAGGCGCATCGATCAGCAGCGATTCCGCCAGTGCACTTAATTTGTGGCTTAAAACATGCGGATACAAAATCATCGCCATTTCTTTGGTATCCAAAACAGGATTCGTAATCGGCGGTTTCCGGAGGCGCAGCAATTCGGCATTAATCGTATCAAAATCAAAAAGCGCATTATGCGCTACAAACACACTATCGCCTAAAAAATCAAGAAACTCCTCGTATACATCCTCAAATCTCGGCGCAGTCGACAACATTGCCGAATCAATACCAGTCAAAATCGTGATAAACCGGGGCAAAGGCCGCCATGGTTTGATTAACCGTTGAAACGTCTCGACAATCACTCCATCGACAACTTTTGCAGCGCCTATTTCGATAATTTCGTTTTGGTTTGGCGCTAAACCCGTTGTCTCAACATCTACACAAACATATACAGCTGAAGCGTCCATTAAGTAGCCGTCACTGCCGTCAAATCTCCTTGAGAGATACCCGAAAGCGCCTCTATCTCCGCCATAGACTTCGGACATGTTGTGAGATTGAGGCAACCCGCATTGGTCACTAACAGATCATCTTCTAGCCGAATCCCGATATGCTGGGCATAAGTTTTACCCTCAATTTGCCATTCAAAATAGCCATATAATCCCGGTTCATTGCTGATCATCCAGCCCGATTTTAACGGCAGGTCCCGATATTCACGAAACGAATCTCCCTCGTGAACCTGCAGCCCAATCAGATGACTGACATTATGCGGTTTACCTTTATACGGCACCATCGCAATACCGCCTTTATCCCGGAATCGTGTTTGGAGCGCATGCTCAATAAAAGCCCAGCAGTGCTCATTTAACTGTCGAATCGTGATCCCCGGCCGAACCGCTTTTTCCACAACCGCCTGAGCATCATAAACAATCTGATACAAAAGCGCCTGCAGAGGATTAAAGCGGCCGTTCACGGGAATAGTACGTGAGACATCCGCATGCATATTGCCCCACCTCACGCCAAAGTCCAGCAACAGCAACTCGTCTCCTTCAAAAGGATCATCATTTTTATTATAGTGAAGAACACACGCGTTTTGCCCACCGGCGACAATCGACGGAAAACTCACGCCATACGGACTCTGCTTACGCAATTCTCCCACCAATGCCCCCGCCACCGTCATCTCAGAAGAAAAAAGTGACCGATCTGTCAGAACAGCCGTAAACGCCGCCGTTGTTTTTTCATTCGCAATACGGGCATTTTTGATATCCTGATCATCCAGTCTAAACCGAAATTCCCATTGCACCGAGGCAATATTCACAATCAGATTAGGTAAGTGCGCTTGCTTAAGAAAGCGTTTCATTTTTTGTAATAAGTCGTAATGATAATCACGGGTACGTTTCGTATGGGCCTGATTTTCATGCCAGAACATGCCCAACGGCTGAGCCTCATTCCGGGTCAACAGGTCTTTTATCACCGTCTGAAAATTGCGAATATGACGGACTGACTGAATACCGGTCACAGATCGGACCAGCTCTTCACTCTCCGAATCCCCAACACCAAAATGCACACCTTCCCAAAATTCCATATCGCGGTTCCGGGAGTCCAGAAAAAGGATTTCTTCATCAGGATTAGTCGGATCCAGAAGGAGAATAACCCCGGGCTGATTAATCCCCGTTAAATATAATAACAAAGGATCCTGATAGACCGGCACGTCCAATAAGGCCCATTTATTGACCCCGGACGGTGCCTGCATAACTCCGGAAATGACGATAAGATGTCCTACTGTTTTGACCAGTTCCCGACGCCTGCGCCGATACCGCTCAAGCGCTAATGGGCCTAACTGATCATCAATAAAAATATTGGAGTACGGGTTTTTTAGCATGATATCCTTTAAATTTAGATTGTATTATAATATGCTAACTAATAATTATGAAACAATACCTTGATTTGGTGCGTTTTATCACAGAAAACGGCGAGAAAAAAACGGATCGCACAGGCACCGGAACCTTGTCTATTTTCGGCTACCAATTTCGCCATAATCTGGCGGATGGCTTCCCGTTATTAACCACTAAAAAAGTCATTTTCAGCAGCGTTGTCCGAGAACTTCTCTGGTTTATTCGGGGTGCCACCAATATCAATGACGGGCTCGCCGAATACACCAGCATCTGGAATCCGTGGGCCGATAAAGACGGTAACCTGGGACCGATTTACGGCTACCAATGGCGATCCTGGGAAACCTTTCAACAAGATCCCGCTACAGGTCACTGCACGAAAAGCCATATCGATCAGATCAGCCAGGTCATTCAGATGATCAAAACCCAGCCCGATTCTCGGCGTCTGATTGTTAGTGCTTGGAATGTCGCGGATATTCCGAGAATGGCACTGCCGCCCTGCCATACGTTTTTCCAATTTTATGTCGTCAACGGACGCCTGGATTGCCAGCTTTATCAGCGCTCAGCGGATGTCGCCGTCGGTGTTCCGTTTAATATCGCCAGCTATGCCCTCCTCCAAACGATGATTGCCATCGAATGCGATCTGAAACCGGGTGTCTTTGTCCACACATTCGGGGATGCCCATCTCTATTCCAATCATTTGGACGGCGTCAAAGAACAATTGGCGCGAACCCCCGGACAACTGCCGACCCTATCTATTCGCAAAAAGCCATTTTTTGAGATGGAATACGACGATATCACACTTGAAAACTACACGCCCCAGGCTTTTATTAAATTCCCTATCGCCGTATGACACCCTCGTTTAATATCGTCGTCGCAATCGACAATCAAAACGGTATCGGGAAAGGCGGCATTCTTCCCTGGCACCTGCCCGCCGATATGCTCCATTTCAAGACATTAACCTCATATAAAGAAAATCAGGCTAAACAAAACATGGTGATCATGGGCCGAAAAACCTGGGATTCACTCCCCCCTTACGCACGCCCCTTAAAAAACCGCCAAAACCTGATTCTCAGCCGCAAACTCACCCAACACCCTGATGCAATTGTCATGCACAATCTGGCTGACAGTCTCCAATGGGCCCACGACCACCTCGATACCATCGAAACCGTCTACATCATCGGCGGCGGCCAAATCTTCATCGACGCGCTTCAATCCCCTCATTGCCACAAGCTCTTCGTCACCCACATCGAACAAGACTTAGAGTGCGATACATTCTTCCCCCCATTTGAGCACGACTTCCACCAAATCTACCGCTCCGAAACCCTCACCGAAAACAACCTCAACTTCACCTTCTGCACCTACGAAAGACGCTAAAGGCTAGATCCACTCAAGCCCGAGGATGACAAACAACCACCAAGTTGATACCAACAGCAAAGCGATGGCGCCCCAAGCGGCACCCCAGGGCGAAGCCTAGGGCGTCATATGCAAGGCATTGTGAGGACGAAACGCGGAGCATAGCGGCGCTATGTGAGCATTTCGCCCGGAGCAATAACGCCGCAGATGACGTCCTAGGCGAGCCCTCCTATTTGACGCCCATAAACTTATGAGTTTGGGGAATGATACGTACATCCGACAACTTCTGACGCGACGCAGTATAAGCCCGGGAAATATCCTGAGGCGTAGCCTTAGCCTTAATCGATGCAAACGGGGTCACAGGCTGCAAAATCAATGGCATATCGGGATCAAAAGCCGCCATAATTTTGGCCATTTTCTGTACTTCTAAAATATTAAAATCACGCTGCACAATATATTTAACAAACACGTTCGACCGGCCTTGAATGGCCTGAAGAAAATCCGTAAATTCTTTATCAAATCCGGGTTTATAATCAACGGCAAAATAAGTCACATAATCCGCAACTTCTTCCACATGTTTGGGTAATGTGCCGTTAGTCTCTAAATAGACCGGCGCTTCCAGCCGGGGCAATAATTCTTTAAGCGCGTCCACCTGCAATAACGGCTCACCGCCGGTGACTGAAATCGAATGCACAGGGTTTTTCATCAAAGGAGCCAAGCGCTCCAAAACATCCTCGACACTAAATTTCTGTTTATTCTTATCCGGCTCATCACAATAGGCACAGGAAATATTACATCCGTAAAAACGGATAAAAATCTGCGGATACCCGATGTATGGACCTTCACCTTGAAACGAATAAAAGATATCTTGAATAAACATAGTCATCCCCTCGGATAGTAGTAGCTCAGACACCCATGATTTCATCTACTCGAAAACGGGTCAATAAAAATCCGGAGCCAGCCCTACAGTCTGTCAGGTACCAAGAAAGCCAACCAAGTCTTTTTCCGAAATAATCCCCAGGTCACGTTTATATCGTGCATCCTGGTCAAATGAATAATAGGGCTCAGTGTCGCACAACTGCGTCATCGTTTCTACCGAGTCCCGACTCAAATAAGGCTTTGTCACTTCCAGAATCTCAGATAGTACCACCCTACCGGCCTTGCCAGTATACCCACATGCCGCACATCCCGAAATTGCGGTACAGACGAGACAATTCCGACTCATCAAACGCTGAGAAACAATACCTTTTAACGCATGCCCCACCAAAAACGGGTCCAACTCAAAACTAGACAATCTAAGCAAAGTCGATCGGACATCTGTCGTATGCAGCGTCGAAAGCACCAGATGCCCAGTGTAAGCCGCATGAACCGCAATCTTGGCCGTTTCCTGATCCCGGATCTCTCCGATCATCAAAATATCCGGATCCTGCCGCAAAACAGCCCGAAGCCCAACAGAAAACGTATAGCCCGCTTGTCTATTAATCTGCGACTGACGAATACCCGGAAACGTATGTTCAACAGGATCTTCCAATGTCACAATATTGCCTGACCGAGCTGCGGATAACTGGGAAAGCATTGCATACAAGGTCGTGGTCTTTCCTGATCCCGTCGGACCTGTCACTAAAATCAATCCCGATTTATGAGACAAAAGCGACTTCAACATCGATTCTGCCCGATCCGAGAATCCAAGCTCGGGAATCTGAAAACTCACCTGATCCGACCTAAAAAGCCGCAACACAAAGTCTTCTCCATACAAGGTCGGCATCGACGCCACCCGAATATCGTAGGTCTGGTTCTGATATCCAAAAGACAATCGTCCGTCCTGCGGCAAAAAATGAGCGGTAATATCCATTCCACCGTGTAATTTCAGAAGAGAAATCAAAGCCGCTTCTTCATCACCCGCTAAACGGTATTCGGTCTGCATTTGACCATGCACTCTAAAAGAGACCGTCAGAACCTCCCTCTCCTTAGATAAATGGATATCCGATGCGGCTTTTTCAATGGCCCGACCTAAAAGGCGATCTAACGGATTATCCCCCGATCTCGCATTGAATCCGAAATGAGCATCTAAATCAGACTCACTGACCAAAAAAACTTTCACCGGCCGCAAATTCTCGGCCTCGACCACCGGCAAGATGGGATTAAAGGGATTATCGACTGCAATATAGAGATGAAGCGCATCACTAAAAACAGGAATAAACCGATGAGATTGCAGATATGTACGATCAAATCTTGCATAGAACGCTTTATCGATTGTCAGATCCGGTACAGCCAGATACGGCAATTCATAAAAACATCCGACATGGGAGTAAAACAACCCTTCATGCGCTTGAAACCAATGCTTTAAAATATCAAAATATCCCGCAGGGTCTTCACCATTGACGACAGGTAGCCCTTTAAAGTCAAAAACTGGTTCGGTTTTTAAGGAAGAAAAAAGAGCCTCTATAGAAAAAGTAGGTGCCATAAAAAAAGAGGTTAATGACCGATTATTCGGTCATTAATACTTTCTTCAGAATATCAATTTCATCAATCGCTTGCCCGGTCCCCAATGCCACGCATTTAAGAGGATCATCGGCTATAGTCACATGAATATTGGTTTCAGATTGGATATATTTATCGATGCCGCGCAATAACGCACCGCCACCGGCCAACGTAATCCCCATATCCATAATATCGGAAGACAGCTCAGGAGGTGTTTTTTCCAGAGTCGACCGGATCCCGTCCAAAATTGTACTGATTGTATCTTTCAAGGCTTCCCGAATTTCAACGCTGGTTAAGGTAAACGTCTTAGGCAATCCGGAAACCAGATCCCGTCCACGCACATCCATAGTTTTTTCTTCATCGAGATTAAAAGCTGATCCGAGATTAATCTTGATGTCTTCAGCCGTCCGTTCTCCGATTAGAAGACGGTAATTCTCACGGCAGTGCGAAATAATCGCTTCATCCATCTCATCTCCGGCAACCCGAACAGACTTAGAAACAACAATACCGCCTAATGAAATAACGGCTACTTCAGTCGTTCCACCACCGATATCGACAATCATACTTCCCGTAGGCTCTGATACCGGTAATTTAGCCCCAATCGCGGCCGCCATCGGCTCTTCGATCAGATAAGCTTCTCTGGCGCCAGCATGATAGGTCGCATCCAAAACCGCACGTTTCTCTACACCGGTAATGCCGGATGGAATACCCACCACGATTCGGGGTTTTAACAAATAAAAACGATTAGAAAGCGCTTTTTTAATAAAATACTTCAACATGGTTTCGGTGATATCAAAATCAGCGATAACCCCATCCCGAAGAGGACGAACCGCCACAACGTTGCCGGGAGTACGGCCAATCATCCGCTTGGCTTCATTTCCCACCGCTAAAACAATATTTTTATTCGTATCGAGCGCCACTACGGACGGTTCCTGAATAATAACGCCTCGGCCTTGTGCAAATACAAGGGTGTTGGCCGTACCTAAATCGATTCCTAAATCACACGAAAACCTAGACAGAAAGTGGTCAATAAATTCCATAAAGCTAATTCCTCTCTCAGGCGTAAAAACACAGTATTGGGCTATAATTGAATATAAATAAAAGTTCGATTAGTATACCAAATAATTCAAACCGTAACAATCAATGCGCCAAGATCCCAACCGAGTTCACGGGGCGCATCAGAAAAACTTAAAAAATCGATACATTATTATCGCTGTTTTTCACGTTAAATGGGAATATAACTTTAAAAAAAAGAGGTGCTCCAATGCCAGAATTACAAGCGACCAGCCAAGCCAAAACCGTTGCTTCAGCTAAACCAGCGACAAAACCCAAAACTGAAGAAAACAAAAAAGACACGCCACAGTTTTCTGAAGTTCTCGGCGAAAAATCAACAACATTGGATAAACAAAGAGAAATCGAAAGACAAAACCAACAGGATCCCCAGGCCAAAGACGCCGAAGCGGCAGCTAAGCTCGGTGTCGGATTAAATCCGACATTATCCAACCCAGCACTCCAGATACCCGGTATAGACAACAAATCAAAAGACACCATCCGAACTGACGGATATACGGATAAAGATCCGCAGTCGATGCTAATTTAATGTCGGACACAGGCAGCATTTCAGCCGCATCCGGCATCCAAAATCGTCCCGACCAAGCCCAGGAACAGGCCCAAAAAGAGGACTTCGCAAAATCTCAATGCAAAGACTGCCTGAAAAGTAGTATTACCAAAGGCAGTGACGGTCCCAAACTCAATACCGCCGATGCCATCGAAAAATTAGACCTGGTTAAACAAACCTTAACAGACGACACTTTAAAGGCCAAAATCGACGTCCTAAAAGACACTCTCCAAGCAGAAAAACCCAAAGACCTAGCCAAACCGGACCATCTGAAAGCCATTCTCGACAAAGCCTTCCAAACCCAACAAGCCTCCGCATCCGCAAAGCTAAACCAACAGCAACAACAAGTCCAACTCAACCCCTTCCAGGCCGAAAACCCATTCGCCCCTAAAGTCTACAAAAAAGAACACGTCGCCAAAGCCACCCAAAGCGATCTAGACAACGACGATCCGTCCTCTGACTCCGACAAAAAAAACAAAAACGACGAGGAATCCGCCAAAAAAGCAGGCCCATTCAAACGATTTTGGGATTTTCTTTCTAAGTAATCTTCAGACGAAGTTTGGGGGGCGACTACTCTAAAGCGTCAATGCACGAAAAGATTTTTAGAGTCGGACACGCGATTTATCGCGTCTCTACAGCAGACATTGGAAGAGGCTCGGAATGACAAAAGTGACAGATCATGAGGCGCCGCTAACGGCGTCATAGGCAAGGCATTACGAGCACCGAACCGGAGGTGTAGCATAGGCTACAGTGAGGATTCGGTGCGGAGCAATAGCGCCGAAGATGAGGTCGTTAACAAGCCTCCGCAGAGAGGCGCCAATCGGTGGCCAAGTGATTCAATGTGGGATAAAGATCCACCCCCCCAAAATCCTTCGGCGTCACCGTTTTATAAACAAAATGCGGATTGCGAATACAAAAATAATCCCAAGGCGCCATTTTGATACCGAAAAGCTTGGCTAAGAAAAGAATACTTTTAACCGGGAGCTTCACTCGGAGCAGCATCGGCGTATTAAAGGCCTGACATAATAGCTCGATCGTCCGTTTCGCCGAGATCGACGGGTAACCCATCACATAATCGGCACTTGGCAGATCCTGAGCAATGACCTGACCTACAATTGTGGCAATATCTTTGGCATGAATAAAATGGAATTCCCCGTCAACATAGAAAAATCGGACCCATTTCAGGTAATGCTTATGCTCTCCCGAACGAAGTCCGCCACTCACATGGGACCACGGACGGTCCGGCGCGCCGCCTAAAACCAAGGTCGGAAATAAAATCACGGTTTTATCTGAGAATTCAGATCCCCGGATCTTGCCGTAGGCTTTGTATTTGGAGCGGATATAAGAGGTACCAAATTCACCAGCTTCTGGTAATAATTGATTGTTTTTACCGAGAATACTGGCGGTCGAAAAATAGATAATTTTCTTGCAATTACGAGCTAATTCGAACAACCGATACGTTTTATCGACATTAATTAAAAACGTATAATCCGAATCCCCCCAAGGAGTCGCAACGTGAACGATATAATCCATAGTCGCAAGCAAATCCGCAAAGTCGTCGATATGGCTCATATCGCCTTCATGAAACGTTACCCGCGGATGACCCTCTAAAAATGAGACCAACTTTTTGTCCCGGATAAATAAATGAAGATGGTAATCTTCTACCGGTAACAATTCGTCTACAATATATCGCCCTACACATCCGGATGCACCGGTAATAAATATATTAATCATAGTTAAAACATCTGCCCTAAATTGAAGTGGATAATAAAATCTTGGCTTCCCCATGCAAAATCAAGCCTGAAAGGCCCAATCGGTGTGAAAAAGCGGAAACCGACTCCTTTTCCGACCTGAAAAGTCGAGAGATCCAGATTCCAACCGTCACTAAAAACCTTCCCAAAATCGGCAAACAGCACAGTTTGCACGAAGGAAGACATCATTATACGGTACTCTACATTAAAAAGTAACTTCCTTCGCCCCTGGAATGTGTTTTCCTGGTATCCCCGCAGCGTCGACGCACCCCCCATGAGATAGCCTTCCGTATCAAACGTCGGCACATTTTGGGAATTCGGGTGATAGACACCGGCCACTGCGTGAAGACCTAAAACCTGGCTTTTCGACATCTCAAGAAACATCGCGCCTTCAATCATTGCCTTGCTAAAATCCAAGCCGCCTAGCGCGACACTGCCGATATTACCGCCTTTTTCATATTCAATAAATCCGTAAAGCCCTTTAGATGGATTATTGGCGCTGTCAATTGTACTAAAACTCAACAGCCCCGAAATCGACCGTTTAGAATAGGGTGTAAAGGGCACTGTCGTCGGTAAAATCGTTTCAAACTTAATCTTAGGGGAGAAAATCAGCGTATCACGGATCAGCGGAAATCCGAAAACAATGTCAGCCCCTTCGCGCTTATTCGGCGTAATGGTGTTATTAAGCTTTTCAATCGTGGTGTACTGGGTCCAGCCACCTACAGCAAACGTGATTGGCGCAACATTCATAAACCACGGCTGAAAATAGCGGATGGAATAACTGCGCAGTGACAAGCCGCTCTGAAAATTAAGCTGGGCTTTGGCGGTCAAAACATCGGTATGCAGCAGCACATGATTAAATGTCCCTTTCACAAACGCCAATAGAATATCCGACTGCTCAAGCCCTACATCCAGCAGGTTCGCTTTTCGCTCATGAAACCGAAGTGACATCTTAATATCCTGAGACGTGGTACCCGGGCTCAATACCGGTGGATCAATATCCGAAAAATAGCCTAATTTTAAGAGACGCTCCCGATCATTGCGTATTGCATTCGTATTAAAAATCTTTCCAGGGCTCTGTGACATTTCGCGGCGAATAGCGAATTCCTGAATCGTGCTGAGCTCGGTAAATGGCAGCGTCTCAATTCGACCTTCCGCGCAATCAAAGACAAGGTCGGCATCCGGTGTCTGTGTAGCGGAAAGCACTTTGAACAAGTCATATCCACGGGAACTATAGAGCGCCTGAAGCGTCACAATATCTTCCCTCAAGTCTTTAATATTTAAGACCTGCCCGGCTTTACTTTTGATACTTCCAGCTAAATCCGGAGCAGAAAAAACACTACACCCCGTGATCACAACCTGCCGGATGACCGCATTTTCGGAAACACCAATGACAACAAAAACCCCATTTTCAGTCGGCGTGACAGCATAATTCACCTTATTAAAATACCCGGACAAATACAAAAGATCGATGTCGCGCTTAATCGCATCCAGAGAAAACCTCTGGCCGACCTTGACTGAAAATGCCGAAGGTGTCGGTAACTGGTTTCCAGATACAGTCTGTAAGCCATCAATCTGAACGGCTTGCACAAACTGCCCGACCCACGACGATTTAGCCTGCATCGGAGCGCAAAAGAGGAAAAGACAGCACAATAAAATGAAGTAATGTTTAAAATTCATGAGTAAATTTAATGGAATAAACCGGCTTATACACCTGCGTACCAACGTCGCTGATATTGGAAAAGTTAAACGATAAGTTCCGTAAAATAAAATAATTCAACTCGAATTCCGTAAATCTAAATTTATCCGTCAACGCCCGATTTTCGGAAAGATCCAGATTTGTTTTAACCCGCAAAAACAACTGGTCGGAAAATAAATTACTGATAAAATTAAAGCCGACAGACCGAGTTTGATCATAAGGATTATTTGAATTTAAGATCGCGCTTCCCACATTATAATCGACTCTGAAATCATACAGCCCGATATTGCGGGCAATATCTTTTTCGATCGGCCGCAGATAGCTCCGGGCCCAGATATTAATTTGCTTGCCGCCGACATCGGTTAATAGTTTCTGGGTCCGATCCTTATCCAAATCAGCATGAAGCTGCTGATAATAGCCACTGCGGATCAGATCCGGAAGCAACAATTCAAAAATCGCCATGGTATCCTTCATATCATCCGACGATGTCCTTAGGGCACCAGCACTTCGGGTAGCAAGGGTATATTTACGTTCAAAAACGGGGTTCATCATACGCGCCCGGGGATTCGCAATCTGGTATTTTTCAAACGTTACCGACGACAAGTCGGACACCGGCCCGTTAAAGAGCACAACTACACCAAAATTACCTGCTTTTGCGGCGCTGACCGATGCGCTAGACGGCAGCGAATCCGCTTCGATAATCGTTAAGGCCTTCACATTCAAAATCGGAACCAATACCCTTTTGGCATTGGAATTCGGCTGCCATTCACTTTTAAACGCAATATAATTGTCATAAATCATATCCGGACGGTCACGGTAAAAGTCTCGCTGACGCTCCGCCCCCATAAGCTCAAACTCACGGTTTAAAAAATTAACAGACCCTTCCGAGAAATACAGCTGATTACTGATTCTCGGTGCATTAAATGTGCCTGAAATTACCAAATCAGAACGCGTTTCGGCAAATGACAGATTAAAGCTATTCGCAAAATTTGCAAAAAAGCCTTCTCCAAATAACCCACCCGACACTAAGACATCTCGTTTAAGCGCCAGATTCAAGTTGAGCTTAAAAGACGGAAGGGGTTGCTTATCACCTAGTGCGGGAAGTGCAATACGTCCGTCGCTAAGTATAATCCGACCTGAAATAATCGGCCCTACTTCGGCATCGGTCTCAAGCGTTTGCGTATAGAGACGAATCTCTTCAATCGAAAACGGAATCCGATAAGTCCCGACCACACTAAAATCACGCAGGCCGACACCCCCATTATAAATTTCAGGGAAGTTTATCGAAATATCCGTATCATCCATTTTCAGGTCAAATCTGATATCTAAATAATCCATTTGCAAAAGATTAATCCGGACTAGGCCCACCTGACCCGAAAGGATGAATTGATTATTTTGTTGGTCATTCCCATTTAATACCTTGGTATCACCCCCCTGCCAGCCTACCGTAGTTGCAGGCAGAATTAATTGGTTATTCTTGATGGCAATCTTATCGGATGAAAATTTAAGAGGGGATTGAAATGATGTGGAACCAGCCAAATAAATCTTCAGATTAGTCGCGACAAAAACGGTCGAATTCACCTGAATATCGGACAAAGGCCCGGTCAGTATCACTTCAATACGACCATCATTGGTCATATCCTGAATAATCGGATTCACAATCGAAAGAAGGCCGATATCATCCCCGGTTAAATTAATCTTCAACGCTATATTCGCCATTTTTTTAGACGGATCCCACCATGCCGAAATCGGAATCGTCCCGGTCACGAGCTGACTGCGGCTGCGATTGGATGCCGTCATTTCGGTATTAGCAATCGTTAACATTCCCGCAGTATCTAGCGACCCCTGAGACGCAAAATGAGAGAAAAGCTTGCCTCCTAAAGTACCGTTATCAAAGCTGACTTCCCATTTCATAATATCCTGGTCGGAATGAATCCCGAATCGGAGCGTTTTGGCCGATAAAAAAAGGTATTCCCCGTCATTAATCGTCAGATCCAATCCAAGAAGCGGCGTCTGTTTAGCACGGGATCGAAT
This sequence comes from bacterium UBP8_UBA817, assembly GCA_945888995.1. Lineage (GTDB taxonomy): Bacteria > Margulisbacteria > Marinamargulisbacteria > CAMDBA01 > CAMDBA01 > CAMDBA01. Next base: position 23,168 of record CAMDBA010000005.1, on the reverse strand, counting down.
CGTAAATTGCCCGGAAATTTCCCCCTTTAGGGTATCCAGACCCACCGCCACAGACTCATCAATAACGATTTTTTTCTGCTTAAGTTGGGCATAAAATGTGACACTGTCGGTCCCCGATCCGAATTGATAGAGCTGGACTTGATCAAATGAATACCCCGGATCGGAAATAGAATATCCGCTGGGCACATTCGATGTGACGGCCGTTACGTTTTTTTGAACCGTTTCTTCTTCCATCCGGTGCGGAGGAGCAAAGCTTTCCTGATATTCTTTCGCTGCCATTCGGATCAGATTGGCCAACGCCGCGACATCCACTTTATTAAATGAGGCATTCATCCCGTATTTAAGATCGGCAAACCGCCGGGTTTTCCAGAAATCCGTGGCCTCCAGATATCCGGCAAAAAGGTAGCGGTCATTGCCTTTACGAAGCATGAAGTTTTGGAACGCCAGCTTGAGATCCGAATAATTTATATGCCCGGAAAATTCTTCCAGCGTCAGATAATTGAAGCGCATATTCTCACCCTGCACATCAATATCCAAAACAGGATCTGTAATCACACCTTTTATTGAACCGTTAAAAAATAACTTCCCATAGGACGTCGGATACATCGCTTTGAGCATCCGGAAATCCTCAATATCAATCACCGTCCCTTTTTCAACCACGACATCCAAATGATATTCGGGATCCAAAAGACCATGGGCCGCTATTTTGGATTTGCCTTGCTCAATGTGAAAGCGCCCCATCTCAAGACGAGCGCCGTCCCAATCACAAACAAGATCCAATTGCTTGAACGGCTGATCTTTTATGCCGCCATTTTCAATTTTTAAGTCCCCTTCTATCCGGTAAGACTTCAGCCACAGCCCTTGGGTATCAATCGGCTGCAGGACATCGGTTAACGCCCCTACCCGAATCGACATACTAATCAGCCCTAAGACCGGCTTGAGATAAGAGGGAATATAGCGTTGAATTAATTGAGAACTAGAAAGATCAAACCGACTCGTCGTCATCGTTAAATCATGCAACTTCCAATGGTCAAATAATCCTTCACAAGTCAGATTCGAACCGGGATTACGAAATTCCAGACGCTCTAAACGCAATTGATTATTTTGATAAGAAAAGGCGATATGACTCTGCTCAACATAGTAACCCCAATATTGAAACCCGGTTAAGGACACCGCCGCACGAGCCTGAAAATGATCGATAGGATTGGTCCAAAACGCAGACGAAAGCGTCGCGGTAAACACACCTTTAAGCGCCAAACTTCCAGCCGGAGCCAACGGGTCGACCAGAGGATCAAAATCCTTTAACGCAATTTTGCTACCCGACACCTGTAAAGCCAGCCGGGCAGACCGGTCCAATGTGCCCGCTATCGCGATAGGTTCCCCATCATTAATCCATACCGCACCCGTTTTAATTTGTATCGGAGCATTCTTTTGAGCCAGCATTTCAAGATGGGCTTTTCGAATCAGCTGATTCGCCGCAATTAAATGTAGACCGGTAAAATACACATTCATCCGATATAAATCAGAGGTTCCGTTAAGCTTCGCTATAATATCAGCATGGCCTTTCAAGACCGAATTCGGTGGAAGAATAGCCGCCAGATCAATCGACTTAGCCGATACCTGAACATCAAATATCGGAAGGGGGGCATTCAGGTTAACCGAGCCTGTCGCCGTTATCGCCCCTTTATATAAAGAGCCAGATATCACCCCGAAATGCAAAATTCCGCTTTGAAGGCGAAACGCAGTTTCTAAGTTCTCCGATATCATGGAATAGGATCTGACGCGGGGAATTTTGCCATACCCTTCAATCACCGGATTTGCTAAGGGCCCTGTAATCGAAATCTCCGCTTTTCCCGAACCGTTAAAATCCACATCTTTCAAAACCGGAAAAAGCCCTTTGATACGGGGAAGAGAGAATTGGTCGGTGTTAATCGCCATCCGGATAACGCCCTGACCCAAATCCACTTCGCCCCGTCCGACAATCGGAATATTATTTAACTCTCCCTTAAATTGCTGAAAAGCAATCCTGTCCCGCGCAATGCGGATTTCTCCGGTGAGCTTACGGGTAGGAAGAGGGAAATAGGGAAGCTGAAGATCCGCATTCGCAAGCTCGGCATCGATTGTATAGGTAAAGGGGAGATCTGTTTTTTTAATCAGCTTCCGGCTTTTTAAATTCAGTTTCAGCGTCGCAGAGCCTGATGTCAACGCCATGCCGTCGAGCGGCACAATATAGCGGCTCCATTGGGACAGTGACAACCGCTCCATATCTGCCACCAGACTATATTGACCGGTGAGAAGGTTAACCAAGCCCGTCATGGCAAACCGGTTAATGCTCCCGGTATGCCCCCAGATATCATAAGAAACAGAATGAAGATCTTTAAAGTTCATCCGGCCGTTTACCACCATCGTTTCGTTAAACGGCTTTTCAAGCGGCTTTGCACCCCATCCCCGTTCATCCAAAAAATGGAGCCGCACATTATGCAAATTCAAAAGGCTCGAGAATTTAAGCGGCGGTTGCGTCGAATCTGGTGGTGGTAAAAATTCTAAAATATTCCATCGATCCGACCGGCTCCGCTTTACAAACGCCGTACCCGATTCGACGTTAATTTCAGAAATAGACGCCAAGATATCCCCTTTATTCAGCAGAAAGAGAATCGGATTATACCGAATTATCACCCGGTCCACTTCAATAAATGCCCCGTCTTCAAGGGTTTTCTTATCCGAAATACGAACACCTTTGAGACGAATATGGGTGATAAAATTACCGTCGAGCCCCGCAATCTGCACCTCATGCCCGAGTGCTTTTCCAACTTCTACTTCAATTTTGTCTTTCAAAATCGATTGTGGAAAATGGGTGCTGGTGAGAGTCTGGATGCCCAGATACGCGCCTAAACAAATTGTTCCGGAAAGAATCAGTACAATAATCAGGATTTTGCGAAAATATGGCATCGCAGCCTACCTCCGAGCCTATTTTTTAAGAAAATAAGCCAGTAACTCCCAAGGAGTATCGAACGACAACGCCGCTGAAACCTCGGTTTCATTAAATGCAGTAGCCAAACCAGCCGAAATACCCGCACCGTAAATCAAAAAAGGAACCCGGTCGGACGTATGCGTCTTAAGTGCACACGGCGTAGGATGATCGGGAAGCACCATAATCCGGACATCGGACTGCTGCTTAGCATAAGCCAATATAGGGGAGACGACCTGCGAATCAAAGGCTTCGATCGCTTCCACTTTCAAATCTTCACGGCCCATATGCCCCGCTTCATCCGGCGCTTCTATGTGAATGAAAACAAAATCGTGACTCTCCAATAACCGCAATCCCGTCTCGACTTTCCCGGCATAATTAGTATCCAGAAAACCAGTCGCACCTTCGACATCGGGCGTTTCAAAACCGATGAGCTGACCAATCCCTTTTAACAAGTCGACCGCCGTAACCATCCCACCTGTTAAGCCATGTTGGGTCTCAAACAGTGGAAGATTCGGCATCTTGCCTTGCCCCCATAACCAGATGTCCGTGACAGGCAATAACCCCTTGTCGGTGCGGGCCCTATTCACCGGATGCGCCGCCAAAATAAGACGGGCCGCCGCCACAAGCTTGGCTACACGGTCGGCGCCTTTTCCCTGCGGTAAATACGGTCGGATCTCTTTATCCGTCACATCGTGAGGCGGCGTGCAAGACAGCGCCGCAAGCCTATCATCCCATAATGCCAGGTTCCGATAACTCACACCTGGAAAAAATTGAACCCCAAAGAAAGATAATTCAGAATTAAGCGTCGCTAAAAGAGCTTCCCCTTCAGCCGAGCTGACATGCTCAGCCGTAAAATCCACCATGACATCTTCCTGAATAGTCACCAAGTTACACCGAAATGCCAATTGACCATCCGGAATCCGGAGTCCCATGCTGGCCGCCTCGATGGGCGCACGTCCCGTGTAATACAACGACGGGTCATATCCCAGAATGCCAATATTCGCGACATCGGATCCGGGTTTCAGATGAGAAGGCACCGTCAAAACTCGGCCGGACTGGCCCTGCTGTGCCATCAGGTCCATAGTCGGGGTCTTCGCTGCCTGCAAAGGCGTCCGGTCACCCAAAGACTTGATCGGCCAATCGGCCATGCCGTCCCCTAAACAGACAATATATTTCATGCAGACTCCAACATTGGAGATAAAACTTTTAGAATCGCAGCTTTGGTCCGGTCAACAACAACCGGTCTGGAGGCGATTTCAATCGCGCGAGTAGGATCTTTTAACCCATGGCCGGTGAGAATCGACACAATCCGCTGACCCGATTCAAACCGATTCGCCTGAGCATATTTAATGACCCCGGCAATAGAGGCAGCAGACGCCGGTTCACAAAAAATACCTTCGTGACCCGCCAACATCTGTTGCGCCTGAGTAATTTCGTCATCAGTGACCATATCAATCAATCCGCCGGATTCGTCTCTCGCAGCAACGGCCTGCTGCCAACTGGCGGGATTGCCGATCCGAATCGCAGTAGCGATGGTATCCGGATGCTCAATCGGATGTCCCATTACAATCGGCGCAGAGCCTGCGGCCTGATACCCCATCATCTTAGGTAATTTAGTCGATTTTTGATGGGAGAAGTATTCTGTATACCCTTTCCAATAAGCGGTAATATTGCCGGCATTACCCACCGGAATAAAGTGAAAATCCGGGGCGTCACCCAATTGATCGACGATTTCAAATGCGCCGGTTTTCTGGCCTTCGATCCGATACGGATTAAGCGAGTTCACCAACGTGATCGGATACTCGGCTGTAATCTCTCTGACCAAAGTCAACGCATCGTCAAAATTACCTTGAATCTGTAATACCAATGCGCCATGAAGCATCGCCTGAGATAATTTTCCTAATGCGATCTTTCCTTCGGGGATCAACACGCAACATGCCATTCCCGCGCGCGCAGCATACGCCGCCGCCGCCGCAGACGTATTTCCGGTGGATGCACACATTACAATTTTCGAGCCGGCTTCTTTAGCCTTGGTAATCGCCATACACATCCCACGGTCTTTAAATGACCCGGTTGGATTTAATCCTTCGTATTTTGCATACCATTCTGCCGCAATATTAAACAGCCCCGGCAAGTTATGGAGTTGAATTAACGGCGTATTTCCTTCACATAAACTAACCACCGGTGTCGCATCGGTAACAGGCAAAAACATACGGTATGCTTCAATAACACCCTTCCACATAGGTCTAAATCTCCTCGTTTATAACGTTAAACAGCCTGATTAAAAGGCATGCATAATCTCTTGATAGGGTAACAGATTTTCAAGGGTTTCCCAAGGCAGAAATCCTCAAGTCGACCAAAATTTTATCATCTCAAAAAAGACTATTTATTTTTCGTATTCTTTTGAACAGGAAATTCAAAATTCGGCATGACCGCCTTTGGAATATAGGTATCCATAATATACGTAACCACCGGTTTCAAAGGGGCCATTAAGGCAGATGTTTTGATGGCATCGGCTTGAAAATACATCATCGGGATTAATGCGGGCAGCAGAAAGAAAAATCCTTTAAGCGCGCCGATCGCGGCCCCGAAGATCATATTAAACGGCCCTAAAAACGATACCGCAAACCCGCGGCCGACTGTTCTACCGATAAACGCAAAAGAAAAAAACAATCCCGCCCATATCAAACCGAACGCAATTACAAAGGCAAACGGTAACGGAATCATCGTCATTTTTTGAATCGTCAGCGCAAATGCATGATAAAAACTCACCGCCAGAAATAATCCCAAAATCATCCCGATCAGGTCAAAACAAATCCCGATCAGCCCTTTGCGAAGCCCGATAAACAGATTGTATCCAATGGAAATGATAATAATTGCGTCTAAGAAATTCATGTCAAATATCCTCTTTCTATGTAAACTGGCCAGCCAAACGAATAGGGATTCCAAAGCTAGGGAATGACCACACTACGTTTTAACTCAAAGGCGACTTATGTCAGCAAAACCTCAATTTTTCGCTGCAAACTCCGGCTAATCGCCTTCACTGAGCGGTCACCGTCAATAATATTAAAATGATATTTCTTCTTCATCTTCAAAAACTCGTTCTTGATCATATGCTGATAAATAATGAAGCTGTCGAACAATGAATTCGACAATCCCAGATCCATCCCAGATTCCCAGTAGTTCAGACTCGAGTTTTTCTCGAAATTTTGTTCGATTAAAATCTCCGGGTCTACCTGAAGATAAAAGACCATGTCCGGCACCAGGGCAAAGCCGTACAATTTTTCGACCCATGCCACATTACCACCACGGACAATATGCCGGGCCATCAGTGTGTAAATATAGCGGTCGCACAAGACAATTTCACCTGCGGCAAGCGCCGGGATAATCTTATTTTCAAGTTGATCCGCAAAATCCGTCGCATAAAACAAGCTCATCGTGGTCTTGGATAAAATATTACCCTGCTGAGCTTTGGCCAGTTCTTCGGATACCAGGGTCGAGCGTTTAATTCCGACATTGACCACTGAATACCCCAAATTCTCCAGCCAAGATGTCAACAGCTGAATCTGAGTTGACCGTCCGGAACCGTCTGCACCTTCCAGAACAATCAAGTGGCCGCCTAAGCGTGAAAGATCAGCGCTCCGAATGCCCGAACCATAAAATTGCTTGCTTAATATCATTGGACCCTCGGCTTTACGGTATGTTTTCTAAACATCGACAAATCAATCGCTTCAGATACAACCCTGCGCAGTAACTGCTGTTGGTGCTCGATGGTTTGGGTCGCATCGATCACGTTAAAGTTAAGCTCGTCCGACAAAGATCCGTATGCCTGATGAATTCGACCCTGAAACAAGCGGAAACTTTCATACAAATCCGAGGATAATCCAATATCCATCCCGGCTTCAAAATACTTCAGCTTTGGCCGGTTGGATAAAATCCGGTCGAGGGCCACTTCTAGAGGTACATTGAAATAAAACGTCATATCGGGCTTAATTGCAAAATCATACAAATTCCGGACCCAATCCATGTCACAACCACGCGTGACGTCCCTCACATAGGCGGTGTATACATAGCGATCCGCTAAAACCAGATACCCGCCTTTAAGCAGGGGCAAAATCTGCCGCTCATACCGATCTGCAAAATCCGTCGCATGAATCAGACTGAAGGTCGTCGGAGTTAAGAGCTGCCGCTTTTTGGCTTTGGATGTCGCGCTTTTGACGACAACGGACGAATTCCACTCGGTGAAAAAGACTTTCAGATTTTGAAGTTCAAGCCACTTTTTCAAAAGATAAAGCTGGGTCGACTTTCCTGACCCGTCTAATCCTTCGACCGCAATAAGCTTACCTTCATACTCGACTCGCTTTCGTTTCATCTAAGACACCTTAAACGCACTGATTCTGGCCAATGCTTCTTTGAGCTGATCCATGCCGGTTGCATAACAACAGCGAATATACCCTTCGCCCCCGGCGCCGAACACACTGCCAGGAACAACCGCCACTTTATGCTGCTTTAATAATTCTAAGGCAAACTCTTCGGAACTCAAACCGGTGTGTTGGATAGAGGGGAAACAATAAAAGGCGCCTTCGGGCAAGAATGTCTCATATCCGGCGTCTTGCAACCCGCTTACAAAAAAATTACGCCGGGCCTGATAGGATTTTTTCATTTCTTCGACTTGGGGAAGAGAATTTTTAAGCGCTTCGATAGCGGCGTATTGCGACATAATCGGCGCGCAAAGCATGCAGTACTGATGAATTTTTAAGACCCGCTCCACCAATGGACGCGGCGCACAAATATAGCCCAACCTCCAACCGGTCATCGCAAACGCCTTGGAAAAGCCGTTTAATAACACGGTCCGCTCTTTCATATGAGGAAGAGAAGCAAAAGACGTATACGCCTCATCATAAGTTAACTCGGCATAGACCTCATCGGAGAGCACCCATAAGTCATGTTTTCTGGCGATCTCGGCAATCTGAAGGAGGGTTTCCTTCGGAATGACGCGCCCGGTCGGATTGTTCGGCGAACAAAGCACAATGGCCTTAGTCCGGGGAGTAATTTTGGCCTCTAATCTAGCGGGATCAGGGACGAACGTAGGCGATGTATCCAACGGCACCACAACGCCCCCAGCCAATTGAATCAAAGGGGAATAACACACATAACTCGGCTCCGGCACAATGACTTCGTCACCGGGATTCAGCAGTGCCCGGACCGTGACGTCCACGGCTTCGGACACGCCCACTGTCACTAAAATCTCATGAATAGGATCATAATGACCGCTGAAACGGGTACCGATATAATCGGAAATAGCGTCGCGTAATTCCTGAAGACCCTGGTTAGACGTATACGACGTCATTCCTTTTTCAAGAGAATAAATCGCGTCTTCCCGAATTCCCCAAGGCGTCACAAAATCAGGCTCTCCCACGCCCAGCGAAATAATATCTTTCGCACCAATCACTAAGTCAAAAAACCGGCGGATACCCGACGGCGGAATAGTTTCTAATATGCGTGAAAAATCATCTCTCATGGGGATACTACCAAGCGGTCTTGTTCAGACGTTTCTTCGATCACAACCCCGTTTTCTTTATACTTTTTCATAATAAAATGCGTCATCGTCCCGCGAACATTTTCGATAGAGGCTAATTTATCCGACACAAACGCCGAGATTTCTTGGAGGCTCCCACCTTCGACCACGATCAGAAAATCAAATCCACCGGACATCAAAAAATGATCCACCACATTCGAATGGCGACAAATCCGTCTCGCAATCGCATCAAAACCGCTCTTTTTTTCGGGTTGTACTTTGACTTCAATTAATGCACGTACAACAGTGGATTTCACATCCAGTTTTTCTTCATTCACAATCGTCGTATATTGGACAATGACGCCGGACTTTTCCAGATGGGTCACTGTCGCCGAAACCTCAGCTTCTGAAATACCAACCAATTTCGCCAAATCGGCCACCGTCGCACGAGCATTGGTCTTCAAAATCGTCAAAATGGACTTTTCTGCCTGAGTCATAAACTCTCCTCTATTATTGAGCGTTTCCTATTACATTTCGGCATTGCCGCAAAAAAACTGCTTTTTTGGGCTTATGCCCATCATACTGGTCCTAAAAAGATCGATCAAGCAGCAACACGGGCAAAAGTCGGATACATCCTCTCACGGGATGCCGAAATCCTGCTTGGTCGCTACTCGTCCAACAGTCATGAAATTTACCGCACGACTTTTGCAGGAGCCCCTATCGGAGCTCTCCGATTATACCGCTCAACGGGACACTCATTTTGTTAGTATGCAGGTGGAGTTCTAAAAAAAATTGGTTTATACTGGCGGTCCTTGCAAGGCGCAAGAAACTTGAGTACTAAGGATACTATCTGTGAAATCACTGACACCTTTTGGCGTACGGGACCTGGTCCCGGAAGAAGCGGAACGGCTCCAAAAAATATTTCGAAAATTTAAGCACATCTTTGAAAAATGGCAGTATCAAAAAATTATTACGCCCTCTATCGAGTATTATCATACGCTCGAAAAAGGAATGGGCGATTCCCTGAAGGAGCGCAGCGTTAAATTCTTTGATGCCTCCGGCCAATTGGTGATCCTCAGGCCAGACCACACGACGCCGATTGCGCGTATCGTGGCGTCCAGTCTGACACAAGAACCGATGCCGCTAAAACTCTTCTACCTGGATTCGGTATTCAGAACTCAGAACGAAGATCATGAACAGGAAATGGAAACCTTTCAGGCAGGCGTCGAATTAATCGGCCGTTCAGGGCCCGAAGCCGAAGCAGAAGTCCTGATGATCTGTATCGAAGCGATTCTAAAGCTCGGCTATACCGACTTTGGCATTGATATCGGCCACACGCTGTTTTCGGAGTCCCTGACCGAAGACCAGAAAAACGCCCTTTTAATCGGCGATTACGTCTCATTCGGAGACATTCCCGCACGCGGTGGCGTCGAGCTGGTCCAAGACTATCCGGATCTGGTCAAAATCCACGAGATTTTAAAATCCCACAATATGGATCAATACGTCACATTTAACCGCGGGCTCTGCGAAGAGATCAGCTATTATACCGGCGTCATTTTTGAATGTTACGTTAAAGGCATCGGCAAAATCCTCGGCTCTGGCGGACGGTACGACACGCTGTTAGGAAAATTCGGATTCGAGACTCCCGCTGTCGGATTTGCCTTTAATGTGACCCATCTATTTGACCATCACTATATGAAAGCCAACCTATGACCACCCCTCCAAAAAAAGACGTCATTACCATTGCCCTTTCAAAGGGATATCTCTTAGAAGAAGCGATGAAGCTATTCGGCCAGATTGGTCTTTTCTTTGACGATGACCTGGCAACCTCCAGAAAATTATTCACCCACGACACCACCGGCCGATTTCGGATTTTACAGATTCGGCCTTGGGATGTTCCGGTCTATGTCGAACAAGGCGCAGCGGATTTCGGAATTGCCGGAAAAGACGTGCTCTACGAACGCCAATCCAAAGTCATTCAACTCATGGATATGAAATATGGCGAATGCAAACTCGTCCTCGCAGGACCCAAAGTACAGCCCGTATCTTCACTGAAACACAACCTCAAAGTCGCCACCAAATACCCCCACTGCACCGAAGCCTATTTCCAAAAATTAGGCCTGAAAATCAATATGATCAAACTCTACGGCGCTGTGGAATTAGCGCCGTTAACCGGCTTATCCGACGTTATTTGTGATTTAACCGCTTCCGGAAAAACCTTGAAGGAAAATCACCTGCATATCATCGAAACGATGTTCGAATCCTCAGCGTATCTCATCGCGAATCCCGTGAGCTTCAAATTTTATTCCGACGAGATTCGAGATCTGATCGACCGTTTAAAACCTATTTTATAATGTTATCTGTTATCCGCGATTATTTTAGTATTGTGAAAGAACTGGTCACACCAGATGCTATCTATGAAGGCATTGAAAATGTACCGTTCGATTCGCTGTACCAAAAAGGCTATCGGACCATTTTACTGGACGTTGATAACACCTTATTAGTCTACAACGAGCTGTTTATGACCTTGCAAAAAGTCAACTGTATTCAGCGCTTCAAAGCAGCCGGATTTCGGGTCTATCTCATCTCCAATAATAGCAGTCATCGCCGCATCCAGCGCGTCAGCCGCCAGCTCGAAGTCTTCGGCATCCATTTTTCACTCAAACCGTTCGTGTGGAGCACCCGTAATTTTGCCAAAAGAATGGGCTTTGACCTGACCCGGAGCATCATCATCGGCGATCAGCTTTTCACGGATGTGATTATGGGGAACTGGCTGCGAAGCTATACGATCCTGGTCGATCCGCTGGATAAAAAACTGTCTTTCGTCAAAACCGTTCAACGGGAAATAGAGTTATTTTTACTCCGTAAATTCCAGGTCAGCCGATCATAAAGAGAGGAAAAGCCATATGTCCCTTAGCGTCTCCGCCAGTCTGTTATCCGCTGATTTTTTACATCTAGGCGATGATATCAAGCGCTCCGAAGAAGCCGGTATCGCCTCATTTCACCTCGACGTGATGGATGGCCACCTCGCACCGAACCTCTCTTACGGACCGCCCGTCATTGCCGCGATCCGAAAAGCGACGACATTTCCGCTCGATACGCATTTAATGATTGATAATCCGTGGCTGTTTTTAGACGATTACATTAAGCTCAAAGTCGACAGTCTCCTCATCCATGCCGAAGCGTATTCGCATGCCCCCACCGATACGCAAAAAATCAAATCCGTTCCCCGCATAACCGCCGATATTGATATAAGCCGGCTCAAAACCGATCTTGAGTATATCCGCTCCCACGGCATTCAAGCGGGCGTCACGATCAATCCCGGTACCGACATCGACATCATAAAACCGATCCTGACCCACTGTGATAGCGTGCTGATTATGAGCGTAAATCCCGGTTTTTCAGGACAAGGCTTTATCACCGACGTCTTAGCTAAAACCGAGCGTCTCCGAAGCTGCTATTCCGGCATCATCAAAATGGACGGCGGCATCACCGACAAAACAGCGCCCCTGGCTATTAAAGCCGGTGTCGACGTCCTAATCACCGCATCATATCTCTACGGATCGGCGGACTATAAACAAGCGGTTCGATCGTTATTAAGCTAAATCTACGCCGCTTCTGCTGAAATTTAGAATGAATCATGTGACCACGCAAAAAACACATTGGGAAGACGTCTATGCCTCAAAAGCATCAGATATGGTTAGTTGGTATACGCCGCACCTTGATATTTCACTTCAGCTCGTTGAATCATTAAACCTCTCAAAATCTGATCCGATCATCGACATTGGTGGGGGCGCCTCAACCTTGATGGATGATCTGGTCATGCAAGGCTATTCTGACCTGACGGCTCTCGATATTTCGGGGCAGGCTTTAGAAATTGTCCGTTCTCGCATTGGGCACGATGTTCCGATTGAATGGATTGAAGGCAATATTCTAACCACTCCCCTGGAAACCGATCATTATCGGCTTTGGCATGATCGCGCGGTCTTTCATTTTTTAACAGAGGAACCCGATCGTGTGCGGTATGTCGAAAAAGTAAGGCAAAGCCTCGTCAAACATGGTCATGTAATAATGGCCACTTTTTCGCAAGAGGGTCCGTTAAAATGCAGCGGACTTGATATCGTTAGATATTCAGACAAAACGTTGCATCAGCAATTCGGCAGTGAGTTTCGCCTTATTAGCGCGTCTTACGATACTCATATCACCCCTGCCGGAAATGAACAGAAATTTGTTTATGCCGTGTTTCAGAAAAAATAATATGTAAACTCATGACCCTTTAGACCCCGCTTACTTCTGAAGAGCCGCTCCCAAATCTTTAGACCATTAGTCTCGCTGAGCAGGCCTTGATACCCAAGGCAATGGCAAGGTGGTTTTTTCCAACACCTGTGGCTGGCCCGAATCAGGGTCTCCTCGATAGAACCCACGACGATTCCGATGGACCTCATCACCCAATACAATTCATGAAGTGCGCGTCACAGGAATTGAAGACGATGTGTTGGTGGGGAGATTAGAACCACAGAACCTACACGTACCCCTCAGCAGACACAGAAATCACCTGTAAGTGGGTCGCTTGTAAGGAATCCTCAAATAAAAATTTCACTTGCTGCTTTAATATTTTTGGATCCACACCCTTGAGCGAAAACGGAAACATGACAACCTCACCCGCTTCCGATTTTCCAGGCAGCTCAAAAATCAAATCAACATCGTTGTTGTTTCCAACATGTGTCTCTGAAACAATAGAGGGCGATCTCAAATCCAATCTATAAAGTACACGCTTAGTCTTGGAAAAAGATATCTGTCTAGGAAGAAGTACCTCCCTGTCGTTTTTGACCCCACCAGCCAAGGGATTATCCGTCACCGGACCCAAATCAAATCCAAACCCATTTACTGAAATATTAAAAACACGCAACTGACCCCGATGACCCATAGTGCGTCTCGAATAGTTTGGGTGAATAAACATCCCGGTGGCACTGGTACTCACCAAGGCCTTGGATACAAAGTTCTGCGCATCGTATTTCCCCCCAATATCCCCAAATCGCCACGCCAAACCATGAAAAGGGGTCGCAGTTATCGCCTGTTCCAAAAAGTTTTCAACCAGCCCAGAAAGGAATTCATAGGTCTTTGCCGCCTCTGTTTTATTGGGGAATTTAAATTTATTTAAGTCTTTATCATGATCCCATGCATTCCCAATACCAAAAGAAGGCAACGGCGTTGTCCGACCTCTATCTATGGTAATATTCTGCGCCAATTCCAAATACAGCGGACTATCTTCTGAAAGCGTCTGTTGCGCGTTCAACATACCCAAACGTCGAATCGCCGCAGCAACTTCGCGCCCCTTTGCCTCATAAAGCCGACATAAGGCAGGACCCAATTCAGAGTAAGGAGATCCAGGGTTCTCTATAGGACGCCCCCCATCTGTGAAAAACCTCAGGAATGTCGCGCTATCGCCCGTCACAGAGGCGGCACCAGCCACAGAGATAGCTGGAAACATGGGTTCTGAGGCTGAAACCATAAGTGCAGAGAAAAGATCTCTCGGTTGTGGACAAGAGCCCAACACATCTACCGCAGACACCGTTTCTCCAAGCGACGCTATCAACCTTACTACGATAAAGACCCAAACAAAGGTCATCAGTTGTTTGATGGAAGGCAAGACACAAAAAGCCGTTGCGACTAAGCTTGTCAGATCTGTTGAATGCGCCGTGGGTAAGGCTATATGTTTTTTCATTTAGATTCACTTTCTATGCAGGGTCCTAATTGAACCTGGCTTTATGCCATATGCGTCGTCCAGTTTCTTTATAGACGTCATTAAAATTACATCCTTAGGGAATTGAATGGTCTATACGATTTATCGAATCTATTTAATAAAAATTTTATTTTTTTATAAAAGCATAGCAATCAAGACATGCTAGCCTATTACACCAATCTCAATTACCATCAGCCTATGATATATTCCAAAATGATAGATTATCTATACGAAGATTGTGGTATTGCATTGCCGTCTATCCGTGCCACGCTCGCCCTCTTTGCTGAAGGCGCCACCATCCCCTTTATCGCCCGATACCGAAAAGAAAGAACTGGCGGCCTCGACGAAACACAACTCAAAAACCTACACACCCGAAATACCTATTACGAAGCACTAGGGGAACGGCAAGAGACCGTTCTGAAGGCCATCACGGAACAAAAAAAACTCACACCCGAACTCCAAAAAGCCATTGCGGCATGTCGCGACAAACAAACGCTCGAAGATCTCTACCTCCCCTACAAACAACGCCGCAAAACCAAGGCCGATATCGCAGACGAACAGGGGCTCACCCCTGTGGCCGACTTGATTTTGGACCAAGTCGCCACCGGTTCCCGAGACAGCCTCTTGGCCTCTTTTGTCAGCAAAGACGGCCCCATCACCACCCCGGAACTTGCGCTGGAAGGGGCCATTCATATTCTGTCTCAACGTATTTCCGACGAGGCCACGCACCGTCAACGGCTGCGCGAGAAAATCCTCCAAACAGGGATTCTCACGACCAAGATCGCATCAAAATTCAAAGACACCCCCACCAAATTCGACATGTACACCGCCTTTTCAGAACCCTTACGCAACGCGGCCAGTCACCGTCTTTTGGCCATTCGGCGTGGCGACAAAGAAGGCATTCTCAGCTGGAAAATTGCAATTCAAGAAGATTCTTTTCGGGAAGATCTCCATCGTCGCTATATCCGAAACCCCAGCTTTGTCTTCACCCCAGAGCTCAGAGCCGCCATCGATGACGCCTTCTCAAAAACACTATACCCCTCTCTGCAAAAAGCCTGTTTCACCCTCAAATGCGAAGACGCCGAAAAAGACTCTATTTTGGTATTCGCCAAAAATCTGGAAAATCTCCTCATGGCCCCACCCGCAGGCGCCGCCGTCGTCATGGGCATAGACCCTGGGTTTCGCACAGGCTGCAAGATCGCCATCGTCGACGCGACGGGACAATACAAAGACACCGCAACGATTTACCCCGTCCCCCCACACAGCAAAATCAAAGAAGCCGAGGACAGCGTCCTTCACATGATAGCCGCATACAACGTGCGATATATCGCCATTGGGAATGGGACCGGTTCGAAAGAAACGATGCAGTTCATCAAGACGATCATCAAAGCCCACACCCTGTCCGTGACCCCCGTCGTGGTCAATGAATCTGGCGCTTCGGTCTACTCGGCGTCAGACATCGCGGTCGCCGAATACGGCCATCTCGACATCACCGTCCGAGGCGCGATCAGCATTGCCCACCGACTGCAAGATCCGCTCGCCGAGCTGGTCAAAATAGACCCTAAGGCCATCGGCGTCGGCCAATACCAGCATGACGTCAATCAAACCCAACTCAAAGACGCCCTCACCTTCACCACCGAATCCGCCGTCAACGCCATCGGGGTGGATATCAATACCGCATCCGCCGCATTGCTGACCTACATCGCCGGCATTGGCCCCACGATCGCCCAAAACGTGGTGGCTTATCGCGAAAAAAATGGCCCTTTTTTAGACCGAAAAACTATCCTAAAAGTCGCGAAATTGGGACCCAAAGCCTACGAACAATGTGTGGGATTCTTGCGTATCAAAAATGCCAAGAATCCACTCGATGATTCGGCCATTCACCCCGAGTCCTATACGCTGGTCGAGCGCATGGCCAAAGATATCCAAGTACCCATCAAAACGCTGATCGGCAATCGGGACAAAATCATGCAGATTGCGCTATCGCAGTATGTCTCTGACATGATAGGCATGCCGACATTGCAAGACATCGCCAACGAGTTGCTCAAGCCTGGGGTAGATCCAAGGGCCGAGTTTCGCTATGCCACGTTCGCAGAGGCCATCGACGATATAGCCGACCTCAAAGAAGGCATGCAACTCGAAGGCGTCGTCACAAACGTTACCAATTTTGGGGCATTTGTGGATATCGGGGTCCACCAAGACGGGTTGATTCATATTTCGAAGCTCAGCAAGACCTTTGTCAAAAACGCGCATGACTGTATCGCTGTAGGAGAGCCGGTGCAGGTCACCGTTTTGGCGGTGGATGTGGTCTTGAAACGCATTCAGCTGGGGCGGGTGTTGAGCTAAGCCTATGTTTTCGAAAGAAATACTCAGCGCCATTACCACGCTCCTGACCCTTCTGTCCTTTTATCCCTACATCCGATCTATCATGAAAAAAGAGACCAAACCCCATGTCTTTTCCTGGGTCATTTGGGGTGTCAGCACATGCTTGGTCTTTGCCGCGCAATTAAGCGGTGGCGGTGGCATCGGCGCATGGCCCACCGCTGTATCAGGGCTGTTAAGCCTCTGCATCGCCATGCTCGCCTATAGATGCAAATCAGATGTTCGCATCACACGCATGGACTGGCTCTGTCTGTCAGGTGCCCTCATCGCAATCCTCGTCTGGAGCCTCACTTCAGACCCATTTTGGGCGGTTTTACTCTTGACCCTGATTGATACACTGGGGTTTTTACCTACGATTCGAAAAACCTACCATCAGCCCTTTGAGGAAAACATGACGATGTATGTTATCGTCTTTTTTCGCAATATCGTGGGAATTTTCGCATTAGAAACCTACTCACCTACGACTATTTTGTTTCCAGCCGTGATGTCTCTGACGATTGTCATAACCGTACCGCTGATTCTATTCCGACGGTGGCAAGCAACACAGGCCGCCTAGGGGCGCATTATACCCCATTTTTTAGGCTCCCTTTGTAGGGGGATACCCCGTCACCTCAAAATACCAAACAACATCTCGAAGTTTTGCTCATTGTTACCGCCTTACCAATAGCCGACTCATCATCACCAGCCGCGGTGATTTCGGTCATCATACGCATCATTTACCAACTGTGAGACAAGGCTGTCTTTAGGTTTCTTCCGCAGTAGCGGTGTTTGGCCGGTCAATCGGGCTTGCAGCTCTTGGACAAAGGCTTTGTAGTCTTCCGGTTCTAAGGGTATGGGGCCCAGCCTCTGTTCGACAGGATTCCACCAGCTGTAGGGATTCGTATATCTTGTCAGATCCCGTTATGTCGCTGGTTCTTTTTTGACGTATTTTTCTCAGAAACATACTCTTTAGACCCTAGCAAGCACCCCCAATATTTGACAACACCTATATATTAATTTTACATCACTACAAATTGATTTGCTGAGCACGACGATACAGACGTCTATTGCTCAAACAGCCCTACTGATGGGTTCTACGGCGAGGTGGAAATCTCGCTACTTCACCACCCGCTCAATCCGTCGATCAGGGACCAGCCACATAATGGCGACGGTAATGTAGAGCACAAAGGCTATCCATGCTTGGTAAAAAGATATTGGTACCGCAATCGCGTAGATAACCACGGAAATTTTACCTTTAAAGTCGTTCCCTAGTGCGATGGCCAGCTCAGAGTCGGCGTCATGATGAACAACTAAGGCGCGGGCCAGGATGTAGTACGCAATCGCGGCCATTAATAGGACCACGCCATAGAGGGATACCGGAAATGCCGAGAAATGATTTTCTCCCATCCAAGCGGTGACGAAGGGGATCAGCGAGAGCCAGAATAACAGGTGCATATTGGCCCACATCACACCGCCGCTGATTTTTTTGACCACGTGGAACATGTGGTGGTGGTTGTTCCAGTAGATGCCGACAAACACGAAGCTGAGTATGTAGCTTATAAAGACAGGGAAAAGTGGGACGAGGTCTGCGAAATGATGACCATGGGGGATTTTGAGCTCTAAGACCATGATAGTAATGATAATGGCGATGACGCCGTCGCTGAAGGCTTCTAGGCGGCTTTTTTGCATAAGGGCTCCTTTAAATGAGAGAGATTTTTTAATATTTTGATCGCATATTGCATGAAGCAGTCGAAACATGACAGTATACCCGCGTTCAAGCAGCAAGCACAACACGCAAGGCTTCAGCCGGAGATATACCCATCCCAAAATGAAACCGGGAGCGGATACCTTTCCAAGATCATAGTCGTCGCGGCATGCTGCGCGAGCACGCTCCCCGGTCGGACGCGGCGAAGCCGGATCCTCCCTCAGCCACAGGCGTAGTCACCTATAGGCATAGGCTCCCACCACGATTTGAAATCCAGGTTTCATTTTGGAACGGGTATAGAAAGTTGAGCCATTTTTTTGGACGGTGATTTAGCGTAGATAGTCAGATCGCTTCATTTCAGTTTTGTGTGCTTTTGTCTGGGATCAAAAATCCCAGGTGTTGCACTTGCTGCTTGAACGCGGGTCAGTTATCTCACTCTTACCACGCAATACGCTGTAAGTTGTGAACCAGTTGGCCATTTGGAAATTCATCGCGTGACACGGTCACAAGACTGACGACAGTGCTGGCACCTTCTTTTACTTCCATAGGTGCCTCGGCCGTTCCCAAGTCGGTTTTGACCCATCCCGGGTGAGAGGCGGCGACGAGAATACCTTTTTCCGCGAGTGTTTTTGATTGAATTTGCGTGAGCATATTCAGCCCTGTTTTGGAGGTTGCATAACCTACAGACATGAATTTTGACACATCTTTCCACATTTTTTCGGCCGTATCTATCGATCCAAGCATCGATGATTGATTAATGACCCTGGCATCTGTGCTCAGAGAAAGAAGCGGCACCAATGCCTCTGTGATGGCAAAAGGAGCAATAAGATTTACTTCCAGAGTTTGTCGAATTTTGTCGGCACTGGTCGGATTTCCGTCCCATTCAAGGACGACTCCGGCATTGTTAACGAGTACATCTAGCTTTCCAAACGTCGTCTCTATGTAGTTCACGCAGTTTGAGATATCTTCAGGGTTCGTCACATCGAGCTTAATAGCGTGTGCATCACAGTCCAAAGACCTTAGTTCTGTTACGACGGCATCGCCAGATTTGAGGTCTCGTGCGGCTACGACGACTGTATAACCAAGCAACGCAAGTTGACGCGCCGTTTCTTTACCTAAGCCCTTGTTTGCCCCTGTGATGAGTACAATTTTATCGTTCTTTGTCATACCTAGTCTCCTTGATGTGTAATATTAAAAATGTCTACCTAGACTACAGGGATGCAGGGTCTAAGTGCAATAGATGGCGGATTGTCGAAGTGGATGCTGCGACTGCGCGCAGCATGACAGGCATGGCGTCATCCTGCGCAAGGCTTTGCGAAGTCGCAGGATCTACGTTTTCAAAGGAATTTTGATTTTCTATCTTCCTTTTCTTCCCGACAGATGTTGCGCCAGTAAACCCTAGTCTTTGTCTGAAATATCATGGCGTCGATGTCCTGCTTCCATTTTGCACTCTCCGTTTTTGGAGAGTTATACAGAATAGCCAGAACTTGTGACTACACTATATAGCGGCTGTTCATATCCGATGCATTTCTCTGTGGCTAAAAATCTCGTGACTATACTATGTAGTCAGGTAGAGGACGATTTTGAGTTCTACAATCAAAAACGCCGGCATCAGAGCCTTGACTATCGAACGCCTAACATGGTCTATTACGGTCATTCGGAACTCATGAAGGCCGCATGATTTTATTCGGTTTTCCACTTAAAATTTACCGACTTCTGTCCTAACTTACCCGGCCAGCTCTATGGGGGGAGTACCCGCTTTGGATTATCACAAGTATTGGGGAAAATCTGATAAAACGGGGGGCTATCATCTATTGGTCTACCACGCCTTGGATGTGGCCGCGATTTCTTGGGTGTTGCTCGAAAAATCATCGGGTATTCGGTGTTTTTTTGAAAAAACCTATGGGATCTCTGGGCTGCATTTGTCTCAATTTTTGTGTTTTTTTATTGCCCTTCACGATCTTGGAAAATTTAGCCGCAGTTTTCAGCAAATTAATACAGATATTGCGCAGCAAAATGGGCTATCGACGCCTGTGTTTTTTTATGACAAGAGGCATGATGTCTTGGGTTTGCAGCTGTGGGATTCTGTTATCCAGAATCATGTTTTGCAACGCAATACGTTGGGTATTCCCGCGCAAATTCTTGCAGACCCTAGGGATCTAACCGAGTTTCTTGCGCCTATTCTCAATCCCATATTTGGCCATCATGGAAAACCTGTTTGTGCCAACGGTTTGGTGCTGGCCCATAAATTTACGGAGGAAGATATCCAAGCTGCGACGTCGTTTGTCCGGGATCTGATGACGGTTATACTGCCAGAAACAATGCCTGTGTGTAAGATTTTAGATATCGATATTCATGTGGATCACATGAAAAAAATATCCTGGTGGCTGTCTGGTTTTGTGGCGGTTTGTGATTGGTTAGGCTCAAATAGAGAGGAGCTGGGTTTTGAAAAAAATCCCATGCCGTTATCGGATTATTGGGAGATAGCCAAGACCAACGCGGTGAATCAACTTTCCCAAGCTGGCTTTTTGAGCACTGGAGCGAAACGGAGTCTATCTTTTCAAGCGCTCTTTGGTGCTTATACGCCTACCCCACTTCAAAAGGCCGTATTGGCGTTGTCTTTGTCCACATCTCCCCACTTGTTCGTTTTGGAAGATGTGACGGGGGCAGGAAAAACAGAGGCTGCGTTGGCATTGGCGCACCGATTAATGGTTGCGGGTGCTGGCGAGGGTGTTTATTTTGGGTTACCGACGATGGCAACGTCCAATGCGATGTACGAGCGAATTGTAGCTGTGTATCAATTCTTTTTTGAGGAGGCGTCCAGTGCTTCGTTGGTCTTGGCCCATGGGGCGAATTCGCTTGTTGATGCCTTTGCTGATTCTCTGGATAAGGTTGTCCGGGAAGGTCTTCAATTAGAAGAAGGTACCACGCAAGCTTTTTGTAGCTATTGGTTTGCAGATAACAGGAAAAAGGCATTGTTAGCGCCTTTTGGGGTGGGCACGATTGATCAGGTGTTGTTGGGGATTCTCTGCGTAAAATATCAATCACTACGCCTCTGGGGATTGCGTGGAAAAATTCTCATTTTGGACGAAGTCCATGCCAGTGATGCGTATATGCATACGCTGACAATGAAACTTTTAGAATTTCATGCTGCGAGCGGAGGCTCGGCTATTTTATTGTCGGCTACATTGCCTCAGAAAATGCGTCAGGAACTATTATCTGCGTATCAGCGAGGGCTGGGGATCCCCAAAAAGGCCGAAAATCTTTCGCTGCAATACCCTTTACTCACGCAGTGCGCATCAGATGGGATTTTGGAGACCGCTGTGGATACGCGTACAGAAGTACAGCGGACATTGCACTTTAGATTGGTGGATCAACGGCAAGAGATGGCGTTCATGCTCATCGAAAGACTGACGGCTGGGCACTGTGTGGCGTGGGTGTGCAATACGGTAGCAGATGCCATAGAAACCTATACCTTGATGAAGCAATCTGACGTGTTAAATGGCATTGAATTATTTCATGCCCGCTTTGCTATGGGCGATCGTCTGCGTATCGAAACCCATGTCAAAGCGCAGTTTGGTAAATCAAGTACGTCTGCAACACGTCGGGGGAAATTAGTGATCGCAACCCAGGTGATCGAACAGTCGATGGATTTGGATTTTGACTACATGGTGTCGGATTTGGCCCCTATGGATCTGCTCATTCAGCGTGCCGGACGCTTGCGGCGGCATGTGCGTTTGGCCAATGGGGATCCCTCAGACCAAGGGATAGACCAACGGGGGGATGTTTCACTGTGGATTTATTCGCCGGATCCCTGTCTTGATTGTGCGGCGACCTGGTATAGCGATATTTTTCCAAAAGCGGCCTACGTGTATCCCGATCATGGGAAATTGTGGCTAACGGCTAAATGGATCAAAGACCATACGTGCTTATCTGTGCCAGAAGGCCTGCGTACGGTGATCGAGTATGTTTTTGATGAGGAGGGTGAGGGGGCGTCTCAGATTCCAGAGCCGTTACAGCCTCAAACGGATAAAGCGTCAGGGAAAAAGAAAGCAGAGAAAAACCAGGCTATTTGGAATACACTTGTCTTGAACACTGGCTACGCAATGACAGAGATCTGGGAGGACGATATCCATGCGACAACCCGTCTTGGCGAAGAAACCGTATCGATTCGTTTGGCGAAATGGGAGGGCGAACGGTTGTGGCCATGGGTATCTGATTCAAAACATGCCTGGCCCTTGAGTGAGGTTTCTGTAAGGCGATTTTGGGTGGCAGAAGAAGCGCCTATTACAGATAAAAAATTAAGACACCAGATGCGTCTTCTCAAAGAAACGTGGCCTGGAAAATCGGAATACTATATCGTGGTACCGATGGTGGAAGGCCCAGACGGGGTGTGGACAGGTAGTGCGTTGGGTCAAAATAAGCAGGTTGTGAGGCTGACATATTCTAGCGAGTATGGGTTGCAGTATTTTAAACACCCATCTTCAACAACGAAGTTCAACAACTGAGATTTTTAACCCCCCTAAATTTAAGATTGGAGCGCATTAATGAACCTTATCACCGATCCTTGGATCCCTATCATACGCAAAAGCGGTACTATAGATATCATCTGTCCTTGGCAGATAGCTGAGACAGACGACCCTGTTGTAGCGCTCTTTATTCCTCGTCCCGATTTTAATGGGGCTATGATTCAGTTTTTGATCGGACTTTTGCAAACGGCGTATATGCCGGAGAGGGAGCGACAATGGCGAGATCTGTACAAGAGTCCGCCTCAAGAGGATGCCTTGCGTGCCGCTTTTGAGGCGTATAAACCTGTCTTTGATCTGGATGGCGATGGGCCGCGCTTTATGCAAGATATTGATCCGACATT